>NC_018485.1:3149953-3461698 GCF_000304315.1 Methylocystis sp. SC2 | reverse complement strand
CGCGCTGGTTCGCGCATATTCTGCGCTCGAAGGAAGCGGCGGCGATGATCCGCTCGCTGTTTCTCTCGAAGAATGAATTGGACAAGGGCGCGCACCGGCCTAAAGACGTCGGCCCGACCAATCTCAAGAAGATCGGCATTATCGGCGCGGGCTTCATGGGCGCGGGCGTCGGTTATATCAGCGCGCTGAACGGCCTCGACGTGGTTCTTGTCGACCGCGATCAGGAGAGCGCCGACAAGGGCCTCGCGACGATCGACAAGCTCATCTCGAGCTCCGTCAGCAAAGGCCGCGCGACCGCCGCCGACAAGGACGCGCTGATGGCGCGCGTCGTCGCCACCGCTGATTACGCCGCGCTCAAAGGCTGCGATCTCGTGCTCGAAGCGGTGTTCGAAGATCGCGCCGTCAAGGCGGACGTCACAAAGCGCGCGCAGGAGGTTGTGGGCGCCGACGTGATCTTCGCCTCGAACACCTCGACGCTGCCGATCACCTCGCTCGCAGAAACCACCCAAAAGCCCGAGAATTTCATCGGCATCCACTTCTTCTCGCCAGTGGAAAAAATGCTGCTCGTCGAAGTGATCATGGGCGAGAAAACCGGCGACCGCGCGCTGGCGACGGCGCTCGACTTCGTTCGCATCATCAAGAAGACGCCGATCGTGGTTAACGACTCGCGCGGCTTCTTCGCCAATCGCTGCGTGCTCAACTATGTTCGCGAAGGGCAGATCATGCTGGTCGACGGCGTGCCGCCGGCGATGATCGAAAATGTCGCCCGCATGGCCGGCATGCCGGTCGGGCCGCTGTCGCTCAACGACGAAGTCGCGCTCGATCTCGGGTGGAAAATACTGCAGGCGACGAAGAAGGATCTCGGCGAAGGCGCCGTCGATCCTTCGCAGGAGCGCGTGCTGCGTTTCATGGTCGAGGAAAACGGGCGTTTCGGCCGCAAGAACGGCAAAGGCTTCTACGACTACCACGCCAATGGAACGAAGAGCCTGTGGCCGGGCCTCTCGGCCCTGGCGCAAAAAGGGCTGGATCCCGATACGCTCGACGTCGGTGAAATGAAGCAGCGCTTTCTCGTCACCCAGGCGGTCGAAGCGGCGCGCGCCATGGCCGAGGGCGTGGTCGCCGATCCGCGCGAGGCGGACGTCGGCTCCATTTTGGGCTTCGGCTTCGCGCCCTTCACCGGCGGCGTCATCTCCTACATCGACGGCATGGGCGCGAAAAATTTCGTCGCGCTGTGCGACAGGCTCGCCGCGACATACGGAACGCGCTTCGAGCCGCCGCAACTGCTGCGCGACATGGCGGCGAAGGGCGAAACCTTCTACGGACGCTTCATGTCACAGAAAATGGCGGCGTAATTTCATGCGGCATCACAGCCCTCGTACGTCGAGGCGGTCGCTTCGCGACCTCCTCAGCATGAGGCTGCTTCATCGAGCATGCAAAAATGCGGAGCTGAGCCCCCTCATCCCGAGAGCGGCCCGCAAGTCGGGTTTTCCCGACTTGCGCATAAGATGTCGATCTCGGGCGCGCCCGAGATCGAAGCCGCGTCTCGAAGGACGAGGAGCCGCCTCTGATCGCAGGCTGCGAGGGCGCTTCACCTTTAGGGGACATGACATCCGTCATGCCGGCGGGTAAAAGACAGGCTGGGCGTGTAGGTTTGACCCGCGCGCCCGCGCCCGGACCTGGTTAATGCCGATTTTCGTGCTTCCCTTTCCAGTGATCGATCCTGTCGCCGTCAACATCGGGCCCGTGCCGCTGCGGTGGTATGCGCTCGCCTATATCGGCGGCTTTCTCTTCGGCTGGCTCGGCTTGCGCGCGCTCGCCGCGAACGATGCGCTCTGGCGGCGCGGCCAACCGCGACCAAGCCGAGAATCTCTCGATGATCTTCTCATCTTCGTCGCCTTCGGCGTCGTCATCGGCGGACGACTCGGGCATGTGCTGATCTATGATCCGGCGTTCTATTTCTCGCATCCGCTGGAAATTTTTCAAACCTGGAAAGGCGGCATGGCCTTTCATGGCGGCCTCGTCGGGGCGATCATCGGCATGGCCCTTTACGGCCGTCGCAACGACGTGCCGCTGCTCACCGTGAGCGACATTTGCGCTACGGTCGCGCCGATCGGACTTTTCTTCGGCCGGCTCGCCAATTTCATCAAGCCGGAGATGTGGGGACGCGAAACCGACGTTCCCTGGGCGATGGTCTTTCCCGGCGCGGGCGACGTCCCGCGCCATCCCAGCCAACTCTATGAGGCGGGGCTCGAAGGCTTGGCGCTGGGGTTGCTGTTATGGCTCGCGGCGCGTCAAGGCGCGCTCAAACACCCGGGTCTCGCCACCGGCCTTTTTGGCGTCGGCTATGGGCTGGCGCGCATTTTCTGCGAGTTTTTTCGCGAACCCGATCCGGTTCAGGAAGCGCTGCCCAATGGGCTGACCATGGGCATGGTCCTTTCTGCGCCGCTTGTCTTAATTGGCGCGGCGGCGATCCTGTTCGCGCTGCGCCCGAGGAGCGCGACGGCATGAGCGCCTTGCAAAGAGAGATCGTCGAGACGATCGCTCATGACGGTCCGATGACGCTCGAGCGATTCATGTCGCTCTGCCTGACGCATCCGCGCTACGGCTATTACATGACGCGCGATCCATTCGGCGCGGGCGGAGACTTCATCACCGCGCCGGAGATCAGCCAGATGTTTGGCGAATTGCTCGGCGTCTGGGTCACCGAAGCCTGGCGCGCCGCGGGAGCGCCGTCTCAGGCCCGGCTCGTCGAGCTCGGCCCCGGCCGCGGCACGCTGATGTCGGACGTGCTGCGGGTGACGCCGATCGCGCCCAACTTCTTTTCCGCCGTCAGCGTGCATCTGGTCGAAACCAGTCCGGTGCTGCGCGAAGCGCAACGCCAGACGCTGGCCAGGGCCGCAAAGCCGGCGCAATGGCATTTGGATTTTGCCGAGATCCCTCCCGGCCCAGCCTTCATCCTCGCCAATGAATTTTTCGACGCCCTGCCCGTCAGGCACTTCGTCAAGACCGCCAGCGGCTGGCGCGAACAACTTGTCGGGCTCGACGCTCAAGGCGAGCTCGCCTTCGGACTGTCCGATCAGATCGAGCCGACGCTCAACGTCCCGGCGCGCGAAGGGTCGATCATCGAAGTCAGCGCCGTGAGCCAAAAACTTATGGGCGACATCGCCGCGCGGCTCGTCGCCCAAGGCGGCGCGCTGCTGCTCATCGACTACGGCTATGAGCAGACGTCGCTCGGCGACAGTTTCCAGGCGGTGTCGCGCCACGCCTATGTCGATCCGCTCGCGACTCCCGGCGAAGCGGATCTCACGGCTCACGTCGATTTCGCCGCTTTGGCGCGCGCCGCGCGCGCGCGCGGCGCCAAGGTGATGGGCCCGGTGACGCAAGCGCAATTTCTGCTGCAGCTTGGCATCGAACGCCGCGCCGAGACCTTGTCGAAAAAGGCGACGCCTGAACAGGCGCAGTCGATCATCGACGCTTTCGAACGTCTCACCGGCGTCGACCATGCGCGCGATCAGATGGGCCAACTGTTCAAAGTGATGGCGGTGACCCATCCCGACATGCCCGACCTGCCGGGATTTTTCGTGTAATATCGGCGCGATGACGTCCGAAACGCCTGCGCTGACCGCGCGAAATCTCAGCCTGCCCGGCCTGCGCCACGCCTTTTTCACCCGCGATGGCGGCGTGTCCGAAGGCGTCTACGCCTCGCTCAATGGCGGCGTCGGCTCGCGCGACGCGCCGCCGCATGTCGAGGAGAATCGCGCCCGCATGGCGGCGCGTCTCGGAGTGGCGGCCGAGCGCCTGCTGGTGCCGTTCCAGATCCATTCCGCAGAGGCGCGCGCCGTGCGTGAACCGTGGAGCGCTGAGGCGCGGCCGCGATGCGACGGCGTGGTGACGACGGAAGTTTCGCTCGCGCTCGGAGTCACCGGCGCCGATTGCGGCATGCTGCTGTTCGCCGACGTGAAGGCGGCCGTGATCGGCGCCTGTCACGCCGGCTGGAAAGGCGCGCTCGGCGGCGTCATCGAAGCGACCGTCGGAGAGATGGAGGCGCATGGCGCGCGCCGCGGCGACATCCATGTCGCGCTCGGCCCGGCGATCGGCGCGACGAGCTATGAAGTTGGGCCGGAGTTCATCGATCAGTTTCGCGAAACGGACGAAGCCTTCGCGCGCTTTTTTACGCCGACGGCGCGCGAAGGCCATGCGACCTTCGATCTGCCGGGCTTCATCGCCTCACGCGTCGAGGCGCTGGACGTCGCCTCCTTCGAAGATCTTGGCGTCGACACTTATGCGGATGAAGCGCGCTGTTTCAGCTACCGCCGCAGCGTCCATCGCAAGGAGCCGGACTATGGACGGCTCGTCTCGGCGATCGCGCTGATCTGATGTGATTACCGTAATCACCCTTGTCATGTGAAGGATGGCGCGTCATGTTCCGCCGAACGCCTAGGCGTATTTCAGAATGCGCGTTATACTCACTTTGAGTTAGCCAGATTCCTTGATAGCGAGCCTAGTCTGTTATTGGAGCCAAAGTATGCGATTGCCGCTAGTTTTATCGATGCTCATGCTATTTGCGATTGCCCCGTCTCTTTCAGCCTGCGGCGCGAATTGGCGTATTGGTTCCATTCCCTGCACCGGCTGCCCTCCAAGATGAATTGCGCATCTGCCAATTAAGTCAAAGAGAACACTGCAGCTGCTTCCTATCGGGATCGGTATTCGCCGACACGTCACGCATCCAGTTTATGGGTCTGGGCGACGAGCGGATTAAAAAGTGTTGTTCCTTGGAGCGGCCTACTTCGTCGCGTAGCTGAAGATCATCGAATGCGGCAGGCCGCGCGGCGGCGCCGGGAACGGCGCGGCGCGGCGCACGGCTGCGAGAGCGGCGGCGTCGAGATCGGGCGCGCCGCTCGGCTGGTGCACAGCCTGGTGGGTGAGATTGCCCGATTCGTCGATGTAGAAGACAACCGCGCCCCTGCCTATCGCGCCGCTCCCGCGCACGCGCGGCGGAATGCGCATGTGCGGCATGATCATGCCGTAGAGGATCGTCAGATAGGTGGTCTTCGCATGGCCGCCGCCCACCGGCGAGAATTTGCGCGGCGCAGCAAGCTTATAGTCGGGTATCGGCGCGAGCGCCGCGAGCTGATCGGCGATGGAATTGCCCTCGCCCTTCTTGACCGGCCCCTTTTCGTTTGGGTCGGGCTTCTCCTGCGGCTTCTTTTCGGGCGCGGCCTGCTCGATGACTTCGGCGTCGCTCTTGTCCTCGATCGGCGTGTCCTTGGTCTCTTCCGGCGCCTTCGCCTTTCCGTCTTCGTCCTCGCCGTCCTTCATGCCCTGAGGCTTGTCGTCCTTGGGCGCGTCCTTCTCCTGCGCGTTCTTCGGCGTCTTGAGGTCCTTCTCCTCCGGCGCGTTGACGTCGGACTTGGTCTTGCTCTCGGCCTCGGGGGCGTCGAAAGCAGGCTTTTCCTCCTCCAACGGCGGTGGCGGCGGCGGCTTCTGCTGCTGTTTTTGCTGCTCCGGGGGTTTCTCCGGCTCGGGCGCAGGGGGCTCTTCCTGCTTCGGCGGGGGCGGTTCGGTGATCACCTCGACGGGCGTTTCCTCGACGATGCGCGGCGCTTCGCGGGCGGCGCGCCAGTCCTCCAACAGCAGGAACGCGAGGACGCACAGATGCGCCAGCAGGCACAGCAGGAGAAACATGAGGAAGCGGGGGCGCACGACGAGCGCGCGCCGCCGCCGAAGGGCGTCCACGCCAAAGGTCGCGCTAAAGGCGCGTTGGTGGCTGCTGTCGTTCATTGCGATGGAAAGCCGCGCTCCAGCGCCGCCGCTGCTTGCATTATCGATCTGGGTCGGTGACCGGGGGGCGCCACACTCCAATTATAGCCGCCTTTGGGCAAAAACGCGCCCCCGCAAAAACATGACGCCTTTTGCCGCAGTTATCAACGCCCCGCGACCGCATACATAAGATCTATCTAATTTAAGTGGCGCTCGAACGCCGCGCGGGGGGAATGTATGAAAAGCTTCAGGTCCTTGTCTCGCCGAGGATTTCTCATCGGCGCGGGCGCAGCGGCGACGATCGGCGCCCCGGCCTTGGGCCAGGGGCATACGATGCGCCGGATCGCGCCGAACCGGGCGTCCGACGCCTTCACGCCGGACGTCGAACTCGAATTAATCTGCAGGCGCGACGAAACGTCCATCTTGACGGGCAAGGCCACGCGGGTGTGGCGCTACGTCGGCAATCTGATCAAAGGTCCGGCCAACGCGCTGACGGCGCTGCCTGACGCTTACCTCGGCCCCCTGCTGCGTTTCGCCAAGGGACAAAAGATTCGCATCCGGCTGCGCAACGAATTGCCGGAGGAAACCGTCACGCATTGGCACGGCCTGCATGTGCCGATGTTGATGGACGGCCATCCGGCGGCGGCGATCGATCCGGGCGAGACCTACGTCTACGAATTCGAGATCCGCAATCGCGCCGGGATGTATTTCTATCATCCGCATACGCACGAGAAGACCGCGACGCAGGTCTATCGCGGCCTGGCGGGCGCCATCCTCGTTGAGGACGAGGAAGAGCGCGCGCTCGGACTGCCGTCCGGCGAATTCGAAATTCCGCTCGTCATCCAGGATCGCGCGTTCGACGGCGACAATCAGCTCGCCTATGGCGGCGACATGCATACGAGCATGTTCGGTTTTTATGGCGACCGCGCGCTCGTCAATGGACGATGCAATTTGACGCTCGACGTCGCGAGCCGCGCCTACCGTCTGCGGATCCTCAACGGCTCGAATGCGCGCATCTACAAGCTGTGCTGGGACGACCGGACTCCGCTGACCGTGATCGGCGTCGACGGCGGCCTGTTGGAGAAGGCGGAAACGCGGCCCTATGTGATGCTGGCGCCCGCCGAGCGCGTCGATCTCATCGTCGATTTCAGCGGCCGTCCGCAAGGCGCGAAGCTGACGATGCTGAGCGGAGAATTCTACGGTCTGATTCCGCCGATGGCGCAGCGCATGATGGGAAGCGATCTCGCGATGGGCGAGGAATTCCCTCTGTTTACGGCCAGGGTGACGAAAGCTTCGACCGATTCATGGAGGCTTCCGGAAAAGCTCTCGACAATCAGGCGCTGCCGCAAGGACGAGATCGCCAATCCGGACGACCCCCTTCCGATCGCCATCACCATGGCGCGCATGGCGATGTTCCTCAACGGCCGCCCCTATGGCCACGACGACATACAGCCGCGCGAACGCATTCCCGTCGACACGACGCAGCTCATCGAAATTTTCTTTGAGCGTGGCGGCATGGGCATGATGGGCGGCGGCATGATGCGCGGCCGCATGGGCCGCATGGGCATGGGCATGATGGGCGGCATGGGAATGGGCGGCATGGGCATGATGGGAATGATGTCGATGGCGCATCCCATCCATCTGCACGGCCAGCCCTTCGAGATTGTCGAGCGCAGCTTCGAGGGCGACGAGGACGCCTACGCCTCGGTCCGCGACGGCTTCATCGACAGCGGACTAAAGGACACCGTGCTCGTCACGCCGGGCGAGCGCCTGCGAATCATCAAGCCGTTCGGCGATTTCAAGGGACGCTTCATGTATCACTGCCACAATCTCGAACATGAGGACGCTGGCATGATGCGCGAGTTCTCGGTGGAGTAGAGCGGCTTAAACGCGCCGGGCCGCGACGCGCATTCTCGCATCCAGAAGCGGTCTATCTAACTCAATCTTAAAAGCTGTCCATTCAAACGCGCTCCCGGTCGGGCCTACGGCCCGCCGGGAGCGATGCTGCGCGCTCTAATGCTGCATGCCGCCCATGCCGCCCATGCCGCCGCCGCCTGAATGCGACATGCCGCCCATCATGCCGCCGCCCATCCCGCCCATCATGCCGCCCATCATGTCGCCCATGGACATGCCGACCTTCATGATGCCGCTCAGCGTCTCACTTGCGGTCTTCTTCTGCTCGTCGCTCAAACTGGTGAAGAGCGACTCGATCGCCGCCTTCTGCGCGCGCACGGCCTCGATATGGTCGACCATATGGTTCTCCATCATCGTGAGCTTGTTCAAAACTTCCGGCTTGGAATGGTCCGCGCGCATATCGGCGGCGTCGCATTTTTGCTTCGCCTTATGCCCTGCGGCGCGCCACGCCTCGGCGAAGGCGTTCCAGGCGCCGGTTTGCCCGTCGGTCAGTTTCAACTCGGCCTTCAGATAGGCGAGGCGTCCCTCAAGATGATCGGCGAAGCCGCAGACCATTTTGTTCATCATCGCGCCGCCGGCATGCGACATGCCGCTCATGCCGTCGCCGGCGTCCTTGCCGCCGCCGTGGCTCATGCCCGACATTCCCCCCATCATGCCGCCTTTGCCGCCGCTTTGGCCGCCGCCTTGGCCCATGCCCGACATGCCGCCCATCATGCCGCCCATGCCGCCGCCCATGCCGCCGCTTTGACCGCCGCCGTGGCCCATGCCCGAAATGCCGCCGTGATGGCCTGCATGACCTTCGTCGGCCTTGCCCGCTTCGCTCTTGTCTTCGGCCTTGCCGGATTCAGCGCCGCCTGATTGCGCCTTGCCAGGGTCCGCCCATTGCGCCGGGGCGTTGGCGCCGCCCTGCTCCATGGCGCCATGGTCCATCTTGCCATGGTCCATGCCGCCGTGTTCCGCGCCGCCCTGCTGCGCCCGCGCCGCCGAGAGTCCAGCGGCGAGGAGCAAAGCGGCGGCGCTCGCCGCAAGCAATTTTCCGCGCGATGTTTGTTTTCGCGTCGTCATGGCGCCCTCCCTTGCGATGTTTGTCGCGATCGCTCCTGTCGTCGCTGGCGCGACGAATCAATTATGGAGGTTCGCGCATGTTGAGCGCCTAACCGAGCATCAGGCGCCGTTGAACGTCTGCAACTTTGTCACAGATCAAGCCGTGAGGCGATGGGCGAATCGTCACGCGGACGCATGAATTTCAAAAAGCGATCCTGCGACTTTGCAAAGCAATACTGCACGGCGAAACGCGGCGGACTCGCGCCCGCCGCTGGTGAGTTCACCGCTTAGGACACTCAAATGCCACTCGATTCGGGTCCTACCGATTCTGCGACGATGCGTTCACATTGCGCGCCGCATAAGGATCCTGACCAATGGGGCGCGGCGCCACGGCCTCGCGAGGTTTGGTCGTCTCTTCCTTGTATCCAGGCTGGCCCACCGCCTGCGGCGGCTTCCATTCGACCGTCGATGCTTGCTCGCCGGCAAAGGCGTGGTTCGTCAGGGCCGCAGCCGAAGCGAGGGCGACGGCGGCAAAAAGCTTATAAGCCATGTTTCCTCTCCCTGATGATGTAGTTCTCGCGTCGCCCGTTCCTCCAAAAGGCGACGCAAGGCGCGAGTTCACGCGCGTATAAAATGCTACTTTTTCGTGTCGCAATTTCTACAGTGATCGTTTGCGCCGTTTTGCCGCAGTTTTGTTTTCGCAGCTGCGAAAGAATGCGCCGCAGCGAAGCAAATTCAGCAAGGCTAAGCCGCCTTCTTCTCCGCGATCTCGACGAGCGCGCGCAGAATTCGGCGCGTGCCGGCGAGGCGCTGTTTCGTGTTCTCGAATTCGCGAATGAACACAACGCGCATGTCGGGGCGCACCTTGGCGCTTGTCCGCTGCTCCGCGACATAACGCACGAGCCCGGCGGGATTTGCGAATTTATCTTCGCGGAAGGCGACGATGACGCCCTTCGGGCCGGCGTCGATCTTCTCGACATGGGCGCGCCGGCAGAGCGCCTTGATCGCGACGATCTCGAGCAACTGTTCCACTTCCGGCGGGATCGGGCCGAAACGGTCGATCATTTCGGCGGCGAACGCTTCGATGTCCTGATCCGTTTCGAGCGTCGACAGACGGCGATAAAGCTGCAGGCGCAGCGTGAGGTCGGCGACATAGTCTTCCGGTATCGTCACCGGCGCGCCGATGGCGATCGTCGGCGACCAGGCTTCCTCCTGCGGCTCCTCGACTCCAGCCTTCAGCAGCGTGATCGCGTCGGCGAGCATCTGCTGATACAGCTCGTAGCCGACCTCCCTGATATGTCCCGACTGCTCCTCGCCAAGCAGATTGCCCGCGCCGCGAATGTCGAGATCGTGACTGGCGAGTTGGAAGCCCGCGCCAAGCGTATCCAGCGACTGCAGCACGTCCAGACGCTTTTGCGCCTGAGGCGTGATCGTCCGGTTGGCGGGCGTCGTGAACAACGCATAAGCGCGCAGTTTGGCGCGGCCGACGCGGCCACGCAGCTGATAGAGCTGCGCGAGGCCGAACATATCGGCGCGCCAGACGATCAGCGTATTGGCGCGCGGGATGTCCAAGCCCGACTCGACGATCGTCGTCGACAGCAGAATGTCGAACTTGCCGTCGCAGAAGGCCGACATCTTGTCCTCGAGTTCGCTCGCGCTCATCTGCCCATGCGCCGTGACGAATTTCGATTCAGGCGCGTTTTCGCGCAGAAACGCCGCGGCCTCCTCGAGGTCCTCGATGCGCGGACAAACGAAGAAGGCCTGGCCGCCGCGATAGCGCTCGCGCAGCAGCGCTTCACGCACGATAAGCGAATCGAAGGGCGAGACGAAACTGCGCACCGCCAGCCGGTCGATCGGCGGCGTGGCGATGATCGAAAGCTCGCGCACGCCCGTCATCGCGAGCTGCAGCGTGCGCGGTATCGGCGTCGCCGAGAGCGTCAGAACATGCACCTCGGCGCGCAACTCCTTCAGCCGCTCCTTGTGGCCGACGCCGAAATGCTGCTCCTCGTCGATGATGACGAGTCCAAGATCCTTGAAGCTCACCGTCTTGCCGAGCACGGCATGCGTGCCGATTAAAATCTCGATGCGGCCCTCGGCGAGGTCCTTCTTCGTCTCGCGCGCTTCCGCGGCGCCGACCATCCGCGACAATCGTCCGATGCGCACCGGCAGGCCCGCAAAGCGCTCGGTGAACGTCTTGTAGTGCTGGCGCGCGAGCAAGGTGGTCGGCGCGACGACGGCCACCTGCTTGCCGTTGATGGCGGCGCAGAAGGCGGCGCGCAGCGCGACCTCGGTTTTGCCGAAGCCGACGTCGCCGCAAACGAGTCGATCCATCGGCCGGCCGGCGGCGAGGTCATCGAGCGTCGCATCAATGGCGGCGAGCTGATCCTCGGTTTCATCATAAGGAAAGCGCGCGCAGAATTCGTCGTAGAGTCCTTCCGGCGCAATGAGCTTCGGCGCCTCGCGCAGCTGCCGCTGCGCCGCAATTTCGATGAGCCCTTTCGCCATTTCGCGGATGCGATTCTTCATCCGCGACTTGCGCGACTGCCAGCCGGCGCCGCCGAGGCGATCGAGCTGCGCTTCGGCGTCTTCGCCGCCATAGCGCGTCAGGAGCTCGATGTTCTCAACGGGGAGATAGAGCTTGTCGCCGCCGGCGTAGTGGAGTTCGAGGCAATCGTGCGGCGCGCCGGCGGCGGAGATGGTTTCGAGTCCGACGAAGCGTCCGATGCCGTGATCGACATGCACGACGAGATCGCCGGCGGATAGCGCGGCGACTTCGCCCAGAAGATTTTCGTTCGGCTTACGTTTGCGGCGGCGACGCACGAAGCGATCGCCAAGAATGTCCTGCTCGCCGACAACCGCATAGGCATCCGTCTCGAAGCCGTGTTCGATCCCGAGAACAGCTATGGAGACGGCCTTGGACAACGCCTGCGGCAGCGACGCGACGCGCGGCAAGTCAGGCGCGCCATGTTCCGCGAGCACATGGCCGAGCCTC
The DNA here is from genome assembly GCF_000304315.1 of Methylocystis sp. SC2. Lineage (NCBI taxonomy): Bacteria > Pseudomonadati > Pseudomonadota > Alphaproteobacteria > Hyphomicrobiales > Methylocystaceae > Methylocystis > Methylocystis hydrogenophila. The sequence continues at coordinate 3,449,988 of NC_018485.1, read as the reverse complement.
TCGCAGGAACCCTCAGACCAGCCGGTGACGACGACGGTTCCGCCCGCGTCGCGCAGCGCCTCGATATGGTCCGCGGCCGCCTGGAAGACATTGACGTCGGGCGTATTGCGCTCGGGCGCAAAGTCGCGGCCGGGCCGCGCGCCGCAGTCGATGGCTTTCTGGCCTTCATGCGCGGCGAAAGGCGTGAATTGCGCCGCCGCGCGCCCCTCGATGGCGGCGCGCCAATCCTCAAGCGACAGATAGAGCGCGCGCGGTTCGAGCGGCTTATAATTCGAGGCGGCGGGATCGAGATCATGTGCATATTTGCGCGCGTCGTAATAATCCTCGATCTGCTTGACGCGCTCGGCCGCAGCGTCCTCGACAAGCGGATCGAGCACGACAGGCGCCTCGCCCAGATAATCGAACAGCGTATCCATCCGCTCATAGAAGAGCGGCAGCCAATGCTCCATGCCGTGGAAGCGCCGGCCTTCGCTGACGGCCTCATAAAGCGCGTCGCCGCGCGTCTGCCCGCCAAAGCGCGCGGCGTAGGACTGCCGGAAGCGGCGCATCGTGTCGCTCGTCAGCCGCACTTCGCTCATGGGCGTCAGGTCGAGCGAACGGAGCTGCCCCGTGGCGCGTTGCGTATCGGGATCGAAGGAGCGGATCGACTCGAGCGTTTCGCCAAAGAAATCGAGACGGATCGGAGCCGGCAGACCCGGCGGATAAAGATCGACGATGCCGCCGCGTTGCGCATATTCGCCGGTCTCGCGCACCGTGCTCGCGCGCAGATAGCCGTTCGACTCGAGCCAAAGCGCCAATTCGTCGAGCTTGACCACATTGCCGGGCGCGGCGGCGAAGCTTTCGGCGGAGACCATCTTTTGGGGCGGAACGCGCTGCAGCAGGCAGTCGACGGTCGTCGTGACGACGCGCGGCCGTTCGGACGAGGATTTTGCGCGCGTGAGACGCGAAAGCGCCGTCATGCGCCGCGCCACGACTCCGGCGTGCGGCGACACGCGATCATAGGGCTGACAGTCCCATCCCGGAATGTCGAGGATTTCGACGTCGGGATTGGCGAAACGCAGGGCGTTGCGAAAGGCCGCCGACCGCGCGCCGTCGCGCGCGACATGGACGAAGACCGCCGCCTGTCCTTCCGCTTCGCGTGCGAGCGCGCGCGCAAGATCGGCGCTGACGAAAGCGTCGAAGCCATCCGGCGCATGGGCGAAAATCAGCCTTTCGCCCTTGACGAGACCGCTACGCGCCGCTTCGAGTCCAGCCGCCGCTTTCTTGAGCTTTGTCGCAGCCGCGCTCAATGGATCGGGCCGTCATGTTGGTGAAAGGCGATGATCTGCCGCAGAACCGGCGTGTCATGCTCGGCCGGCGGCTGTTCAGCTCCCGACAGCCACCCGAACACCGTGGCGTCGGGCAGGTCGAGCAGAGTCTCGAGTTCGTCCAGCGCCGCTGCGGGAAGCGTCTCGACTCGCGCGTCCACAAAACTCCCCATCAGGATGTCCATTTCGCGCATGCCTCGCCGCCAGGCGCGCACCCGGATGCGCCGCCTGCGCATGTCGTCGTCCAACATCAGTCTCCTTATATGGCGCGAGGCTTAATGCAGGCGCAAAGGAAAGGCAAAGGAAAGGCAAAGGAAGGTCGGCGAAAGAGACCGGGCGGCGGGGGCGCGCGCACGGCTTGCCCGACCCCGCGGCGCTTCGTCTGACACTCCGCGTTGGCGAAGTTCCTTGACCTCAAGATGCGGCTGCGCTATCTGGCGCCTCTCGCGTGCGCGCGCTCGCGGGGGAGTAGCTCAGTTGGTTAGAGCGCCGGCCTGTCACGCCGGAGGTCGCGGGTTCAAGTCCCGTCTCTCTCGCCAACACTTCCATAGAGAAACCTCGCGCATCACCGATCTGACGCCTTTTGCAATCGCTTCAAGTCGGCGCGCTTCGTTCCGTTCGCTCACGCGATCTTACGCTCGTCTGCAGATCCGCCTGCGCCCGGCGCCGAGCTTTACGCGCAATCAGCAAGCGTCTGACTTAGCGCGACGGAATTCATGCGAGTCTTCCCTGTTCGAGCGCTGAAAGAGCAATCCGAAAGCCCCGGCCTCCGCAAGATAAGACCTCCCGGCCAAGCCTCCTGCCCGGAACAAGAGTACTGGTGTCGCGTTAGGCGTGCTCGGGGGGCTCCTCACATGAGGACCTGGAGCATTGGGAATGAAAAACTCACGCAAGCTACTCACGACAGCGCTCGCCGCAACCATGCTGGTCGGCGCCTTGTCGGTCGCCACCCCGGCCTCCGCATGGAGCCGTTGGGGCGGGGGCGGATGGGGCGGAGGCGGATTTGGCCGCCACTGGGGGTACGGTGGCGGTTGGGCCGCGGGGCCTACTGGGGCTATGGCGGCGCCGGACTGGGACTGGGCGTCGCAGGACTGGCGACCGGCCTCGCGCTCGGCGCGGCGGCGAGCGCCCCGTACGGCTATGGCTACCCTGGCTACTACGGCGCGGCCACCCCGGGCTACTATGGCGCAGCCGCCCCCGCCTATGGGTACGGCGGCTGCACATGCTGGTAGGCTTTCCGGTCCAGACTGGCTAAACGACGACTGGAAACCAAGGACAGTGCAGCCGCGCGATGCGCGGTTGCATATGAATCAGGGGCGCTGACGTCTTCAGCGCAGGTCGATCTCGCTTTCGACGATATGGTTGAGCGGCGTGCCTTCGGCCGTCAACGCCATGCGCAGCTTCAAACGGCCGTCGTCTACCTTGTGATCGCGCACGATGCGCTCGATCTCGCGCTGCGAGGTGACGCCCACCTCTTTGAGAAACTTCCGAACGGCCATATTGAAAGCGTCTTCGTCCATCGCCCGGCTCCCTAGCTTACGTGCGAATAGATAGGACGCGAAGAGGCGGCGTCATGCATGGAAGGCCCCCACCCGGTTCGCTTCGCGAATCCCCACAAGGGGGAGGGATTGGCGCTGCATCAGCGTCGCGCGCAACGGACGGACAGGAATTGCAATAACTTATAAAGGAAAGACGACGGCCTTCGTGTTCGATCCCTCCCCTTGCGGGGAGGGCGCGCGGCGCAAGCCGCGCCCGGTGGGGCGCCTACCGGCCTTCAATCACCCCTAGAGATACTCGGCTAACCCGCCTTCGCCACTTCGCGCTGCGCAAAGCCGAGGCGGATGTTCAATTCATGCAGCAGCTGCTCCGCCGCCACCGGAATATTGGTGCCGGGCGGGAAGATCGCCGCGGCGCCGGAATCATACAAGGCCTGGAAATCATCGGGCGGGATGACGCCGCCGACGACCATCATGATGTCGCCGCGCCCGGCGCGTCTGAGCGCGTCGCGCAGCTCCGGCGTCAGTGTGAGATGCCCCGCGGTCATCGTCGAGACGCCGACGATATGCACGTCGGCTTCCGCCGCTTTCCTGGCGACTTCGTCGGGCGTCGCGAAGAGATCGCCGATCACGACGTCGAAGCCCATGTCGGCGAAGGCCGAGGCGATGACCTTCTGGCCGCGATCATGGCCGTCCTGACCCATCTTGGCGACGAGGATACGGGGCTTGCGCCCGACGTTTTCTTCAAAGTCGCGCGTCATGCCGATGACGCGGCCAAGATGAACGCTCTCCCTGCCGGCCTCGCGCGCATAGACTCCCGAAATCACATTGGCCTTCGGCTGATGGCGGGAGAACACTTTTTCGAGCGCGAAAGAGATCTCGCCGACGCTGGCCTTCGCCCGCGCCGCCTTGACCGCGAGATCGAGAAGATTTGCGCCCGACGTGGCGCCTTCGGTGAGAGCGTCAAGAGCGGCCTGCGTCTTCGCTTCATCGCGCTCGGCGCGCAGCCGCTTGAGCTTGTCGAGCTGCGCGGCGCGGACGGCGGCGTTGTCGACCTTCAGCACATTGGGCCTGGCGTCATTCACCGGCTGATATTTGTTCACGCCGACGACCACCTGCGCGCCGCTGTCGATGCGCGCCTGCGTCTTCGCGGCCGCCTCCTCGATGCGCTGCTTGGGAACGCCAGCGGCGATCGCCTTGGCCATGCCGCCCAGCGATTCGATCTCCTCGATATGCTTCCACGCGCCTTTGGCGAGCTCCGCGGTCAGGCGTTCGACATAGTAGGAGCCGCCCCAGGGATCGATGATCCGCGTCGTGCCGCTTTCCTGCTGCAGCACGATCTGCGTGTTGCGGGCGATGCGCGCCGAAAAGTCGGTCGGCAGCGCGAGCGCTTCATCCAGCGCGTTAGTGTGCAGAGATTGCGTATGCCCTTGGGTCGCCGCCATCGCCTCGACGCAGGTGCGGATGGCGTTGACGTAGACGTCCTGCGCGGTGAGCGACCAGCCTGACGTCTGGCAATGCGTGCGCAGCGTCAGGCTCTTCTCGGACTTGGCGCCGAGATCCTTCATCAGCCGCGCCCAGAGCAGGCGCGCGGCGCGCAGCTTCGCGACCTCCATGAAGAAATTCATGCCGATGGCGAAGAAGAAGGAAAGGCGCGGCGCGAAGGCCTCGATGTCGAGCCCCGCCGCGACGCCCGCGCGCACATATTCGACGCCGTCGGCGAGCGTATAGCCCAGTTCGAGATCGGCCGAGGCGCCCGCCTCCTGCATGTGATAGCCGGAGATCGAGATCGAGTTGAACTTCGGCATATGTTTGGACGTATAGGCGAAAATATCCGACACGATGCGCATCGAAGGGTCGGGCGGATAGATATAGGTGTTGCGCACCATGAATTCTTTGAGGATGTCGTTCTGGATCGTGCCCGTGAGCTTTTCCGCCGGCACGCCCTGCTCTTCCGCCGCGACGATGAAGAGCGCGAGAACCGGCAGCACCGCGCCGTTCATCGTCATCGACACGGACATCTGATCGAGCGGAATGCCGTCGAACAGCGTGCGCATGTCATAGATCGAGTCGATCGCGACGCCCGCCATGCCGACGTCGCCCATCACCCGCGGATGGTCGGAATCATAGCCGCGATGGGTGGCGAGATCGAAGGCGACGGAGAGGCCCTTCTGGCCGGCGGCGAGATTGCGCCGGTAGAAGGCGTTCGAGTCCTCGGCGGTGGAGAAGCCGGCATATTGGCGGATCGTCCAGGGCTGGGCGACATACATCGTCGGATAGGGTCCGCGCACGTAAGGGGCGACGCCCGGATAGCCGTCGACGAAGGCGAGGCCCTCGATATCCTCGGGGCCATAGGCGTTCTTCACCTCGATCCCTTCCGGCGTCAGCCAGCGGCGGGGCTTCGCCTCCTGCTCGGGCGCGACGGGCGCAAAGGGAATCGATGCAAAGTTCGGTATCGCGGACATTCTTTCCTCGGCTATTTTACCGCTTTCTCTTAGACTAGAGCGGCCTGTCTCGCAAAGCCGTGGCCGCAAAGGGCCGAGCGCGGCGATTTGAAGCGCTACGGGTCAGCCTGCTCGGCGCGCCGCCCCCTCCTCCTCGCCTCTTGCTCTGACCGCGGCAGGCGGGTCACAATCAGACTCCCGGCCGATCGCCTTCGTCCAAAACCCAACTCAGGAAAAATTACATGCGCCATTCCCTATGCCTGTTGCTGATCGCCCTCTTCGCCAGCGTCGCGCCTGTGCAGGCCATGGCGGCAAACGATATTCCCGACGACGTGAAGGTAAGATGCAAGGCCGATTATTCGAGGCTGTGCAGCGGCGTCATGCCCGGCGGCGGGCGCATCCTCGCCTGTTTTCAGGCGCATAAGGCCGAAGTCTCGCCGGATTGCGCCGATGCGCTCTCCAGGATGAAGTGACGCGCCGTCTCCCGCGCTTCCGCCGCGACGGCGGGAGCGCGCCTCACCGGCGCGCTCAGCCGTCCATTCCGTCTGACGCCTTGGAGGGAAACCGCGCCGAGGCGTAGCGGATCGTGAGGACGGCGAGCGAGAGAATGAGCGTCGCGCCCGCGAGGATCAGTATGCCGACGTCCGGGAGCGACTCCGTCTGCACATAGCCGATCATGTGGCGGGTGAGCGCGGTGATGCCGACATAGAGGAGGAAGCGCACCGGCATGTGGTTGGTGCGGAAATAGATGCCGACCATCGAGCCGATCTCGAGATAGATGAATAGCAGCAACAGGTCCTCGATCGTCGCGTGGCCCTTCGTCGCCATTTCGAGGAAGGCTTTCGCCGCCGCCCAGACCGTTGCGCCGCCGATGGCGAACAATCCGAGAAGGTGAAAGCCTTCGGTGAGCAGGTAGCCGATCGGATCGATCCGATCGAGCATTCGGCGCACCGCCTTGGGTTCGTCCATATCCATGTCTTTCATCGATCGCCTGCAATGTGCGGTTCGCCAATGAGTGGCCGACAACGGCGAGCATTGCGTAGGGCGACGCCGAGCGCAAACGACTTTGTCGCAGATGTCCGAGCCGCCTATCCGCCAAGCCGCCGCGTCCAGTCCTCCACCTTGCCCCTTTCGATCCGCCGGCGCGCGAGGTCGCGCCAATTCGGCGCAAGCTCCGGCAGCGCGGCCATCTCGGCAAGTTCGTCGAAGGCGAGCGTGCGCCCGTAAAGCAAGGCGTAGAGCCGCGCGAGCGTCCATGCCGGCCGCCGACGCTCGATGAGCCGCAGCAAGTCGCCTGGACGCGCCTCGCCCGGCTCCAGAACGCGATAGTACCAGCCGCAGCGCATGCTTTCCTGCGTGCGCCGCGCCATGTCGCGCCGACCGAAACGAAAATTGAGGGTCAGGCACGGCTGGCGGCCTTGGCTGACCTGCAAGCGCGCGCCGCCGAGCGCGAAGACGTCGCCGACGCAAACCCCATCTTCCGCAAGCCCCCGCGTCGAGACGTTCTCGCCGAAAGCAGGCGCGACGAATTCGCCGGCGAGTTCCGGCAGATCGGCGCGCCAGGCGTCGTAGTGCTCGCAGGGATAGTGATGCAGCGCTTTCTCGACGCCGCCATGATGGCGCCGGTCCGCCTGTCGATCGCCGACGAGGCCCTCCGCTTCAATGCGCCAGGGCGCGGCAAGCGGCGCCTTGCGGATCGCGCTTCTGCGGCCCGGCGCGATCTCGCGCGGGCGCCCCGCAAAAAGCCTGTCGATCGCAAGATCAACCATCGTGATTCATTCCGCGCCGGCGGTCGCGCAGGCGCTATCTCTGGATGGATTCGAGATAGGCGAGCAGCGCTTCGATCTGCGCGGCGCTGAGCCGAAACTGCGGCATCTCGACGCCCTCATGGCCGACGACGATGCCCTCGGCGAGCGCCTCTTCGAGATTGTGCAGCGGATATTTTCGCGCGAGAACGCGAAACGGCGGCGACTTGGCATTGGCGCTGACGCCGCGCGCGCCGACCGCATGGCAGCGGCCGCAATTTGCTTGCGCGATCGCCCGCCCGCGCTTCAGCAGTTGGGCGTCGACAGGGGCTTTCGCCGCCGCGGCGCCGCCGCCGAGCAAGAGGCAAATTGTAATCGCTACTGCCGCGAATCGGAGCATTTCCAAAGTCTAGCCGCGCGCCCGGCGCCTGTCACCGCGGCCTATTTGCGCACGACGAGCACCGAACATTTGGCGTGACGCACGATGGTCTTGGCGTTGGAGCCGAGCAGATAGGTGGCCATCGTCGGGCGATGCGAACCGACCACGACAAGGTCGGCGCCCCATTCCTCGGCCTCGGCGAGCACTTCCGGGTAGACGGCGCCGAAGCGCACGATCGAAGAGACGCGCTCCGCCGGATAGGCGACCTTGCTGCGCAACACTGCGAGGTCCTTTTCGGTCGCCTCGCGCATCTCCTCGTCGAAATTGGGCGGGATGTAGTCGATGAAGGCCACCGGAACGAGCGGCTGGACATTGACGAGCCGAAGCTCCGCCTCATGCTCCACTTTTGCGAGCGCCACCGCCGCGTCGAGCGCGAGCTGAGTGACCTCGTCCTCGCCGATCTCCACCGCCACCAGAATTTTCTTATACATCCCCGCCTCCCGATGCGCGCGGCGTCGACGCCGACTCGCTCCTTCATAGCGCGACTGACGCCGCCGAGCCACAGCGCCGCGTCGGGCGAGATCAAACCGCACGCGCCACAAAATTCTAGTTGAAAAGTCGGATTGTCACGCCTCTTAAGTTTTAAAAACCTCAAAGGAAGTTAAGTTCGCTCGTCTTTTAAGAGAGATCTTGGAGGAATTTATGAAGACTTGGATTCGCAGCGCCCTCGTGGCGTCTATTTTCGCGTCGTCCCATGCCTATGCCGCCGAGAACGGCGTCAACTACGACCCTGCGCACAGCGGCGCTTACGTGGCGGCGCAGAAGGCCAATGACGTCGCGACGATGAAGAAGGTCGTTGGCGACGATTTCACCCAGATCAGGACGCTGGGCTTTTCGCGGGTCAAAACATTCTACTCGACCTATTGCACGATCAACGGGCAGCAATGCGTAAGCATCGCTGAGCTAGCGTCGGCAAGAAACATGCGCCTGATGCTCGGCGTTTTCGAATTTCCCGATCATCCCGACTGGACGCAGTCGCAGATTAGCGCCGCCGTTGACGCTAATATCCGCTACCCCGGAACGGTCATCGCATTCGTCGTCGGCAATGAAGACATGTTCGATTGGCAAGGCAATCCGCAGCCGGCGATGCAGCAGCGAATCGTGGCCGACATGAACACGCTCAGGAGTAAGACCAACAACAAGGTTGTGGTGACGACGGCGCAACGCGCGCCGGATTGGATTCGCCTCGTCGCCAGCGATCCTCAAAAAGTGTTGCAGAATGTCCCCGTCATCGGCGCGAATATCTATCCGTTCTGGGGCGGCTCGCCCGAGAAGGTCAACGGCAGGAGCGTCGCAAACGACATTCAGGCCACTGTTACGGGCTTAGCGAGCAAAACCACGAAGCCGGTTATCGTCACCGAGGAAGGCTGGCCGAGTTGCGGCAACAACGCCGGCATGAAGGACATGAACATCGAGTCGGAAATTGATTATTTCAGCACGTGGAAAACGCGCGAGCAGAACTTCGACAGTTATTATTTCGCCGCTTACGACAAACAATCCGGCGGCGGCTGTCCTAACGACGACGCCGACAGGCACTTCGGCTTGTGCACCGAATCCGGCTTAACGAAGGACGCCCGGCTGATGAAGTGCAAATAGCGGCGCTTCGGCGCCCGCGCGACATGCGACGCCTCGTCGCGGGGACGACGCTGTCCTCCGACAGCCGCTCAGAAATCTATTCGACCGCTTCGGCTTTGACGAAATTCCAGGACGCCGTGTCGACGATCCTGTTTTCGCGATTCTCATTGCAGAGCTTGGCGCAGGTGCCTTCGACCGCCGTCACTGTCCACAGATCGATCTCTTCGTCCCAGGCGCCTTCGCAATTCACCAGCGTCGTGACTCTATAGATTTTCCCGGCCTCAAGCATGTTGCTGTCCTTTGCAGAATGATCCCCTTAGGAAATACGGCATTGGCTCAACGCGACGACTCTTCATCGTCGTCAAGAAACGGGCAAAATTAGGGAAAACTGCGGGCGACACATAGAATAGGCGGGCGTCGTTCCCCGCCAATTCTTAAGTTCACGCCGTGTTGACGCCGCAGCGCATGTAGAGCGGGACGCACAGCGGCAGATCGGGCGGATGCGCGCGCCAGGCTTCCTCCAACTCCCGGTCGACGAGCGCCAGCGGATCGCGGCCATACTGCAGTCTGTATTTCTCGACCGCGGACCAGGTCTTGAGAAAGCTCACGAGATCGCTTTTCGAGCGCGCGATGGGCGTCTGAAACTGCGGGCGGTCGATGTCCTTGAACGGAAACGGCAGGGTCTCGTAGCGATCGAAATAAAGCGCCGAATTCTCCGCCCAGAACGGGCCGAGAATATCCTCCTTCAGCCTGCGCAGGATCGAGTCGATCGGCTCGATCTGCGTTCGCGGCCAGTCGTAGGTCCATGCCGCGATGATCCCCTCGGGGCGCAGGGCGCGCCGCGCGTTTACGTAAAATTTCGGCAGGTCGAACCAGTGGATCGAACAGGCGCAGGCGATGAGATCGACCTCCGCGCGCAGGCCGATGTCGTCTTCCGCCCGCGCCAGGCGATAGTCGACATTGGGCTCCTTTGGCGCGAGCGCCAGCTGCCGGGGATCGGGATCCGTCGCGAGCACGCGTGAGAAATGGCGCGACAGTCCGAGCGCCGCCTGCCCGCTCCCCGAGCCGCAATCCCAGGCGAGCCGACTCTGCGTCGCGACGCTTGCGAGCCACGCGAACAGCGCGTCGGGATAATGCGGGCGAAAGGCGCGATAGTCGCCCGCATTGTCGCCGAACACCATCGTCTGGCCTGCATTCATCGCTGCGGTCTCACTTCGTCTCGAACATGCGTTCCGGGCCGAGACCCTTTTGCGCCAGCCACTGCGCCGTGACGCGATCATGCCAGGGCGTCAGGCTGCCCGCGCCATGGAAACCCATGTGTCCCCCGCCCTGCGTCAACGCCGTCTCGATCGCCGGCAGATTCGACCAGTCGATCGCCGCATAACTCTCCGCCGGCACCCAAGGGTCGTCGAGCGCGTGCAGGATCAACGTCGGCAGGCTCGCGCCGGCGAGGAAATTCTTCGCCGCGTTGGAGTCGTAATAGTCCTGCGCGCCCCGATAGCCGAAATGCGGCGCGACGAAGCGATCGTCGAATTCGTACAGCGTGCGGGCGCCGGCGATGGCGGCGCGCTCGGCGGCGGTGAGCGCGGCGCCCGGCGCCAGCGCTTCGCGTTTCATCTCATTGAGCATGTAGCGATGATAGATGAAATTGCGCGGCGCCATCATGCGGGCGCAGGACGCCGCGAGGTCGATCGGCGTCGACACGGCGACGGCGGCGCGAACCGGCAGCCCATGGCCGCCCTCGCCGACGAATTTCAGCACGAGATTGCCGCCGAGCGAATTGCCGATGAGCACAACGCCGCGACGCACGAGCTCCGCCGGCAGGCCGCGCAGCGCCGCGACGAGATCCTCGGTCTTGCCGGCGTGGTAGCGCCCGCCGGAGGTCGGGCGCGAGGGCGCGGCGCCACGCAGATTGAGGCGCAGCACCGGCCAGCCTTGGCTCACGAGATAGCGCGCCGTGGCGATTCCATGCCGGCTCGATTCGGAGCCGGCGAGCCCATGCGTCAGAACGACGAGCGGCGCGTTCGTTTCCGCGGCCGGCCGATCCAGCCGCGCCGCCAGAAGGTCGCCGTCGGGCATGGCGAGCAGCAGCCGCTCGCCGCCGGGAAGCTCCGGCGGTCCGCCGACGATGATGTTGCGCAGGGTCTGGAGATCGCCGCCGAGCCACGGCGCCCGCTCGCGGAAGGGGGGAAGCGAGGGGTTTGAGGAGGTGGGCGCGCAGGGCATTGCTCCAGCCTACAACCGACCGGACAGGCTGGCGATCTTTGTGAAGCCGCCAGAAGCAATGTTTCGACGCTGGCAGCCGATCCTCATTATTGATGCGGACATGCTCGATCGAGCGCGCCGGACGGCCAACGGGGCGCGTTCCTGGGGGAGCCTCGCGGCCGTCCGTATTTCGCCCCTCACCCCCCATTCACCCTTTTCATCACCGCATCGAGCTTCTTCAACAGTCCCGGGTCGCGCGCGTCGGGGGCGGTGACGATGGCGCTGTCGAGCGCGCGGTCGGAGCCGATCGGGCAGGCCTCATGGTCGCGCGGGAAATCGGTCAGAACGCGCGCCAGCAATCGCGCGACGGTCGCCGAATTCTTCTGAACCACAGCGATCACCGAGGCGATGTCGACATTGTCGTGCTCGGGGTGCCAGCAATCGAAATCGGTCACCATGGCGACGGTGGCGTAGGAGATTTCGGCTTCGCGCGCGAGCTTGGCTTCCGGCATCGCCGTCATGCCGATCACGTCATAGCCCGCGGCCTTGTAGGTGAGCGATTCGGCGTAGGACGAAAACTGCGGGCCTTCCATGCAGACATAGGTTCCGCTCGCGACATGGTCGATGTTTTCCGCCTTGGCCGCCGCGGCGATGCGCGCCGCGAGCAGCGGGGCGATCGGATGCGCCATCGACACATGGGCGACGCAGCCGTCGCCAAAAAACGAGGATTGGCGCGCGAAGGTGCGATCGACGAATTGATCGATCAGCACGAAGAGACCGGGAAAAAGCTCCGATCTGAACGAGCCGCAGGCCGAGACCGAGATCAGATCGGTGACGCCGGCGCGCTTCATCGCGTCGATATTGGCGCGGTAGTTGATGGTCGAGGGCGAAAGCCGGTGGCCGCGCCCGTGCCGCGGCAAAAAGACCGCCTGGGTCGCGCCGAGCTCGCCATAGACGAGTTCGTCGGAAGGCTCGCCCCAGGGCGTCGTGACCCGCTGGCGGCGGATGTTGGCGAGCCCCGGTAGATCATAAACGCCTGACCCGCCGATTATTCCGACGACCGCTTTGGTCATGAATCATGTCTCCTTCGACAGCTGTTGCTTGGCCGGTTGGGGACCGGCGCCAAAAATCGCGGCAATGTGACAGGGTTGCGCCCCCAAAACGCCTGTGTTAGGGGACGCTCGCCTTGGAGCTGGGGCGCAGCGGCCCTCGTTCCTTTTCCTACAGCATCCGTCGTTTGAGGCTAACCGCTTAATCGTCGCGACCGTGCGAATTGCACTGCGAGCGGCGTCTCCAAACGGCGTAGATTGACGAGCGAACCAAGTGGCTCAAGACGGAGATTCCTTATCGGGCGTTGCGGGTCGCTACGCCTCCGCACTCTATGATTTGGCGACGGAAAACCACGCCGCCGATGACGTCGCCGCGGCGCTCGATCGATTCAAGACTCTGCTGGACGGCAGCGCCGATCTCAAGCGGATGGTCAAAAGCCCGGTGTTCTCCGCCAAGGAGCAGCTCGAAGCCCTCGAACCCGTTCTCAATAAGGGCCAGATCTCCGGCGTCGCCGCCAATTTCATCCGTCTCGTCGCCGCCAAGCGGCGTCTCTTCATCATCTCCGACATGATCGCCGCCTATCGCCGCCTGCACGACAAGGCGAAGGGCCTGGTGCGCGCCGACGTGACGATCGCGGCGCCGCTGAAGCCGGATCATGAAGCCGCGCTGCGCGAGACGCTCGCCGGCGTCACCGGCGGCAAGACCATCGATCTCAATGTGAAGACGGATCCGTCGATCATCGGCGGTCTGGTCGTCAAAATCGGTTCACGCATGGTCGACGCCTCCGTGCGCACCAAGCTCAACGCAATCCGCACACGCATGAAAGAGGTCGGCTGATGGATATCCGCGCCGCAGAAATTTCCGCGATCCTCAAAAAGGAGATCGCCAACTTTGGCGCCGAGGCCGAAGTCACCGAGGTCGGCCAGGTTCTGTCCGTCGGCGACGGCATCGCGCGCGTCTACGGACTCGACAATGTGCAGGCCGGCGAGACCGTCGAATTCCAGGACGGCACCAAGGGCATGGCGCTCAATCTCGAAACCGACAATGTCGGCATCGTGATTTTCGGCGACGACCGCGCCATCAAGGAAGGCCAGACGGTCAAGCGCACCGGCGCCATCGTCGAAGTTCCCGTCGGCAAGGAGCTCCTGGGCCGCGTCGTCGACGCGCTCGGCAATCCGATCGACGGCAAGGGCCCGATCCGGACGGCGCAGCGCGCCCGCGTCGACGTCAAGGCGCCCGGCATCATCCCGCGCAAATCCGTGCATGAGCCGATGGCGACGGGCCTGAAGGCCGTCGACGCGCTGATTCCAATCGGCCGCGGCCAGCGCGAACTGATCATCGGCGACCGCCAGACCGGCAAGACCGCCATCGCGCTCGACACGATCCTCAATCAGAAGTCCCTGAACGACGGCGACGACGAGAAGGCCAAGCTCTACTGCGTCTATGTCGCCATCGGCCAGAAGCGCTCCACCGTGGCGCAATTCGTCAAGGTGCTCGAAGAGCGCGGCGCGCTCGACTATTCGATCATCGTCGCCGCGACGGCCTCCGATCCGGCGCCGATGCAGTTCCTCGCGCCCTTCTCCGGCTGCGCGATGGGCGAATATTTCCGCGACAACGGCATGCATGCGGTCATCATCTATGACGATCTGTCCAAGCAGGCCGTCGCCTACCGCCAGATGTCGCTGCTGCTGCGCCGTCCGCCGGGCCGCGAGGCCTATCCGGGCGACGTCTTCTATCTGCATTCGCGCCTCCTGGAGCGCGCCGCGAAGCTTTCCGACGATCGCGGCGCCGGATCGCTCACCGCGCTGCCGGTCATCGAGACGCAGGCGAACGACGTGTCGGCCTATATTCCGACCAACGTCATCTCGATCACCGACGGCCAGATCTTCCTGGAGACCGATCTCTTCTACCAGGGCATCCGTCCTGCGGTGAACGTCGGCCTCTCGGTCTCGCGCGTCGGCTCTTCGGCGCAGACCAAGGCGACCAAGAAGGTCGCCGGCAAGATCAAGGGCGAACTCGCGCAATATCGCGAAATGGCCGCCTTCGCCCAGTTCGGCTCGGACCTTGACGCGGTGACGCAGCGTCTCCTGAATCGCGGCGCGCGCCTCACCGAACTCTTGAAGCAGCCGCAGTTCTCGCCCTTGAAGATGGAAGAGCAGACCTGCGTGATCTACGCCGGCGTCAACGGCTATCTCGATCCGCTGCCGGTCAATCGCGTGCGCGCGTTCGAGGACGGCCTGCTCGCGCTGCTGCGCTCGCAGCACAGCGACATTCTCGAGAGCATCCGCACGACGCGGGATCTCACCGACGAGACTGCGGCGAAACTCAAGAACGTCGTCGAGAGCTTCGCGAAGTCCTTCGCCTAACGAGCGTGTCGTCATGGCCGGGACAAGCCTGGCCATGACGGGCGTTGGAAAAACGAGACAGGCAAAACGATATGCCCTCGCTAAAGGATCTTCGAAACCGCATCTCCTCCGTCAAGGCGACGCAGAAGATCACCAAGGCCATGCAGATGGTCGCCGCCGCGAAATTGCGCCGCGCCCAGTCGGCGGCGGAGGCGGCGCGTCCCTATGCCGAACGGATGGAGTCGGTGCTCGCCAATCTCGCCTCCGGCGTGACGGCGGGCGGACCTGCGCTACTCGCCGGCAATGGCAAGGACGAGACGCATCTCCTGATCGTCGCCACCGCCGAGCGCGGCCTGTGCGGCGCCTTCAATTCCTCCATCGTGCGTCTCGCCCGCGAGCACATCGCGCGGCTTCAGGATCAGGGCAAGACCGTCAAGATCCTCTGCGTCGGCAAGAAGGGTTTCGAGCAGCTCCGCCGCCAGTATGAGCGCCACATCATCGAGGTCATCGAGCTGCGCGGCGTCAAGCAGATGGGCTTCGACACCGCCGATGAGATCGGCAAGAAGATCATCCGCATGTTCGAAGAGGGCGGCTTCGACGTCGCGACGCTGTTCTTCTCGCGCTTCAAATCGGTGATCGCTCAAATTCCGACCGCGCAGCAGCTCATCCCGGCGCAAATTCCCTCGAACGAAAACGCGCCGCCGGTCGAAGGTCCGCAGGCGTCCTACGAGTATGAGCCGGGACAGGACGAAATTCTCTCGACGCTGCTGCCGCGCAACATCTCCGTGCAGGTGTTCCGCGCGCTGCTCGAGAACGCCGCCTCCGAACAGGGCGCCCGCATGAGCGCGATGGACAATGCGACGCGCAACGCCGGCGACATGATCAAGAAGCAGACGACGATCTACAACAGGTCGCGTCAGGCGATGATCACCAAGGAGCTCATCGAAATCATCTCGGGCGCCGAGGCGCTCTGAGTCATTTTAGGACGAGGACGAAACATGGCCGCCAATAAGCCCAGCGGGCGCATCACCCAAGTCATCGGCGCCGTCGTCGACGTGCAGTTCGACGGGCAATTGCCTGAGATTCTGAACGCCCTCGAGACGACGAACCAAGGCAATCGCCTCGTTCTCGAAGTCGCGCAGCATCTGGGCGAAAATTCCGTTCGCACCATCGCCATGGATTCGTCCGAAGGCCTGGTGCGCGGTCAGGAAGTCACCGACACCGGCGCGCCGATTTCGGTTCCGGTCGGCGACGAGACGCTCGGGCGCATCATCAACGTCATCGGCGAGCCGGTCGACGAAGCGGGTCCGATGCTGACGAAATCGCGCCGCGCCATCCACCAGCCGGCCCCCTCCTACGCCGAGCAGGCGACGGAAGCGCAGATTCTCGAGACCGGCATCAAGGTCGTCGATCTGCTTGCGCCTTACGCCAAGGGCGGCAAGATCGGCCTGTTCGGCGGCGCGGGCGTCGGCAAGACCGTGCTGATCATGGAGCTGATCAACAACATCGCCAAGGCGCATGGCGGCTATTCCGTCTTCGCCGGCGTCGGCGAGCGCACCCGCGAAGGCAACGACCTCTATCACGAGATGATCGAGGGCGGCGTCAACAAGAAGGGCGGCGGCGAAGGCTCCAAATGCGCGCTGGTCTACGGCCAGATGAACGAGCCGCCGGGCGCGCGCATGCGCGTCGCGCTGTCGGGCCTCACCGTCGCCGAAGATTTCCGCGACCGCGGCATGGACGTGCTGTTCTTCGTCGACAACATCTTCCGCTTTACGCAGGCGGGTTCGGAAGTGTCGGCGCTTCTTGGCCGCATCCCTTCGGCGGTGGGCTATCAGCCGACGCTCGCCACCGACATGGGCGCGCTGCAGGAACGCATCACCACGACGACCAAGGGCTCGATCACTTCGGTGCAGGCGATTTACGTCCCGGCCGACGATTTGACCGACCCGGCGCCGGCCACCTCCTTCGCCCATTTGGACGCCACGACCGTGCTGTCGCGTTCGATCGCGGAAAAGGGCATTTATCCGGCGGTCGATCCGCTCGACTCGACCTCGCGCATGCTGTCGCCCGCGATCGTCGGCGAGGAGCATTACGACGTGGCGCGTAAGGTGCAGTCGACGCTGCAGCGCTATAAGTCGCTGCAGGACATCATCGCCATTCTCGGCATGGACGAGCTTTCCGAAGAGGACAAGCTCGTCGTCGCCCGCGCCCGTAAGATCGAGCGCTTCCTGTCGCAGCCCTTCCATGTCGCGGAAGTGTTCACCGGCTCGCCCGGCAAGCTCGTCGCGCTCGCCGACACGATCAAGGGCTTCAAGGGCCTCGTCGAAGGCGAATACGACCATCTGCCGGAGGCCGCCTTCTACATGGTGGGCTCGATCGATGAGGCGGTCGAAAAGGCCGCCAAGCTCGCCAAGGAAGCGGCGTAATTTTAGCAAGCGTTTCGGCCGGACATGCTTCGGCCACGACGCTGATCAGTTTTCGTGGATGGCCGGGTCAAGTCCGGCCATGACGGGCTGGAACGCAAAGCGCCGTCGGAGAACATCATGGCTGCATTCCACTTCGAACTCGTCTCTCCCGAGAAGCATCTCTTCTCCGGCGAGGTCGAATCGGTTGTCGCGCCCGGCGCCGACGGCCAGTTCACCGTGCTCAAGGACCATGCGCCGGTGATGACCACGCTGAAGGCGGGAGTCGTGACGGTGGCCGGCGGCGAGGGCAAGGTCGAGAAGCTTTTCGTGCGCGGGGGATTCGCCGACGTCAACGCGTCCGGCTTCACCATTCTCGCCGAACAGGCGATTCCGCTTTCCGAAATCGACGTCGCCAAGGTCGACGCCGACATTCGGAATGCGCGCGAAGACATCGCCGACGCCAAGTCTGACGAAGCGCGTCTCGCCGCGTCCGACAAGCTGGCGCAATTGCAGGAGCTGCGCGCGGCGATCGGCGGCTGATCCGACCGCGCCGGACATTCACGCGGCGCCCGCCGCGCAGTCTCGCAGTTTCTCTCGGCGCCCTGCCCGCGCTTGTCGCGGGCATTCACGTGACGCCGTCCGGCGAATCTCTCAACGTTTGCGCTTCCTCTCGGCGTGGATGGCCGGGACAAGCCCGGCCATGACGGCTGAGTGATTGCGCAACGAGGTTAGAGACTCTGCTTCCACGCGAGTGTCTCTTCGTCGCCATGCGCTTCCTCTGCGCGCCCCGCCCGCGCGCTTGTCGCGGGCATCCGCGGCGCTCCCATGCGGAACCGCTCAACGCAGCGTGATCTACGCCTCGTCCGCTTCCGCCGACGCCGCCGGTTCTTCGAGTTCGGCCTCGGTGATGTCGCCGTGCAGCTCGACGGGCGCCAATCCCGATCGCGACTGGGCGACCTCGCGTATCGCGTCGCCGATTTCCGGATTGCGCTTGGTCAGCGTCTGCAGATCATAGGCGTCCAGAATGAGGAGCTTCGTCGCCGCGGTCGCCCGCACGTCGGCGGTGCGCGACGTTTTGCGCAGCACGGCGATCTCGCCGAAGAACTGGCCTTCGCCGAGCGTGACGTTTTCATGCGCCAGCTCGACTTCAACCTCGCCCTCGGCGATGAAATACATCGAGTGGGCGGGATCGCCCTTGCGCACGATCATTGCGCCCCGGGGGATGGATTGCGCCCGAAGGTAACGCATGATCTCCGCGATTCCGGCCGCGTCGAGGCCGCGAAACAGCGGCACGCTGGCGACCATCGTCCAGGTGACGACGAATTCGCGCCGGTGAATCTCTTCGGCGAAGGCGGTGGCGAGAATGCCGACCGGCAGGCCCAGCAGCAGAAAGCCCGTCACCATCGCGAAGGAGGCGATGAGCTTGCCCGCCAGCGTGAGTGGAATCACTTCGCCATAGCCGACGGTCGTCACGGTTTCGATCGCCCACCACATGGCGTCGGGAATCGTGCCGAATTTTTCGGGCTGCGCCTCGTGCTCGGCGATATGCATCGCGGTCGAAAAGAACAGCACCGCGCCAAACAGAATGATCAGCCAGGCGAGCAGCGCCTTGCGCTCGGCCTCGATCACCGCGAGCAAGGTGCGGATGCCGGGGGAATAACGCGCGAATTTGAAGAATCGCAGCAGGCGCAGCATCAAGAAGACGCGCAAATCCGCCGAGAAGTAGAACGAAAGATAGAAGGGCAGGAACGCGGCGAGGTCGATCAGCGCCCAGCCCGAGGCGATGAAGGAGAGCCGCGCCGCCGTCGGCGAGCGGCGCGCGTAGAGCGTATGTTCGGGCGCGCACCAGACGCGCAAAATATATTCGAGCGTGAAGGCGGCGACCGCGACATATTCGATGACGGTGAAGACGTCCTCATAGCGGTCGCTATAGTCCGGCACCGATTCGAAGATCACCGAAACGACCGACAGCAGGACGAGCCCAATCAGCCCGCGATGGACGACGCGCGCGAACCGATCGTGGCTGCCGCCGTCAAGGACGACGTGGACGCGCCGCCGCAACAAAGCCAGACCGCGCCGCCGGTCCGGCTCGCTCATGGCGCGGCTGCTTTTCCGCGCAACGCGTCCTCGACGGAGGCGAGCGCCTGATCGATGGCGGCGGCGTTGGGGCCGCCCGCCTGCGCGAGATCGGGCCTTCCGCCGCCGCCTTTGCCGCCCAGCATGACGCTCGCGACTCGCACGAAATCCACGGCGCTGTATTTTTCGGTGAGATCGTCGGTGACGCCGACGACGATGCCGGCCTTGCCGTCGGGCGAGGCGCTGGCGATGGCGACGACGCCCGAGCCGATCGCCTTCTTGGCGTCGTCGACCATCGACTTCAAATCCTTGGCCTCGATGCCTTCGACCGCGCGCGCGAGCAGCTTGACGCCGCCGATGTCCCTCGGCTTCTCAGCGGCGCCGTCGCCAGCGCCGCCGCCCATCGCCAGTTTGCGCTTGGCGTCGGCGAGTTCGCGCTCCAGCCGCTTGCGCTCGTCGAGCAGAGCGGCAAGCCGCGCCGGCGCGTCCTCGAGCGGCGCGCGCATCAGCGCCGCCATGTCGCGCAGCGCGCGCGATTGCGCCACGAGCTGGCCGCGCGCGCCCTCGGCGGTGCGCGCCTCGATGCGGCGCACGCCGGAGGCAACCGCGGCTTCGCCGACGATGGCGATGAGCCCGATATCGCCGGTGCGCGAAACATGCGTGCCGCCGCACAGCTCGACGGAAAAGGCGTGGGCGGCGCCGGGATTCACCGGGCCCATCGAGACGACGCGCACTTCGTCGCCGTATTTCTCGCCAAAGAGCGCGCGCGCGCCGGAGCGGATGGCGTCGTCCTGGGCCATCACGCGGGTCTCGACCGGCGCATTATCCTGAACGATCTCATTGGCCAGCGTCTCGACGCGCGCCAGCTCCTCATCGGTGAGCGGTTTCGGATGGGTGAAGTCGAAGCGCAGCCGATCCGGCGCGACGAGCGATCCCTTCTGCGCCACATGCTCGCCGAGCACCTGCCGCAGCGCCTCATGCAGAATATGCGTGGCCGAATGATTGGCGCGCGCCTGCGTGCGCCGCTCGTGGTCGACGTCGAGTTCGAGCGCGAGGCCGGGCGTGATCTCGCCCTCTTCGACGACGCCCTCGTGAACGATGAGGTCGCCAAGTTTCTTGATGCTGTTTTCGACGCGAAAGCGCACGCCGCGGGCGCGCATCACGCCGACGTCGCCGACCTGTCCGCCCGACTCGCCATAGAAGGGGGTCTGATTGAGGATCAGCGCCCCGCGCGCGCCTTCCTTCAGCGAAAAGGCCTCGCCCCCGTCATGAATGATGGCGGTGACGACGCCTTCGCTTCTTTCCGTTTCGTAGCCGAGGAATTCGGTCGCGCCGAGACGTTCCTTCAGCGCGAACCAAAGCGCTTCGGTCGCGGTTTCGCCGGAGCCGGCCCAGGCCTTGCGCGCGTCCGCCCGCTGGCGCTCCATCGCGGCGTTAAAGACCTCCTTGTCGACGCCGATGCCGCGCGGACGCAGGGCGTCCTCGGTGAGATCGAGCGGAAAGCCGTAGGTGTCGTAGAGCTTGAACGCGGTTTCGCCGGACAGCTTGTCGCCCTGGCCGAGCGCCGCCGTCTCCTCGTCAAGGATCGCGAGGCCGCGCGCCAAGGTTGCGCGAAAGCGCGTCTCTTCGCTGAGCAGCGTGTCGGCGATGAGCGACTGCGCGCGCACGAGCTCCGGATAGGCCAGGCCCATCTCGGCGACGAGCGTCGGCGCCAGCCGCCACATCAGCGGCTCCTTCGCGCCGAGCAGCTGCGCATGGCGCATGGCGCGGCGCATGATTCGCCGCAGCACATAGCCGCGGCCTTCGTTCGACGGCGTGACGCCGTCGGCGACGAGGAAGGAGGAGGCGCGCAGATGGTCGGCGATGACGCGATGGCTCGCGCCCTGCGGGCCGTCGACCGGCGCGCCGGTGAAATCGGCGACGGCGCCGGTGAGCGCACGGAAGAGATCGATGTCGTAATTGGAGGTCACGCCCTGCATCAGCGCGGCGATGCGCTCCAAGCCCATGCCGGTGTCGATCGACGGACGCGGCAGCGGCGCGCGTTGGCCCGGCGCCACCTGCTCATATTGCATGAAGACGAGGTTCCAGAACTCCAGGAACCTGTCGCCGTCCTCGTCAGGGCTGCCGGGCGGACCGCCTTTGAGCGCCTCGCCCTGGTCGTAGAAGATCTCCGAGCAGGGGCCGCAGGGGCCGGTGTCGCCCATGCTCCAGAAATTGTCGGCGCTGGCGATGCGGATGATGCGGCTGTCGTCGAAGCCGGCGATCTTTTTCCACAGATCATAGGCCTCGTCGTCATCGTGATAGACCGTGACGAGCAGCCGATCGACGTTGAGCCCGAATTCGCGCGTAATGAGGTTCCAGGCGAGCTCGATCGCGCCTTCCTTGAAATAGTCTCCGAAGGAGAAATTGCCCAGCATTTCAAAGAAGGTGTGATGGCGCGCGGTGTAGCCGACATTGTCGAGGTCGTTATGCTTGCCGCCGGCGCGCACGCATTTTTGCGCCGAGGCGGCGCGCGCATAGGCGCGTTTCTCGACGCCGGTGAAGACGTTCTTGAAGGGCACCATGCCGGCGTTGGTGAACATCAACGTCGGATCATTGTGCGGCACAAGCGACGAGGAGGCGACTTTCTCGTGCCCATTATGCGCGAAATAGTCGAGGAAGGCGGTTCGGATCTGGTTGACGCCACTCATGCGGTCACGGCTCGCGAATGCGTCTCCGTCGCCGAAGCGGCTTCTGCGCCGATGCGGGAGACGCGTTTAAAACAATAACCTGGAGCGGCCTTTCGTTTCAACGAAACAGGCGACGGTCCAAGGTTGCGGCGAAGGCTGCGGCAGACGGCGCCGTCGCGCGCTTCATCATGCGCGATATGACAGTTTCGGGGGGAAACGGCAATGGCGAGGGGCCGCGAGGCAAGGCGATCGGGTGAAGACTTCCTCATCTCGTGTAACTTGAACCGCGCCGGACCGGCTAACATTGCCGTTGCGGCGGCGGCGAGCCGACGACAGAGCGCGCGCCGCTCCTCTCAGTCGCCTCTATGCCTTACGCGGGAAGACAGGAGGCCCCCAAGCGGTCGCCGCGCAGCCTCGACGATCAGCGCGCCGAGGGCGCCGAGCGCGCCCATGAGCAGGAAGAAATGCACGCTGGCGACGCTCGACCACAAACTGCCGAGCCATCCCGCCAGGAGATTGCCGAGAAACATCGATGTGAACCATAGGCCCATCAGCGCCGAGCGCGATCCTTCCGGCGCGACATGCGACACGAGCGACAGGGCGATCGGCGAAAAGTGCAGTTCTGAAACGGTGATGACGCAAAAAAAGGCGAGGAGCCAAAGCCAGCTCACTTTGTCGCCGTCGCTCGTCCAGGCGGCGAGCGCCATGACGCCATAGCTCACGGCGACGCCGAGACAGCCAAGCGACATTTTGCCGATCGTCGAAGGCTCGCGCCCGGCCCGGGAAAGCCGGCTCCAGAAGGACACGAGCGGCGGCGTGAAGAGAAAGATCATCAGCGGATTGAAGGCCTGAAACCACGTCACCGGAATTTCGGCGCGCCATCCGAAAACATCGACGCCGCGGTCGGTGGACTGCGCCGCCCAGAGCGCGATCGTGTTGCCCTGCTGCTCAAAGGCCGCCCAGAACAGCGCGGAAGGCGCGAAGAGCAGCATCAGGATGGCGAACGAGCGGCGAAACTGCGCGCGCGCCTGCGCCGTCGGCGCGCGCCATTGGCCGCGCATCGGCTCGGGCGGCAGGCTCGGAAGACCGATCACATAGGTCGCGAGGCCGATCGCCATGCCGACGCCCGCGCAGGCGAAGCCGTAATGCCAGCCGATCGTCTCCCCGACTGTTCCGCAAACCAGCGGCGCGAAGAACGCGCCGATATTGATGCCGACGTAGAAAATCGAAAAAGCGCGGTCGCGACGGGCGTCCGTCGGCGCATAAAGCTCCCCGACCTGGACGGAGATGTTCGGCTTGAAGCCGCCGCAGCCCAGCGCGATGCAAAGCAGCGCGATCAGAAACAGGCGATCGAAGGCCATCATGAAATGGCCGACGGCCATCAACGCCGCGCCGATCACGATCGTGCGCGTGCGCCCGAACCAGCGGTCGGCGATCGCCCCGCCAAGAATCGGCGCGAGATAAACGAGGCCTGTGTAAAGACCATAGATTTGCGAGGCGAAAGGCTGCGGGCCGAGCGGACCGAAAAGCGTCTCGAGTCCGCGCTTCAAGGCGTCTAGGCCGAGCGCCGCGTCCATGCGCGCCGGCGTCAGCAGGTAGTCGACCATATAGAGGACGAGAAGCGCCCGCATGCCGTAATAGGAAAACCGCTCCCACATTTCGGAAGCGAACAGAAAACCGAGCCCGCGCGGATGGCCGAGAAAATCGTCGCTTCGCTGCATTCGCTCCGCCGGACCATCGTTCGCGCAGGCCTACGGCCCGCACGGCTGCTATAGACGATGGCTTGATCGGCTCAAATCGCCCCCACGTCGAGGCCCGCCGCGACGAGCATCCCCAGTTCGCGGCATGCGTCGACGAAGTCCTCCCGCCATTCGCCGCGGCAGATGAGCGGCTCGCGGACCGCCCGCCAGCGCAGGCCCGTCGCGATCGTCTCGACGCCGCGCCGCGTTCCTGTTCCGTCGTGGCCGGCGCGAATATAGAGCGCGTAAGGCAGGCCCTGGGTGCGCTCCAACAGGGGATAGTAACAACGGTCGAAGAAGTCCTTGAGCGCGCCGCTCATGTAACCGAGATTTTCGGTGGTTCCGAGAATGACCGCCTGCGCGGCGAGAACATGCTCGGGCGTCGCCGCGAAGGGGCAGAGCGTCTCGACCTCGACGCCCTCGGGCGCCCGCGCGCCGGCGGCGACCGCGTCCCTCAGCCGCTCGGTGTTGCGCGACGGCGCATGCGCGACGATGAGCAGGCGCTTGGGCAATGAGCGCGGCTACCAGGGGTGGAATTCAGGCACGTAAATGATTTTCAAGCAGACCGCCAAAGCCATGACCGCAAGCATGGCCAGGAGCGCGGTGTAGCCGATCACCGAATAGACCGAAGCGTTGTAGACCGAATCCACCAACCGCAGCGCATATGCCCGCAACGCGCCGTCTCTTTCCGCGACCTGTTTCGCCATGGCCGCTCCTCCTTTGGAAGCGGGCGCGAGTGATTTCGCCCTCAAAATGCAAAGTAGGGACGATCAAGCTGGCGCCAATCCATTTCAAAGGATTATTTGCTGGCGCGCGCTTGTTTGCGACGTGCGGATCTGCGCCGCTCGGCCAGTTCGACGACCTCGGCCTTTTGCGCATCCGACATCGACATCCAGCCGGCGATCTCGGCGCGCGTGCGGCCGCAGCCGACGCACACGCCGTCCTGATCGAGTTCGCAGATCTTTATGCACGGACTGTCGACCATCGGCTCCACTTTTGACTGCGCCGCCCCGGGAGTGAGTCCCGCCGCGCTATAGGATGGCGCGCCGCGCGCGTCAAAAACGCGTGACGGTTCTTCGCGACAATCCTTTTTCTTCTTCGCCAAATCGACTAGATGCGGGCCATGACGACAAAAACCAAGATCTTCATCGACGGCGACGCCGGCACCACGGGGCTCGAAATCCGCGAGCGGCTCTCCGGGCGCGCGGACATTTCGCTCCACGCGCTCCCACAGGAGACGCGCAAGGACGTCGCCGCGAAACGCGACATTCTCGCTTCCGTCGACATCGCGATTTTGTGTCTGCCGGACGACGCGGCCAGAGAAACCGTCGCGCTCTGCGACGCCCTCGGCGCGGGCGGCCCGCGGTTGCTCGACGCCTCCACCGCCCATCGCGTGGCGGAGGGTTGGGTCTACGGCTTCGCGGAGCTTTGCAAGGGTCAGGCGGCGGCGATCGCCCGCGGCCGCAAGATCGCGAACGTCGGCTGCTACGCCACGGGCGCGATCGCGCTCATCCGTCCGCTCGTCGACGCCGGGCTTATCCGGTCGGACCAGCCGCTGACGATCAACGCCATCTCGGGCTATTCGGGCGGCGGACGGCAGATGATCGAAGCCTATCAGCGCGGCGAAGCGCCGCCCTTCGAACTCTATGCGCTCGGACTCGAGCACAAACATGTGCCGGAGATCATGGCCTATTCGAAGCTTTCCGCGCGGCCGCTTTTCGTGCCCTCGGTCGGCAATTTCAGGCAAGGCATGCTGGTCTCGACGCCGCTCGCGCTCGACGCCTTGCCCGGCAAGCCCAAAGCCGCAGATTTCGAGGCCGCCTATGCGCGTCACTACGCCGAGGCGAAACATGTCCGGCACGCGGCTGCGCCGACAAGCGGCAAGCTCGACCCGCTGGCGCTGAACGGAACCGACGATTTGGAGGTCTTCGTCATCGCCAATGAGCCGCGCCGTCACGCCCTGCTCGTCGCCCGGCTCGATAATCTCGGCAAGGGCGCGGCCGGCGCAGCGGTGCAAAATCTCGACCTGATGATGGGGAAAGCGAGCGAATAGTGGGTCGTGAGTAGTGCGCTCAGCTCACCATTCGCCGCTCACTCGGCGTAAGCCGTCGCCCCTCCGGGCAGTTTCGCGGCGACGTCCTCATAGCGGCTGGTGCGCTTGTCCATCATCGTCTCGAAGGCTTCGTGCACCTCCTGGACCGAGCGAGTTTTGAGCCGGCGGCCCTGCTGCTCGTAAAAGATCGGCCTGTTGGCGCGCGCCGGCCTCGGCAGCAGCGACGCCGCCGACGTGTGCGGCGCCTCGTCCATGGTCCTCATGAAGCGCTCGGCGTCGTCCGGTCCCAGGAAGTGGATCAGGTAGGTTTCGCCGCGGGTCAGCGGACGGCCGAGCTTCTCGGCGATCCTGGCGCTGTCCTTTTTAAGCATTTCGGCGGCGAGAACCGCGGAAAGATAGGGATCGTTGCGCAGGCCCAGGATCTGCGCCCGCTTCTGTCCGCTGACGCGCGCCGAATCGTCGCTCGCGATCACCGCCGCCGTCTCGCCATGCCCATGGCGCCAACCGAAGGTTTTCATCGCCTTAAGCCAGGTCTTCTCGACGAATTGGAAGAGCCCGCTGGCGGACGACGTCCGCGCCTTCGCCGTCGAGGAGAAATTCGACTCCTTGTCCGCGATGGCCATGAGCAGCGCCGGGTCCATTTCCGTCGTCTGCGCCGCCTTCACGACGCGCTCGACGATTGACTGATGCACCTTGACGGACCCGAACCGCATCACGCCCGGCGCGTCGAAGGCGTCGTCGCTCCCCAGCCGATGCGACCAGGTGAGCGCCGCCTGGTCCAAAGAGAAGTCCGAATCGAGCGCCGTATCGTCATCGGCGGATTGCGTCAGCGTCGTCAGCGTGGTCAGCGGAGAGGCGGCGACGCGGACGCGTGAAGCGCGCGCGGCCCGCTCCGGACGACGAGTCGCGTCGCGCTCAGCGGTCATCGCCAGGACAGCCAGCACGGAAAGCAGGGTCGCGACGCAAAGCGCGCGCAACAAAGGCGAACAGGATTGATCAAGCAGTAAGCACGGCAAGGTCGCGCTGGGCGACGCCTTGGAGTGCCGGCCGGAGCGAGGCGACGCGACCTTCTGGTCTTTAGAAGGCGGCGGGGCGTTCGTCAGCGGGACGGTCATGCTTCGCGGTTTCTCCACAATTACGCAAAGTTTGCGTAAACAGAAGGTTACCTGCGAGGCGGGGCGAAAGATCGGCGGCCGGAGCCTTGCTCGCGCCATAATTACGGCCGCGCCACAGACGAGCGGCAGCCGTAAACTCATGCATTACAATGGATTGCGCAGACAGGCCCGTCGCCGTCGCCACAATGACGCCATCAGTCGAAACGCGGACTCGCGGCGGCGGCGTCTCGAAACGAAGCGGGTGTCTCTAAAAGAGATTCGAGACCTTGGAGAGCATGCCCTGGAGCAGATGATATTCGGGGCCGGCGGTCGGCGTCGTGCGGCTGATGAAGTCGATCGGCTTGCCGTCCTCCATGCCGTAATCGGCCACGCGCTGAACCTTCTTCGACTTGTCGAAGTAAACCGCATAGACGCGCTGATCGGTAATATTCTGCGGCATGAAGGCGAATTGGCGCTCAATACGCTGGCTGACGTAATACCAGGCGTCGCCGCCGACCGTCGACGTCGTGGAAGGGGTGCCAAGGGTCGCCATCACCTGCTGCGCCGGCATGCCAGGCTTGATCTGCCCGGTGCTGCGCGAATCGAGCACGGCGCCGCGGGTGACGACGCCCTCATACCCGAGACAAGCGGAAAGCGAAGCAGCGAGGCCGGCCACGGCCGCTAAACGAGAAACGACGCGCAAAGCCTGCGCCATGAATATCTCCGAAATCATCCGCCGCGGCGCGCCTGCGCCCGGTCGATAGTCCCTCGCCAAATCCGTAATCTTCGAACGCAGCGAAAGCAAGACGCTCTTCTTGCGCTGCACAGCGCTGGCGTCCGTGCGCCGACGCACATATCTGGTTCTGTGGAACGCCCGCGACATGGAGACAGCGCGACATGGAGACAGCGCCATGACCAACACTTTCGACTCGCATCCGCCGCTTTCGCGCCGTCTCGCCCTCTCTGAAGTGCCCCCCGAAGGTCTCGACGTCGACATCCGGGCGACGCCGCTCGAATGCGCCGCACTGGCGCGGCACAATGCGCTGCCCGCCGTCCATTCGCTTCAAGCAGAGCTGCGCGCGCGGCGGCGCGGCGACGGATTGGAGATCGAAGGCGCGCTGCGCGCGAGCATTCGGCAGACCTGCGTCACGACGCTCGATGAGTTCGATTCGGCGCTTGTCGAACCCATTCGGATGCGCTTTGCGCCGCCGCCAGACGAGGCGCCGCGCGGCCGAGGGCGAGATGAAGCGGTGACTGAAATTACGCTCGACGAGGATCCGCCTGATCCGTTGATCGGCGGCGTCGTCGATCTCGGCGCCGTGGTTTCGGAGTTTTTTACGCTGGCGCTTGATCCCTATCCTCGCAAGCCAGGTGCAAATTTCGTCGAACCGCAGCCGGACGACGGAGCTCAGGCCGTCTCCCCTTTCGCCGCCCTGGGACGGCTCAAGCCGCGCCGCGAGGCTTGAGCCGAGACAGAATAGGCACTTGCGCCTATGGCCAGCAAATGGCAAGTCGCCCGCAAGGGCGGGAGCGCGCACGCGCTTCTCGGACGCGTCACAAAGGCCGGCCAAGAGTTAAGGCGGCGAATCCAGGCGCGCAGTCGGGAGAAACGAGTTAAATGCCGCAAACTGTTCGGATCGCGCTCGACGCGATGGGCGGCGATTTTGGCCCGAAGGTGACCATCGCGGGCGCGGCCAACGCGCTCGAACGGCGTCCCAACAGCCGCTTCCTGCTGATTGGCGACGAGCCGGCGATCCGCGCCGAGCTTGAGCGTCATCCGCGCCTCGCCGATTGCGCCGACGTGCGCCACTCTTCGGTGTCGATCCGGATGGACGACAAGCCGAGCCAGGCGCTGCGCTACGGAAGGCGGGTCTCGTCGATGTGGCTCGCGATTGATGCGGTCAAGAAAGGCGACGCCGACGTCGCCGTCTCGGCCGGCAACACCGGCGCGCTGATGGCCATGGCGAAAATCTGCCTGCACACGATGGCTCGGGTCGACCGGCCCGCCCTCGCCTGCCTGTGGCCGACGCTGAGGGGCCAGTCGGTGGTGCTCGACGTCGGCGCCTCGATGGGCGCCAACGCCAGCCATCTCGTCGACCTCGCGATCATGGGCGCGGCGATGGCGCGCGTCATTCTCGGGCTCGAGCGCCCGACGGTCGGCCTGCTCAATGTCGGCACGGAAGAGATCAAGGGCATTGAGGAGGTGAAGGCCGCCTCGACCATGCTGCGCGATCTCGCCCTGCCAGGTTTCGATTACCGCGGCTTCGTGGAGGGCGACGGCATCGGACAGGGCGCCGTCGACGTTGTCGTCACCGAAGGCTTTACCGGCAATATCGCGCTCAAGACCGCCGAAGGAACCGCCGCGCAGATCACCGCCTATGTCAAAGAGGCGATGGGCGGCACGCTGCTCGCCAGGCTCGGCTATCTTCTCGCGCTCGGGGCCTTCCGCCAGCTTCGCGCCAAGATGGACACGAGGGCGACGAACGGCGGCGTGTTTCTTGGACTTCAGGGAATCGTCATCAAGAGCCACGGCGGCGCCGATTCGGTCGGCTTCGCGCGCGCCGTCGAGATCGGCCATGAGGTGGCCGGCAGCGACCTGCTCAATCGTATTCGCGACACAGTCGCGCTGGCGCACAGCCTCGAGGCCCAGGACGGCGCCGCTTCGACCAGTCCTCGCCGGGAAGCCGCTCAGTGACGACAAGCATGCCTCACCTGCGTTCCGTCGTTCTCGGCGTCGGCGCCTATCTCCCGCAAAAAACCCTCACCAATGACGAGCTCGCCAAGCGCGTCGACACGAGCGACGCGTGGATTGTGCAGCGAACTGGAATCAAGGAGCGCCATATCGCCGCGGAAGGCGAGACGACGTCGATGCTCGGGGAAATGGCCGCGCGCGATGCGCTCGCCAATGCGGGAATCGCCGCCGACGACATCGACCTGATCGTCGTCGCGACATCGACGCCGGACTGGACCTTCCCGTCGACCGCGACGCAGATTCAAGCGGCGCTGGGCATTACGCGCGGCGTGGCGTTTGATCTGCAGGCCGTCTGCTCGGGATTCGTTTTCGCCGTCGCCACGGCGGAGAAATTCCTGCGTTCGGGCTCGCACAAGCGCGCGCTTGTGATCGGCGCCGAGACGTTCTCCCGGATCATCGATTGGACCGACCGCACCACCTGCGTGCTGTTTGGCGACGGCGCCGGCGCGATGGTGCTCGAGGCGCAGCCGTCGCAGGGAGGAGCCGACGAACGCGGCGTGCTGACCACTCATTTGCGCTCTGACGGACGCCATCGCGCGAAACTCCATGTCGACGGCGGCCCGTCCGCGACTCAAACCGTCGGTCATCTGCGCATGGAGGGGAAAGAAGTGTTCCGCTTCGCCGTCGGCCAAGTCACCGACGTCGTCAAGGACGCTTTCGCCGCGACCGGGCTGACCCCCGAGGATCTCGATTGGTTCGTGCCGCATCAGGCCAATCGCCGAATCATCGACATGTCGGCGCAGAAGCTCGGGATTGCGCCGGAAAAGATCATCGCCACCGTGCATTTGCATGGCAACACCTCCGCCGCGTCGGTGCCTCTGGCTTTGGCGGTCGCCTCGGCGGACGGACGAATCAAAGCGGGCGATCTCGTCATGCTTGAAGCCGTCGGCGGCGGCTTTACCTGGGGATCGGCGCTGATACGCTGGTAAGCTGGCGTAATACAACAGCTATTTTAATGTAAGCAAATATTGGCTGGAAATATTACACGCGCGGTTACAACCTGCGCTTGATTTCCGGATTCAATTCTGAAAAATTCTGACGATAGCCGGTGGCGAATACCCGCTGTGGGCGGGTTTCGGAGCGATAACGCGCCGCCCCTGATAGCGCCCCGTCGTCCCTCCCGGCGCGCTCCGAACAGCCCACGACCGTCGTTTTTGATGAATTATAAGGCAGAAGATGGCCAAGGGGGACGCAACCGCTAAGCCAAACGGCGAAGCGACAGAAGAGCGCATGGCGAGCGGGGGCACCGTGACCCGTTCGGACCTTGCAGACGCAATCCATCGGAAAGTCGGAGTGCCGCGGGCGGAGTCCGCGAAATACGTCGAAATGGTGCTGGAAGAGATCTTCGAGCGCATCATTGCGCGCGAAGATGTCAAGCTCTCTTCCTTCGGCGCCTTTGTTGTGCGCTCCAAGAAAGAGCGGCTGGGACGCAATCCGAAGACGGGCGCAGGCGCCAAGATTTCGGCGCGGCTGGTCGTGTCCTTCAAGCCGTCCAACATCATGCGCGCGAGAATCAACGGCGACGAGTGACGCTTGCGGCTTCGGGCGCGCCGACCCGCTTGACAAGCGTCGGCGCGCCATGCGCCAAGCATGCATGGCCAAAAGCCGCGCGGTCTATGTCTGTCAGAACTGCGGCGCCGTCGCGTCGCGGTGGCAAGGTCGTTGCGACTCCTGCGGCGAGTGGAACAGCCTCGTCGAAGAGTCGGAGGCCGGCGCGCCCGCCGTTTCCCGCCGCGCCGCGCGCGGCCGCGTCTTCGAACTCGAGGGGCTCGCTGGCGAAGGCCGGTCCGCGCCGAGAATTGCGACGGGGATCGACGAATTCGACCGCGTCACCGGCGGCGGCTTCGTGCCGGGCTCGCTGCTGCTGCTCGGCGGCGAGCCGGGCATCGGCAAATCCACCCTGCTCATTCAGGCCTGCGCGACTCTGGCGCGCCGCGGCGCGCGCGTCGTCTATATCTCGGGCGAAGAGGCCGTCGCCCAGGTGCGCCTGCGCGCGACCAGGCTCGATCTCGCCGATGCGCCGGTGGAGCTCGCCGCCGCAACCCAGGTCGAGGACATTCTCGCCACCTGCGCGACAGGCGCCCGCCCGGCGTTGATCGTGATCGATTCGATACAGACGATGCACACCAACATGGCGGAGTCGGCGCCTGGGACGGTGACGCAGGTGCGCGCAAGCGCCCAGGCGCTGCTGCGCCACGCCAAGACGACAGGCTCGACGATCGTTCTCGTCGGCCATGTCACAAAGGACGGGCAGGTCGCAGGGCCGCGCGTGGTCGAACATATGGTCGACGCCGTCCTGTCCTTCGAGGGCGACGGCGCGCATCATTTCCGCATGCTGCGCGCCTCCAAGAACCGATTTGGCGCGACAGGCGAAATCGGCGTCTTCGAGATGACCAGCCTCGGCCTCGCTGAAGTCGCCAATCCTTCGGCGCTTTTTCTCGCCGGCCGCGACTCTGGCGCGCCGGGCGCCGCGGTCGTCGCCGGCATGGAGGGGCAGCGTCCGCTGCTGATCGAAATCCAGGCGCTCGTCGCGCCGAGCTCCCTCGGCACGCCGCGACGCGCCGTCGTCGGTTTCGACCAGAATCGGCTCTCCATGATCCTGGCCGTGCTCGAAGCGCATGGCGGGCTGAAGCTTGGCATGCACGACGTCTATCTCAACGTCGCAGGCGGATTTCGGGCCCATGAGCCGGCCGCCGATCTCGCCGCGGCCGCCGCCCTCGTCTCGTCGCTCACCGGCGCGGTCCTGCCGCCCGACATGTGCTTTTTCGGCGAGATCGGGCTCTCCGGCGCCGTGCGGCCCGTCATTCACGCCGGCATGCGCCTGCGCGAGTCGGGAAAACTCGGGTTCCATCTCGCCGTCGTCCCGCAATCGCAGCAAATTTCCGATGACGGGCGCGGCGCCGGCGTGACGATCCGTCCCTGCGCGGACGTCGGCGGCCTCGTCGCCGCCATCGCCCGAATTTCGACGCGCGAAAGAACGATCGCGCGCGGCTAAAGAGGTCTCGCGCATTAGTGTTTCCGGCTGGCCCCAAGATGCGTTAGAAGGCTGCCAGTGCGAATGCGAAACGCCTGCCGGACCGACGCTTGGCTGCCTGCGGCGGCGCAAAGTCGACACAGGTTCTGGAGAGGGTCGTACGGATGTCGCCCGCAAGGCGGCCAACAGCCCGTTCAGAAGCGTTCAGAGCTCGGGGCGAACAAGCAAGGGGCTAGCGATGCCGTCATATCTTGATTTGGCTGTGATTACCGTCGTTCTGGTTTCGGGGATGCTCGCTCTTTTGCGCGGCTTCACCCGCGAAGTCCTGGCAATCCTGTCCTGGGTTGCGGCGGCGGCGGCGGCGTATTTCTTTTATCCGCTCGCCCTGCCCTACATCAAACCATATGTCAGCAAGGACGAGATCGCTCTCGCGGCCGCCGTGGCCTCGGTGTTTTTTGTCGCTTTGATCGCTGTTTCTCTGATCACGGTGAAGCTCTCGGACGTCATTCTCGATTCGAAGGTCGGCGCCCTCGATCGCACGCTCGGCTTCCTGTTCGGCGCCGTGCGCGGCGCGCTGCTCGCCGTCGTCGCCTTTGTTTTTTACAGCTGGCTGGTGCCCGAAACGAATCAGCCCGAATGGATCAAGGACGCGCGCGCTAAGCCCTTCCTGACGGCTGGCGGCGAGAAATTGCGGGAAATGCTGCCCGACGACATCGACAGCCTCGTCGCCAAGATCAAGGCGAAGAAGGGCGCTCCGACGAATGAGGAGCCGCCGGCCGACGTCGAGCCGGACAAGATTCAGCCTGCGCCGACCGACGCAAGCTCGGAAACTCCGGCTGAGGCGCCAGCCGAGTCGGCGCCTCAATCGGGCGACAAGCCTGAATGATGGTCTTGCGGTTGGGCCCCGCCGCTGGCACATATGACGGGAATGCGACGCCAGGGCGCTTGGGAGTGCTGAGCGGCGGCGCGTCACGGGGGACAAAGCATGACGGAGGCCGCCGAGGATCTTCAACGATCCTCATCCCGCGAGATTGACGCCACAGACGATCTCGACGGCGACAGGCTTCGCGAATATTGCGGCGTGTTCGGCGTCTTCGATCTGCCGGACGCCGCAGCGATCGCCGCCTTGGGCTTGCACGCCCTGCAGCACCGCGGCCAAGAGGCGGCCGGCATCGTCACTTTCGACGGCGGCCGCTTTTATGGCGAGCGCCGTTTGGGGCTCGTCGGCGACCACTTCTCTCAGGAAAGCGCCATCGAACGCCTGCCGGGCGCCGCCGCGATCGGCCATGTCCGCTACGCCACGACGGGCGAAACGATGCTGCGCAACGTGCAGCCGCTGTTCGCGGAACTGAACACGGGCGGCTTCGCGGTCGCCCACAACGGCAATCTCACCAACGCCCAGACGCTGCGGCGCGAACTGATCCGCGAAGGCGCGATCTTCCAGTCGACTTCGGACACCGAGGTCATCCTTCATCTCGTCGCGCGCAGCCGCAGGCCGCTGCTCATCGACCGTTTCATCGAAGCGCTTCGCTCGATCGAAGGCGCTTATTCGCTCGTCGCGCTCACCAACAAGAAGCTGATCGGCGCGCGCGATCCGCTCGGCATTCGGCCGCTCGTCATCGGCGAATTCAACGGAAAATATATTCTCGCGTCGGAAACTTGCGCGCTCGACATCATCGGCGCGCGCTTCGTGCGCGACGTGATGAACGGCGAGATCGTCGTTATCTCCGAGGACGGCATTCAAAGCTTGCGGCCGTTCCCGCCGCAGCCGATGCGCCCCTGCATCTTCGAATACATCTATTTCGCCCGTCCCGATTCCATCGTCCATGGCCGTCCGGTCTATGAGGTGCGCAAGGCGATGGGCGCCGAGCTCGCGCGCGAGCGCCTGATCGAGGCGGACGTGGTGGTGCCCGTGCCGGACTCCGGCGTGCCGGCGGCGCTCGGCTATTCGCAGCAGTCGGGCGTGCCGTTCGAACTCGGCATCATCCGCAATCACTATGTCGGGCGCACCTTCATCGAGCCGACGCAGATCGCCCGCGATTTCGGCGTGCGCATGAAGCACAGCGCCAATCGCTGCGTCGTGGCCGGAAAGCGCGTCATCCTCATCGACGATTCGATCGTGCGCGGCACGACCTCGGTGAAAATCGTGCAGATGATGCGCGACGCCGGCGCGACGGAAGTGCATTTCCTGATTTCGTCGCCGCCGATCACCAATCCGGATTATTACGGCATCGACACGCCGCAAAAGGACAAGCTGCTCGCCGCGACGCATACGCTCGAGGAGATGCGCGAATATATCGGCTGCGACTCGCTCGCCTTTCTGTCGGTCGACGGCATCTATCGCGCCATGGGCTATGAGCGCCGCGATCCGATCCGGCCGCAGTTCACCGACCACTGCTTCACCGGCGATTATCCCACGTCGCTGACCGACCTCGTCGGCGAAAACCGCGCGCAACTGTCGCTGCTGGCCGAAGCGAGCTGAGCCGATGCGCTGGCCCATGTTCGCATGGCGATTGATGCTGGTTCGCTAGCGAGCGCCTCAGCATTTGCGAGCGAATCTCCTTTCAGTCCAAAATCAAATATCACCCCGCCACCCGACGACTCAGTTGGCGTCGAATTCGGAATAGGGCTATACATTTTCTGTTAGGCCATCGTCATGTCTCAACTGATCATCAACAATATCGACGATACTGTATCCAAACATTTGCGCGCTCGCGCCGCCGAACACGGCCGCAGCGTCGAAGAAGAAGCGCGCGCGATTATTCAGGACGTCGTTGGACTCTTCCCGCCGCCCGCTCTTCCCTCCGGATTGGGTACGCGAATTACAACTCGGTTTCACGAAATTGGCCTCAGCGAACGGGAAGCCGCAGCCTTTGAACTGCCCGGTGAAGAAATCAAACCGGCTGAATTCGATTGATCATCGTTGATACAAACGTTCTTTCCGAATTGATGCGCTCGGAGCCCTCGCCGCGCGTTCGAACACGGGTCGACCGTCAGCGATCTGAACAACTCTGGACGACATCCATTACGGCGATGGAGCTGTATCAAGGCGTCGCAAGGCTGGGCGACAGCGAACGCAAGAACCGGCTCATCGCAGCGATCTACACAATGCTGAATGAAGACTTCGCGCAGCGCATCGCGAGCTTCGATCTTGAGGCGGCTTTGGCCACCGCCTCGGTTGCGGCGGAGCGCCTCAAGATTGGTCGTCCGATAGAAATCCGGGACACCCAAATCGCAGGGATCGCGTTCTCTCGCAACGCATCGATTGCGACGCGCAATGTGCGACATTTTTCGGGCCTGCCAATCGAGCTCATCAACCCCTGGGACTTCACTGGCGGATAATTCTTGAGTCCTTCACTTTCCCCCCGCATCGCTCTTGTCACCGGCGCCTCGCGCGGCATCGGACGCGCCCTCGCGCTGGAGCTCGCCCGCGAGGGCGCGCATGTCGTGGCGCTCGCGCGCACGCAGGGCGCGCTTGAAGAACTCGACGACGAGATTCGCGCGCTCGGCGGCGAGGCGACGCTCGTTCCTTGCGATCTCGCCGATTTCGACGCGCTTGACCGTCTCGGCGCGGCGCTGTTCGAACGCTGGGGCAAGCTCGACGCCTTCGTCGGCAACGCAGGCGTTCTTGGCCCTCTGTCGCCGCTCGCCCATGTCGATCCGAAGGATTGGAATCGCGTCATCGCGGTCAACGTCACCGCGAACTGGCGCCTGATCCGTTCCCTCGATCCGCTCCTGCGCGCGTCAGGCGCCGGACGCGTCCTGTTCATCACCTCAGGGGCCGCGCATCGCGAGACGATGAAGCCGTTCTGGGGCCCTTACGCGGTCTCGAAGGCGGCGCTCGAGGCGATGGCCCGCACCTACGCCTCCGAGAGCGCCGGCGACGGCGTGACGGTCATGCTCGCCAATCCGGGTCCGCTGCGCACCCGCATGCGCGCGCAGGCGATGCCGGGCGAAGATCCGATGACGCTCAAAACGGCCGAGGAATTCGCAAAAAAATGCCTCGCGCCGCTGGCGCCGGCATGGCGCGAGAGCGCGAGGCTTTATGATTTCCCCACCGACAGGCTGCTGAGTTTCGCCGCGCCGGTTTAGTGGCCGTGGCGATGATGATGATGGTGTCGGCGGCGCGGCATGGGCGGCGGCGGCGGCGGCGGGACATAGGTGAGCGTCAAGCGCTCCACGCCCGCGGTCCAGCCCACGCCGGAGCCAGCTTCCACTTGGAAAGGCTGGAGCGAGAAGGTGTTGTCCGACCCGCCGACGAGGATCGCGCCGCCGCCGCCGACCCCGATCTTGGCCGAGACTTCGGGGCCCATGTAGGCGCCGGCGAGAGCGCCGGGACCAATGTGGTCCGTCGCCGCGACGACGCCCCACGCGAGTTCGCCAGGTCCATTGATCGTCACATTGGCGCCGACCTTGGTCAGAGCGCCCACGTAATGCGCCGGAATCGCGCCTTCCGCGTCGTCGCGATAGATGCAGTCCATCTGCTGATTTTCGACCAAAACACTGATGCCATTCCCCAGCAGCCGGCATTGCAGGGTGCCGACGCGATCGCCGGCAAATGCGTTCGCCGGCGCCAACAGCGCCAACATGCAGGCGCCGGCCGCGACGCGACCCATTCCAAACTTCAGCATCCAGTCCTCCTCTTGCTGATCCGCGACAACCGCGCCTGTCCTGCGGCAGCCGCGCCTGAAGCGGAGCCGCGAACGCATGCTTTGCAGTAACACGCCCTGCAGTACAGAACATGGGCCGAATTGCAACAGCGCCGCTCCAGGCGGACACAGAACAGACATCTTGCTGGAAGCATTCCATGCGCGGCCGCACGCGCCTCGCGGGACCTGCGCTTTTTTGGCCACGCTTTTGCAGCGCTTGCAAAGGCCGCGGAAGTAACCGATTTTAACTGAAATCGACTAAGCCCAGGCCCATCGGTGACGAATTCTCATCCGCTTCCCGTTCTCGTCGACGCGGGACTGTCGCAGTCCGATGTCGAAGCGCTGCGCGCCGCCGTCGCGGCGTTGGAAAGACATAGCTTTGCGACGCGGCTGGCGGGATTGGCGAGCCGACAGCTCAGTTTTGGCGCGCTGACGCTGCCGCCGCGCCTGCAGGCGGCGGTCGCCGCCGCGACGCAAAAGGCGCTCGCCGGGGCGATGAAAATGGCCTTGGCGAGCCTCGACGCGCAGCCAAGGAAGGACACGGTGCGGATTCACCGCCGTCTCGCGGCGCTCACCGGCGGCGTCGGCGGCGCCGTCGGGCTTGCGAGCCTGCCGATCGAACTGCCGGTGTCGACGACGATCATGCTGCGCTCGATCGCGGAAATCGCGCAGGCGGAGGGAGAGGACCTGCGCCACCCGGGCGCCGCCCTCGCCTGCCTCGAAGTTTTTGCGCTGGGCGGCCCCTCCGCCGAGGGAAACGTCCTGGAAGGCGGCTATCTCGCGCTGCGCGCGCTTCTCGCAAAATCCGTGTCCGACGCGGCGCGCTTTCTGACCGCCCGGCAGGTCTCCAGCGAGGCGGCGCCTGCCTTGGCGCGTCTGATCGGTGCGATCGGGGCGCGTTTCGGCATGGTGGTTTCGCAAAAGACCGCGGCGCAGGCCGTGCCGGTGATCGGCGCGATCAGCGGCGCGGCGATCAATGTCGCCTTCACCGAGCACTTCCAGAGTCTCGCGCGCGGCCATTTCATCGTCCGCCGACTGGAGCGACTGTATGGCCCTGCGGTGGTGCATGCCGAATACGCCAGGATCGCCCGCGCCGAGGGCTATTGGAACGATCCGTCGCAGGCGGCGTGAGCAACGATGAGTGCGTGATGGATCACGCTGCATTTGGGGAATGTCCGAGTTTGAATTTCGCCTTTGGGCGGAACGCGGAAACATTTGGCTGGCGGGCAGATGTTCGCTTCGCGCAAATATGCACCGCGGAGATCGCTGGGGCGTGAGAAATCGCGCAGACTTACAAGGTACAAGGCATAGATTTTCCCTTGTCCTTATCCTAACCTTAAGGTTTGATCTCGATGGCGAGATACTTAGCATCGTCACCCATCAATCGCGTGTCGCGCACGGCTACCCAACGGTCGGCGGGATAGTACTTGCCACACACGAATACTGTGGTGTTCGCGGCCCCGGTGGGCTTTTGGATGGCTCCATTCAGGAGCGATCCTTTGCGCCGAAAGAGATTGTGTATGGCGCTGCCGCGTCCGCTATCTGACCAAAAAACACGATCACTCGTGAGCATGACACAAATGCCTGTGT
Organism: Methylocystis sp. SC2; assembly: GCF_000304315.1. Lineage (NCBI taxonomy): Bacteria > Pseudomonadati > Pseudomonadota > Alphaproteobacteria > Hyphomicrobiales > Methylocystaceae > Methylocystis > Methylocystis hydrogenophila. Next base: position 3,411,381 of record NC_018485.1, on the reverse strand, counting down.
CCGCGTGACCCGCGCGAAGGATGCCCTCAACAAAGGCGATGTCGTTGCAAAAGTCGTAAAGCGTCTCTGGATGACGCCCGTTGAGTGGAACTTTCAGTTCAATGGCGGTCGTTTGGCCGTTGTTTCTAATGAGAAGGTCAAGGTTCGATTTCACGGGACAAGTGGAGCCTTCAAGCGGTGCAATGACAAACGGTCTTTCAAATTCGACCTGCGCGCCCTGCGCTCGGAAAAGGCAGGCAAGCTCAAGCTGCAAGGAGCGTTCGTTGTAAATCGGGCCGCAAGATTCCGGCACCTTCTCGAAGAAGGAAGCGAGAAAGCTCTCCATTGTATACCCCTCGCCCTGTCCGGCCATTCAGTGGTACGCCCGCCACGACGGTACAGCAAGGCTTCCGAACATGGCCCACATCAAGACTTTTGCATTAAGCATCGAAGCCTTGAAAATCGGGGCCTTGGCGCGTGCAAAAGTTTGTTGCATAAGTTGAGCGGCATTTCATCCAAGATTGTGCCCTTAGGAATGACTGAGTCGGCTCAAATCAAACTATTCATCATCCGCTCGGCGGGGCGACTGTTATGGGTCGTACGCCGAAATTCAAACCGACATACGACCGGCATTTGCACGAACTCGCACAAATGCGATGACGCAATCGATCTCAAAAGCGTTGAGCGCGCTTTGCGCGAAAAACCAATCTCCGCTGTTGCGCGAGCCGCGATCCCTGGCGACGTGGCGACACAAGCGATGCGAATTCCGCGTGATCCTTTCGGTCGGAGCTTGTCATTCCCGGCAGGCCGCAGGCCTGACCGGGAATCCAGAGCCGATCCAAGAACGCTGGTTCTGCTCTGGATTCCCGATCGCGCTTCGCGCGTCGGGAATGACAGCCGAGCCGTTTAAATCGACATCGTATGAATCGTTCGAACGCGCGCGCCCCTCTCCCCGCTTGCGGGGAGAGGGTTAGGGTGAGGGGCTTGGGGCCTTTCGCCGTGCGCTGGAAACGCCTATGGGCTCAAAGCCGCGATCGGCGTCCCTGTTCCTTTCCCCGGCCCCTCACCCCAGCCCTCTCCCCGTGAACGGGGAGAGGGGGCTCGCGCCCAATCGAGTCACCTATATCCGCGCCTCGCCTAACGCATACGGCGCAGCGCCTCGGCGAGATGGCCGATCTGCTTCGTCGTGGCGACGCCGGCTTCGTTTTCTTCGAGCAGGACGAAGTCGGCGCCGGCGAGGTTTTCGTCGAGTTCTTCCGATGTCGCCGCCAGCCGCTCGCCATTCGAGGCGTCGCCGGGCGGGCGCCGGTAATGACCGAGTTCGATTCCATTGTCCGCGGTGCGCATATAGAACCAATAGTCGATTTGCGGCGGACAGGGCGCGAGCGTCGCCGCCGCCAGAACCTGATGCAGAAAGCTGCCGCCAAGCGCGAGCAGCCGCGGCGCGCGCGCGCAATCGCCCTTCTCCCCTGCCCTGCCGATCGCCGCGGTCGGATAAGACGCGTCGGGCCACAGAAGATTCAACAGGTCCAGCAGGTCGCGGTCGGTGCCGAGGGCTTCGGGCGCCGGCGCTGAGGTAAAATCGAGCGCGCCGACGGGAGACGTTGGCGCCGCGCGCGTAACCTCGCGCATGGCGAGCGCGCCGCCAACGCTGTTCCAATGCGAGCCGCCGCGCGGAAACAGCGCGATCTCCTGTCTGGATTTTTCCGCGTCGATGAGCGCCGGGCCGTCCACATAGCGCACATGCGATTCATCGAGCGCCGTGCGATAGGGCGCGAGCTTGTCGGGCATCGATGTCGCGCGCGAAGCGCATGGCGCGGACTTCGGAAGGTCTTCCGCATAGCGCGCCGCCTTGGACGGCGAAATCAGATAGACGAAGCTCTTTCCGCGCGCCTGCGTCATCTCCTGAATATCGCGCAACGCCGAAGACCATGCTGCGACGCGGGCAGGATCGAAGCGGCCGTCACGCGCGCAAAATTCGTCGATATAGATATCTTCATAGAGCTGGCCGTTGCGGCCGATCATGACGCCGGGCGCGGCCGAGCCGCCGAACAGCGAAAAGACCAGCTGATTTTTCGCGCGTACGGAAATCGGAAAAACCGGCGACATTCGCCCAAGATTTGTCGACACCGCCTTTTGCGTCTCTCCCGAAAGAAAAGCGTCGAGCGTCCAGGGCGCGGGCTTTGGCTTGGCGACGCCGGCGAGCGGCCAGGCGCTGCGGATGCGCAGCTTCGGCCAATCGCGCTCGACGGCGAAATTCCACATATTGGCGAGGAACAGAAAGGCGATGAAGCCCGCGCAGCCAAAGATCGGCAAGCGCGCGAAGCTGAGCGACTTGAAAAAGGCGCGCGCGAAAGAGGTCGGCGCCGCCGCTCCCAATTCCGCTTGATCGTTTTCGACGCGCTTGTCCATGTCGGCTCGATCGCCCTCGCGCTTTCAAAAGCGAAAGTAGATGAACGGCTTGAAGGGATCGGCCAGTCCCTTCGCCAAAGCCGCAAGAAAGAGCATGGAAAGCGCACTGTTCGACGCCAAGGCGTAGCGCTGCGCCGCGCTTCCCCAACTGAAATCCTTGACATAAAGCGACAGACGCTGCGCGGCGCAGATCGCCGCGGCGATCAGCGCCACGACGACATATTCTTCCGGAATGGCGAGCGGCGCGCTGGCGTGCGCCGTCGGATTCGCCATCAGCGCCAGCAGCGCGCCCGCTTGCGTGAGAGAGGTCGCGCGAAAGAATGTCCAGCCGACGATGACGACGATCATCGTGACGATATTGGCGAACCAGTCCGGCAACCGCTGAAGGCTTTTCACCAGAAACAGCCGGTCGAGCACGAGGAACACGCCATTATAGGCGCCCCAGGCGATATAGGTCCAAGCCGCGCCGTGCCAGAGTCCCGAGGCGAAGAAGCAGATCCACAGATTGAGATAGGTGCGCGCTTCGCCGCGCCGATTGCCGCCGAGCGGAAAATACAGATATTCGCGAATCCAGCTGGTGAGAGAAATATGCCAGCGCCGCCAGAAATCGGTGATGCTCGTCGCGACATAGGGCATGTTGAAATTTTCTAAAAGCCGGAAGCCGAACATGCGCGCGAGCCCAATCGCCATGTCGGAATAGCCGGAAAAATCGAAATAGATCTGGAAGGTGAAGAACAGCACGCCCGCCCAGGCCTCGGCGAAGCCGAGCGCGCTGACGTCATGCGCGAAGATCAGATCCGCGCCGCTCGCCAGCGTATCGGCGAAGAGCAGCTTCTTCACGACGCCGAGCATGAAGCGCGAAAAGCCGATGACGAAATCATCGACGTCGGCGTGCGGCATTTCGTCGAACTGGCGCGCGATGTCGTGATATTTGATGATCGGCCCGGCGAGGAGCTTGGGGAAGAAGAAGACGTAAAGCCCATAGAGCAGCGGCCGGCGCGCCGGCGCCGTGACGCCGCGATAGACGTCGACGAGATAGGTGATTTTTTCGAAGACGATGAAGCTGACGCCGATCGGCAGCGCGATCTGGGGAATGTTGATCCCCGGCAGCGTCAGCGCCTTCAAGAGCGCGTCGAGATTGAGCGCCAGAAAGCCCGTATATTTGTAGTAGACGAGGATCGCGAGATTGGCGACGACGCCAAGCGCGAGCCAGAGCTTGCGCGTGTCATTCCCGGCAGGCCGAAGGCCTGACCGGGAATCCAGAGCAATCACCGCCTCGCTGGCAAGTCTGGATTCCCGATCGCTTCGCTCGCGCGAAGCGTCGGCTATGACGGCGGGATCGCTGATGGATAGAGCGGCGATCCTTCGCGCCACATAAAGATCGAGCGCGACCGAGGCGAAGACGAGGAAGATGAAGACCGGCTCGCTCCAGGCGTAAAAGACGACGCTTGCCGCAAGCAGGATGAGGGCCCGCCGCGCGCGGACTTCTCCAAAGAAGAGATACAGGAGGTAAACCGCCGGGCCGAACAGAAACAGGAACAGCGGCTCGTAGAAAAGCATGAGTGTCCTGCGTTCGACGGCGCGCCGGCGCGAGCGCGAAAGCCTGCGGCTTCTACCAAAAGCGCTCCGGTGGAGCAAGAAACGGCCCCGAAGGTCGCAAGAAGCGGCGCCGCCGCTCTCCCTTCGAAGTCGGCGACAGCCGACTTCGAAGGGAGAGGGAGCAGGTTGCGCCAGTCATCAGAGCTGCGGACCGCTCACCTGCCAAGCAGTTCGACGCCGGCCAGACGGGCGAACTTGCGGTCGAACGTCACCGTCCTCTGGCACCGGCGCGACCTGCCCACCTCATGAATGATCGCGTCGACAAGATCGACGCTGGAATGATTCAGGGCGGCGCGCACGGCGTCTGCCTCATCCACGACGATTTGCCGCGTATCGAGCAGCGCTTTGATGATCGAAACGAGGTCCGCTCTCGTCAAATTATAGCAGGTTTCGAGCACCCAGATGATCTCGCAAAGAACGATCGTCGAAATGAAACCAGGATCGCCGGCCGTCAACGCCTCTTCGATAAATCGCGTCGCGGCTTTGGCTTGCTCGCGGTCGTCCTGGGCGAGGTAGCGCACGAGCACAATTGTATCGAGCGCTATCACTTTTGGCGGGCGCGGCTTCGGATCGCCATTTCCATCGCCTCAAGCGTGACCGGCGTCGAAGGCGACGGAACAACGCCTTTGAGGCGTCGTATGTCTCCGGAGGCGGCGCGAACGAGAAAGGCGTCGCCGCTTGTCTGTTCGAAAACCAGACTGTCGCCAGTATGCACCCGCAAGGCTCGGCGCACCTCGGCGGGCAGAGTGATCTGACCCTTGCTGGTCAGGGTCGCCTTCGACATTAAGGCCAGTTCCTTCTCGTTGCCTCCTTACTTATTGTAAGGAGGCCTGAATTTCAACCGGAACTCACAAGCCCGGGTCGCTTGCGCCGTCGGCGCGCAGCGCCTATCACCCCGCCATGGCCGCTGATTTTTCTCCCTCGTCGGATTTCCTGCGCGCGCTGATCGCGCGCGGCTTCGTGCATCAATGCTCTGATTTCGAGGGGCTGGACGAGAAGGCGCGCTCGGGGACGCTTTCCGCCTATATCGGCTTCGACTGCACGGCGCCCTCTCTCCACGTCGGCTCGCTGCTGCCGATCATGATGCTGGCCTGGCTGCAGCGAACGGGCGGCAAGCCCCTGCCGCTGATGGGCGGCGGCACCACGCGGGTCGGCGATCCTTCGGGCAAGGACGAGAGCCGCAAGCTGCTCACCGTCGAGCAGATCGACGCCAACAAGGCGTCGATCCGGACCGTCTTCGAACGGTTCCTCACCTTTGGCGACGGCGCCGCCGACGCGCTGATGCTCGACAACGCCGATTGGCTGGCGGGGTTAAACTACATCGACTTCCTGCGCGACGTCGGCCGCCACTTCTCCGTCAACCGCATGCTGACGATGGATTCGGTGAAGCTGCGGCTCGAACGCGAGCATGAACTCTCCTTCATCGAGTTCAACTACATGTGCCTGCAGGCGTACGATTTCGTCGAGATCAACAGGCGCTACGGCGCGCTGCTGCAGATGGGCGGCTCGGACCAATGGGGCAATATCGTCACCGGCCTCGATCTCGGGCGGCGCATGGGCTGCCCGCAACTCTATGCGCTCACGTCGCCGCTGCTGACGACGTCCTCGGGCGCCAAGATGGGCAAGACCGCGGCGGGCGCCATCTGGCTCAACGCCGACATGCTGTCGCCCTATGACTACTGGCAGTATTGGCGCAATACGGAAGACGCCGACGTCGCCCGCTTTCTAAAACTCTTCACCTTCCTGCCGATGGAAGAGATCGCCCGCCTCGCGGCGCTGCAGGGCGCCGAGATCAACGAGGCGAAGAAGACTCTCGCGACCGAAGCGACGGCGCTTATTCACGGCCGCGCGGCGGCGGAGCAGGCCGCGGAAACGGCGCGCACGACCTTCGAAGAAGGCGCGCTCGCGCTGTCGCTCCCCAAGGTCGCCGTTTCGGCCGAGGAAATCGCCGCCGGGCTCGGGGTGCTGACCGCCTTCGTCAAGGCCGGTCTCGTCGCGTCGACCGGCGAAGCGCGACGCCAGATCAAGTCCGGCGGGCTGCGCGTCAATGATGCGCCGGTGACCGATGAGCGCGGAATCATCGGCGAAGCTGAGTTTGCGCGCGAGGGCGTCGTCAAACTCTCGCTCGGCAAGAAGAAGCACGTGCTGCTAAAAAAGAACTGATCTAGCGGCGTCCCATCGCTTCACCAAACCGATTTAAGCTCCATCACTTTGATAAACCTCGTTGGGTCGCATCAGTTAAAGTCTTGTCGGTCGAGGACAATATATTCGGCACCAATCGTTCCGAGAAACCCGCAAGGAAGCTCCAAACGATGAGCAAGGCGAGAGACTCACTGGGCAGCACAATTCGCCAAGGCAAGCCTGTCACGCTTGCGGTCGGCGTTGTTGACGAAAGCTGCGCGCCATTTTTGTTCCCGGGACTCGGTTGAACTTCCGACGGCCATTCCACGACGGAAAATCCCAGCTCTTTGAACTTCGGGAAGAGATTGCCCTGAATCAGACCTGACTGGAGAAAAAAGAAAACGAACAGCGCCCCGCTCATTCCGACAATGCCCCGAAAAAGCATGTACAGTGGGCGCTTCGCCTCTGCTAATGCGTCCAAACTCAAAGTATTCGCATTCGATTGCAACGCGCTGAGACGGGAGAAAAACGCGCCAAACAATCCGGCCGAAAGCGCCGTAAACAGCGGCAACCACTCCCACGCTCTTGGGTCGAAGGGTTTCCCGAAGAGAGAAAAGATATAAAGAGCCAAATAGGGGGCGACGAATAGAAACGCCGACCCGAATACAAACATTGTTGCAAGTCTTATTGCGCCGATTTGAAGCGGCCGAGCGGAGAATTTTCGCTGCGAAGCCCAATGCAACTCTTCTAACGCGTCCAGCAGCAGCATCCGGGCACGTTGTACCGAGCCGGAGTCGGATTTTAGCTTAAATGTGACGCCGACGTTGCCGCCGTCCCCGTTTTCCTTCTCCAGAAGTTCGGCCTTCCCTCGGTCGAAGGATTCCTTCAGCTTGCTGGCGCTCGGCAATCCCTCATCAATGGCTTGTCTGGTGCGTCGAGCCAATTCCGTGAAGAGCGCCTCCTGTGGCTGAATTAGCGCAATCAGTCGTTCGAGCTGGTAAGCCTTGTTCCAAAGCTCATGCGTTGAATAGCGAATTTTCTCAGAAGCCGAGGGTGAAAAATCTTTCAAGCCCTCGGCAATCATTTTTGCCAAGCTTAAAGAATTTGCATCATTCACCAAATTTGGAACTGCCGCCCTCAACCGAACTTCAATCATGCTCAAATGCAGAGCCAGCATAGGATCGATTCCACTGCAACTCGCGGTATTGAAAAGGGGTCTTTGGAGCAGCTCTGTTATGTTCTCGGGACGATCTAAGTCACGCCCCGTATTCGTAATGTCTGTCATTGCCGTAACACCTTGCTGAAAGACAGTTATATTGATGGCGTTCCGAATAATTGCAAGCTGATTTATCGACAATCCTACACGCCCGTTCGCCGAAGCGAAATCATAATCTCCCCGCTACCGCTCCTGCGGCATGCGCGCGGTGCCGTCGATGACGCCCATGATCTTGCGCATCAAGCCGGGAGCGATCGCCGAGAGCGGATTGACGTTGATCGAGGGCGATGAGAGCGCGCCATAGAGGCGATAGCTCAGCGCAAAGACGCCCTCATGCTGTCCGCCGGCGAGCACGACGCCGACCACCGGAATATTCGACAACAGATTGTTCAACGCATAGGCGGGCACATATGAGCCCACAAGGTCCAGCCGCTCGCGCGGGAAGTCGATGTAGCCGTCGAAGGTGAGGCCGATCTCGGGACCCGACAGCACGCCGTCGCGCACGGTAAGCTGTCCGCCCGACCAGCTGAAGTCGCTCTCCAATCTGCCGACGCGAACGAGGTCGGGATCGAAGCGGTAATTGCCGCGATCGTCCGCGCGCGCCGTTCCGCTTTGCGCCATCAGCTGGCGCACGGTCGGTTCGCCGCGCACGAAGAAGTCGCGAATGCGCAAAGCGCCATCGGCGCGGTTCTGACTCAGCTGTACGGTCGCGGTCAGGGCGCCGCTGTCCATCTTCCGATAGATGTCGAAGAAGGAGAGCAGCGAGCCGCCGTCATTCGTCGCGATTTCGAGTTGCGACTGATTGTCCTGACCCCGCCCCATGCCGACCGTGAGCTGCTCGCGGCCGAAAAAGCCTTTAAGCGCCACTCCGCGAGGCTTGCCGCCGCGACGCTCCAATTTCAGTTCGACGTTTGTGAGAATTTGCTTGCCGTAGCCGGTGACGATCGGCGACTTGAAGTCGAGATCGAGGTCGTCGACGCTGCCCTTGCCGCGGTCGGCGCGCATCAATCCCTGCATGATCGGACGGGCGTCGAAATTCGCGCCGCGCGCGACGATCTTCACCATCTCGCCGCTACGCAGCACGTCGGCGCGCATGTCGTCTCCGGGCGAGAGCCGCGCCTGCGCAAGACGGGCCGCGCGGAACGCGCCGTCTCTGCCGAATTCGATGACGCCCTGCGCTTGGGTCGGTCCCGCGTCGAACACGAATTGTTCAAGCGACATCGCCTCGCCGTGGCGCGTCAGCGTGAACGACGACTTTCCCGGCTTTCCCGCCGGCTTCACCAGGCCCGGGAGCGGATTGTCGAAATTCGTCCGGGTGAGATCGAGTTCGATCTGCGTATCGACGTTCTCAACCGGGATCGGCGTGCGTATCGTCGCCAGAATCGGGCCGCTGACGCCGGCGACGGCGTAGCCGGCGCGCTGGCGCGCCGCATCGTCAAAAGTGAATGCGACCTGCGCCTGCGCCGGACCCTTGTCGCCAAAGCCGCGGCGCACGTCGAGGGTCGCCGGCGCGCCAAAGAGTCGGCCGGTTCCGCTCACGCGCAGTCCGGCCCGGTCAGCGATGATATGCAGCGCGCCGCTCTCGAGCTTCTCCCGCCCGATCAGCTTCTCGATCACAAGGTTCGACGTCGTCGCGTCGATGGCGAAAGTCGTGGCCGCGTCGCGCGCCGTCGCCCCTGTCTCGAAATCGACGCGCAGCCGACCCTCGATGGTTCCCTTCAGCGCGCCCGCCTCCACGGGGATAGACGCGTGTTCGGCGATCGCCCGCAATGCGAGCAGGTCGGAGACGGCTTCGACGTCGCCGCCAACCGTCACCTCGACCATCGCGGGCGTCGGGCGCAGCGCGCTGTCGGCGACCAGGAAGCGGCCGGACGATAATGCGAGGCGTCGACCCGGCCCGGTCTCCATGGCGCCTGAGGTCGCGTCGAAAGACGCCGTCTGGCCGGTGATCCGCAGTCGTCCGCTGATGCCGGAAAGCGGCGCCATGCCCGGCAGGATGTCGGAGACTGTCGCGTCGACGATGTCGCCCTCGGCGAACAGCGAGCGATCCGGCGGCGCCTGCTCGTAGCGCATCGCGTTCAGCGCCGCGCCGTCGAAGTCGGCGGCATATTGGGCGCGCTTCAAGACGCCGACCGGCACATGATCGACGAACCAGGTGCGCACGGACGGCGCGACATGGGTGGGCCACAGGCGCGCGAGCGCGCGTATCTGCGTCTCCTCGATGCCCATCTTGAGTATGACGCGGATGTCGTCGCGCCAACTCACCGCGCCGTTGAGGTTGACGTGCGCATCGGGACCGTCAAAGGCGAATGTGTCGAAGGCGATCTGGCGTTCGTCGCGAAACAGGCGCGCATTGAGCAGTCCGTGGTCAATGCGGACATTTTTCTCTCCCGCGCGCTCGGGCGCGACCACGGTCGGCGCTTTCAGGCGCAACGCGATCGTCCACGGCCCGTCCAGGCGCGCCGCATCGGCGATGGTTCTCGCCCCCTCGGGCGGGCGCGCGTCGCCGACCACGGTCATGTCGAAACCGCCGGCCTTGAACACAAGCGGCGCGATCGCGACCTTGCGCGCGGCCCGGTCCCAAACCGCGACGCCGGCGATTTTTTCGATCATCACCGGCTCGTGATCCGGCTCGTCAAAGCGGAAATAGCCCCGGCCAATCTCCATTTGACCCGACGCTTCGAGCACCTCGTCGCCCGGACCAAGCGCGAATTTCAGGTCGAAGGAGAGCGGCGCGTCAGTGTCGAAGCGGGTCGTGCGGAAGCCGCCGGCAAGCGAAATCTCGTCGATCGAAAAATTGCGAAACTGCGCGTGGAAATCGCGCCGTCCCCCCGGCGCGCCCTTTGCGACGGCGACGGCCGTCCAACGCCCCGAGGGGCCATTGGCCGCCGCCGAGAAGCGCATGCCGGCGCCGCCCTTATCGAGGCTGAGCGTCACGTCTTCATAGCGGATGGCGCGATCGATCGTGCGGTCATCGATGGTGAGCCGGCCGTGCGCCACGCCGAGGCGATCGAGCGCGGCGATTGGACTGTTCGGGCTCGTGGCGAAGTCCATGAGCCCGCGCAGGGCCCCCGCCGCGTCGCGCAGCAGAGTCACGCGTTTCGAGCCGGCGCCGTTCGCCGGGGCGCCGGGCGCGATCGCCGGCGCCCCCGTCGGAACGGGTTGCGCGCCGGCGGAAATCACGACGGCGCCGTCCGGGTTGACCGACAGGCGCAAGTCCAGATCGAGAACCTCGAGCCGGCGCAGCTTTATGCGGCCGATCAACAGGGAGCGAAGGTCGAGCGCCAACTCCGCGCGCGGCGCCGCGACGATGGGACGACCGTCCTTCTTCACAATGAAATTGTCCACGGACAGCGTCGGGCCGTGATCGCCATTGCCGATCGCGGCGGCGCCCAGCGAGAATTCGTATCGGCCGCCCGCGAGTTCATCGAGCGATTCGACGATGCGCGGGGCGAGCCACGCGAAGGTGATGGAGCCTTGCGACAGCAGCAGGAAGAAACCGCCGAGCGTCAGCGCGCACAGCAGCGTCGCGGCGAGTCCGCTGAGCATGAGCAGGCGGGGAAGTCCGCGGCGCGGCGCCCAAAAACGCGGCGGCCGCCACGCTGCGCGACAGGCCTGCTGAATCGCGCGCCGCGCGCTATCGACGACGACTCCGCCGCCGCTAGGCTTGCGCCCCGTCCTGTCGGTCAATTGGCCTCGCTCTCGGCTCGATAGCAGCGCCGACGCAGGCAATCACGCCGGTCTTGCCGGCTGGCGCGCGGTCTGCATTCTAGGCGCTGATTTTAGCTGCAGATGCGACGAAAGGAAGGCGCCATGAGCACGACCGCAGGCAAGGCGGAAGCCTCACGCAAGGACGGGAAAAAGGAGGGAGACTTAAAAGAGGGGGCCTTAAAAGAGGGAGGCTTGGCGCCGGCCTTCGATCTCCCCGGGGCCGGCGGGGAAAAGATCTCGCTCGCCGGGCTGAAGGGCAAAAAAGTCGTGCTCTACTTCTACCCGAAGGACGACACGTCCGGCTGCACGAAGGAAGCGATAGACTTCAACGCCTTACGCGAGAGTTTCGCGAAGGCCAAGACCGTGGTCGTGGGCATGTCGCCGGACCCGGTCAAGAACCACGACAAGTTCCGCGCCAAATATGAATTGTCGCTGCCCCTCGCGTCGGATGAGGGAAAGGACACGCTCGGCGCCTATGGCGTCTGGGTCGAGAAAAGCATGTATGGCCGCAAATATATGGGCGTCGAGCGCACGACGGTGCTCATCGGTCCCGACGGCCGCATCGCCAAGATCTGGCGGAAGGTGAAGGTTCCGGGCCACGCCGAGGAGGTGCTGGCGGCGGCCAAGGCGCTTTGACGCGCCTTCCGCCGCCCGGGCTTCAGTTGTGGTCGTGTTCGGCTTCGAGAGGAGCGGAATCGGCCGGCGTCGCCGCGCCTGAGCCCTTCTTGGCGATGAGCTTGGCCATGTCCTCCGATCCCTTCTTCGCGGCGGCAAGATCAGGCTTCGTCGCCAGCGCCGCGTCGTAGTCGGCCTTCGCGCGGGCGAAGTCCTTCTTGGCCCGCCAGGCATTGGCGCGGTTGACGAGCGCGCCGACGTAGCCGGCGTCGATTTTCAGCGCCGCGTCGAAGTCGGCGATCGCCTTGTCGAATTCGCCCTTGGCGTAGTGGCAGGCGCCGCGCCCGTTGCGCGCCGCGGCCAGTTTGGGATCGCGCTTCGCGGCCTCGGAAAATGCCGCGATAGCGCGGTCATGATCGCCTTTCCCATGATAGAGGGCCCCCGCCGCGACGTCCGGCGCCGTCGCTTTTGGGTCGGCTTTCGCGGCGTCCCCGAGATCGGCGAGAGCCTTCTCGACATCTCCTTTAGCGCGCCACACATAGGCGCGCGCCAGAAGCGCGGCGGCGTTCTTTTTGTCGGCGGCGAGCGCCTGATTATAGTCGGCGAGCGCGCTGTCGAGATCGCCCTTGGCATGATGCGCGGCGCCGCGCGCGGCCAGAATCACCGATGATTTGGGGTCGATCTCCAGCGCCTTGCCGAAGTCCTCGAGCGCGTGCGCGTAGTCGCCTTTCGCCTGATAGGCGCCGGCGCGATTGACATAGGCCGCCACCTTGTTGTGCGGGGTCTCCTTGTCGATCTCCCGAATAACTTGCGCGCAGCCTGCGATGCGCGCGTCGGGATCAGGCGCGCGGCACTGATTCCACGCGGGGCTGACGCCGCCCTTATGCGCAGCCATGGCGGGCGCGCTGACGACGAGAAGTGAAGCGGCGATGACGGCCGCCGGACACCGCGCCCGCGCGGCCGCGCGCGCTGCGAGAGTGAAACGCTCATGCATGAATTGGGTGGCTCCCCGGACAGAGTGGCGGCGGCATGCTACCCCATCGGGCCTCGCCCGCAACTTGGAAATGATGGAATTTTGAGGCCGCAACCGTCTTTCTATAAGGACTTGAGCGGTCCACGCACATATCCTCCTGAACCGCATCCCAGCCATGTTGCAGCTTTTGGATCGGTCCAGCGCGGACGTGGCGTGCGATTGTGGGCGAATTCTCGGCAAAACCCGTGTTATTTTTGGCTGCGGCCGGCCTCGGCGCGGGCGGGGAGCCGCTGAGACGTCCTAAGTCGCTCCTTAGGACTTCAGACCGAGACCAAAAACGTTTAGAACCAGTTCAATGAGTCTTCTTACCACCAATCCCGAACTGACCGCGGTCTGCGACCGTTTCGCTCGGCATCCCTTCGTCACGGTCGACACCGAATTTTTGCGCGAGACCACCTTCTGGCCGCAGGTCTGCGTGATCCAGCTGGCGTCGCCGGAAGAGGCTGTGGCGATCGACGCCCTTGCCGAAGACCTTGATCTTTCGCCGTTTTTTGGCCTCATGGCCAATCCCGACGTCGTCAAGGTGTTCCACGCCGCGCGCCAGGATCTCGAGATCATCTGGCGCCTCGCCCGACTCATACCCGCGCCGATCTTTGATACGCAGGTCGCGGCCATGGTCTGCGGATTCGGCGAACAGGCGTCCTATCTCGAACTGGTGAAGGCGATCACGCGCGCCAGTCTCGACAAATCGTCGCGATTCACCGACTGGTCGCGCCGACCGCTGTCAAACGCCCAGATCGAATACGCCATCGCCGACGTCACGCATCTTCGCGATATTTACACCGCTTTGCGGGCGCGGCTGGAACGTTCCAATCGCCTTGAATGGCTCGTGGACGAGATGCAGACGCTCACCTCGCCCGCGACCTATGAGCAGCATCCCGAAAACGCCTGGGAACGGCTGCGCCATCGCGCGCGCAAGCCGCGCGATCTCGCCGTTCTGATGGAGCTGGCCGCCTGGCGCGAGTCCGAGGCGCAAACGCGCGACGTGCCGCGTTCGCGCGTCCTGAAGGACGACTTGCTCATCGAGATTGCTCAAGCCGCGCCGCGCTCTGTCGAAGCGCTCGGCAATTTGCGGTCCTTTCCGAAGGGCATGGAGCGCTCCCGCGCGGGCGCCGATATCATCGCCGCTGTGGAGCGCGGCCTCGCGCGCGATCCCGCCACGGTCCCGCGCATTGAACGCGACCGACGCAACTCAAACGGCGCGACGGTCGAGCTGCTCAAGGTCTTGCTGCGTCAGGTGTCGGAGGAGACGGGCGTCGCCGCCAAGATGATCGCGACGGTCGAAGATCTCGAATCCATTGCGCATGACGATCATGCCGACGTTCAGGCGCTGAAGGGCTGGCGCCGCGCGATCTTCGGCGAGAAGGCGCTGGAATTGAAGCGGGGCCGCCTGGCGCTCTCGGTGGAAAACGGCCGGGTCGTCACCTTTGACTGGCAGGCGGCGGACGAGCCCGCAAACGCCGAATAAGCCCCACGCTTGTGCTGCAGCGCAATGGCGCTGCACGGCCTTTTTGCAGGCAAACGAGAGCTGACGAATATTTGTGCGCTACGAAAAACAAATTAATATCAATTAGATAGACAGTAAAAAGGATAATTCACCGCCTTGCGACATTGTCTTGCTGCAATGCAGTAACTACCTTCCAATCCGAGCGAGGCGCGCAGTTCGCTGCGACGGTTGTGCGTTACGCCGGCCCTGCTCCGAAACGGAAGGATATGACATGACTACAGGAAATCGAATTGTCGCGGCGGCGTTCGGCGGAGCGCTGTGCCTTGCAGCAAGCTCGGGCCTGTCCGCCGCCGACGCCTCCTTGACGATGAAGCCGCTCATGGCGGCGAGCTTCGACGCTGGCTCAAAACATGTCGTGAGCTATTTCGTCGGCGGCGAGAACGGCTGCCGTCTCACCATGATGGTCATCGATTCCGCGCTGGACGAGGATCCGACGCCCGCCACCCAGGCGACGCGTCTCGTCGTCACCGTCACGGACGGAAAAGCGGCGTTTTTCGACTCAGCCGTCGGCACGTCCCTGCGCTTCAATTGCGCCGCCGGCGCACAGAGCATGCGCGTGGACAAGATCAATCGAGTCGCGCGCGCTCCCGCAGAGTAGCATCAGAAGGCGGCGCGTCCTGTGACGCGCCGCGTCGCTCGAGAGGCGCGCAACGCCCGCGCGTCAATGCGACAGGAATTTGAACGGCTCGGCGGGAACGAATTTGTCCGAAACTTCGCCCGCCAGAATCGGGCTGCCCGTAAGGTCGAGCTTCGCGGGCTTGGCGCCCGGTTCGAGCTTTAGTTTCGTCAGCTCCACCCAGAAAATCGACGGGTTCAGCGTCGGCTCGAAATAATAGAGCCGATCATTGATGTCGGTGACCGAACGCCATCGCGTCGAGGCGATGTTCGGCTCCTGCGGCGTGGATATCCCAAGCGGCACCGAGACGTTTCGAATGATCGAAAAGACGCTGGCGATCGCCACGCGCCTGTCGTCGACCTTCGGCGTCGCGTTCAAATTCCAGCTGGCGCGGGCGAAGCGATCGGACGCGCGATGCGTGCCGGGCAGGAAATTCGACCCGCCGATCTCGACCCAATAGGTGTTGAGCGCAAGCTGCTGATCGAACGGCGGGGAATTGGTCATCACCGTGTATTTGGGATTGTGATGGATGACGAGCTTGCCGCCGAGATATTCGAGTATCGCGCTGTCGCCAGTCTGATCGGCCAGCGCCATATGGCTCGCCGCTTTGACCCCGCCGGGAAGATCGGGCGCGACGATCGCGAAGGGCTCCTTTTGCAGCGCCTTCACCGCATCCGCAACGGTCGCGTAGTTGTCGAGGACATATTGCGCCCAGCCGCCGACGGACAGCAGCGGCTTCTTGGAGGCTTTGGGGTCTCCGTAATCAGCTTCGGCAAGATAGAGAAGATTAACCGCGAGCCCTGCGTCATTCATGCCTTCAGCCGTGGCCGCGTTGTAAAAATCGGCGATGAGCGACCCATGTTTCGAGGTCCATTTGATCGACCCCGGACCAACGCCGCCGTCGCGCGCCATGCCGCGCGGGAACGACCACAAGCTTGTTCGCGGATCGACGTCCCAGTCCATCGTCCGGCCCACAAGATAGTCCTTGTCGGCGGTCCCATAGAGCACGCGCGTGCAGGCGTCGGCGCTCCCGCACATCGATGCGATCGCAACGGCGGCCGCCAGAAGCCCTCTTGCGAATTGCCTGTCCATATCGAGTTCCTTTCAAATAAGCCCGTTTGCAGAGTGAACCGCTTTTGGATCAGGGCGCCACTTCGATCAGCGCGTCGGCGCCCATCAGCTTGCCGAGCGCCTTCAAACGATTGAGCACGCGCTCGCTCGCAAGATCGGCGTAAGCGGCAGGTAAGGAGAGCGTCGCCGCGTGATCGCAGACCCGCAAGCGCGTGCGCGGCAGCACGCCCGGCATCGACGCTGACAACAAATAGGCGACCCGCATGAGCGCCCCGAGAATGCGCGCGCGCGCGAAAAGGCGCGTCGTCAACAAGGTGCGCAGATCCGCAAGGCCTTCCACTCCGTCGAGCCCTTCGTGACGGAAGACGATGGCGAGCGACAGGAAGGCGCGGCCGGGATGATCAATGGCGACGAAGGGCCCCTGCGTGACGATGTTCATGGCGCGCTGCGCGCGATATTCCGGATGGGCGCGCCAAGCGATGTCCGAGAGCAGGCAGGCGGCGTGGCGCAGCCGGCGTTCCTCGTCGGTTTCATCAATGCCGCTTTTTTCCATATAGGCGTCCGTCCAATCGATGAGATCGTCGCCATAGCCCGGCGCGCGCGCGAATGTCGCTTCCAATTCGCGCGTCGCCGCGAGCAAGGGATCGACGCGACGCTCGGCCGGCGACAGGCGCTCATACAACATGCCTTCGCGCACGCCCGCGGCCGAAATCACGATTTCGCGCGGCTTGGCGCGGCGGATGATCTCGTCAAGCACGATCGCGCCATAGGCGAGCAGCGGCCGGCGCGCCGCCGAAACGAAGTCGATGTCCTCGAGCGCCTCGCTGTCGATATGTTCGACAAGTTCGGCGAAGTCGGCGGCTTCGCTCGTCTGAATGCGGTAATGATGCATGACGCCGAGCGCATAGTTGCGCTGACGCATGTGGAGTTTGGCGAGCGATCGCCAGGTGCCGCCGACCGCGTAAAAGGTTCGGCCCTTGAGATGATCGAGCGGCTTCGCGTCGGCGATCGCCTTGCGGGCGATGCGCGTCGCTTCGCGCATCGAGCGCCGCGAGGCGTCCATCAGCGCGAGTCCGCCGAGCGGCAGGGTGATCCCCTTGCCGAGCGCTTCCTTGTGGACGTCGATCAGTTCGAGCGAGCCGCCGCCGAGGTCGCCCACGACGCCGTCCGGCTCATGAATCGCCGAAATGACGCCAAGCGCGGAAAGCTCCGCCTCGCGGCGGCCCGAAAGCAGCGAAATGTCGCGCTGGATGGCGTCGCGCGCCGCGTTCAGAAAAACATCGCCATTCTTGGCGCCGCGCACCGCCGCGGTGGCGATCACCTGGATGTCGTCGACGCCCATGGTTTCGCAAAGCGCCCGATAGCGGCGCAGCGCCTTCATCGCCTTGTCGACGCCGTCATCGGGAAGCCGGCCTGTCGTGACGACGCCCTTGCCGAGACCGCACATGGCCTTTTCATTGAAGATCGGGGTCAGCGCGCGCGAGAGCGCCTGATAGGCGACGAGCCGCACCGAATTCGAGCCGATGTCGACGATCGCGACAGGCTTCGGCGCGCAGTCGGAGCGCTGCGTCGCGCCGCGCGCCGCCGCCTCAAGCATTTTGGCCGCGCTTTAAGAGCGAGCGCGGCCGCCAATCCTTGAGCGATTTTCCGCGACCGGAAAGCGAGGGATTGGTCATGAAATATTTATGCGCGTTGAAACGCTCCTCGCCTTCGGGCGGGACAATGCGCAGCGACGAGCCGTCCGGCAGGACGCGATAGCTCTGCTCATTGTCGATGAGATTGGCGAGCATGATCTGATCGAGCACCTGCTGATGCACCGTCGGATTGACGATCGGCATCATCGCCTCGACCCTTCGATCGAGATTGCGCTGCATCAGGTCGGCGGAAGAAATATAGACGTGCGCGCGCGGATGCGGCAGCACATAGCCGCCGCCGAAGGCGTACACACGCGCGTGTTCGAGAAAGCGGCCGACGATCGACTTCACGCGAATGTTATCGGACAGTCCGGGAACGCCGGGCCGCAGACAGCAGATGCCGCGCACGATGAGTTCGATCGAGACGCCCGCTTGCGACGCCGCATAAAAGGCGTCGATGATTTCAGGATCGACAAGCGCGTTGCATTTGCCCCAGATGACGCCAGGCTTGCCGGCCTTCACGAAGGCGATTTCCTGCTCGATATGCTCGAGAAGCTTCTTCTTGAGCGAAATCGGCGACACCGACATGCGCTCAAGCCCGGCCGGCTCGGCATAGCCGGTGATGTAATTGAAGATGCGCGAGATGTCCCTTCCGATCACCGGGTCGGCGGTGAACACCGAAATGTCCGTATAGATGCGCGCCGTCACGGGGTGATAATTGCCGGTTCCGACATGGCAGTAGGTGACGAGGCCGCCGCCTTCCCGGCGCACGACGAGCGACAATTTGGCGTGCGTCTTGAGCTCGATGAAGCCGAAGACGACTTGCGCGCCGGCGCGTTCGAGATCGCGCGCCCAGCGAATATTCGCTTCCTCGTCGAAGCGCGCCTTCAGTTCGACGAGCGCGGTGACGGATTTGCCCGCCTCCGCCGCCTCCACAAGCGCGCGCACGATCGGACTGTTGTTGGAGGTGCGATAGAGCGTCTGCTTGATGGCGATGACATTGGGATCGCGCGCCGCCTGCTGCAGGAACTGCACCACGACGTCGAAGGATTCGTATGGGTGATGGACCGCAAGGTCCTTCTGCTTGATCGCCAGGAAACAGTCGCCGCCATTGTCGCGCACCCGTTCCGGAAAGCGCGGGTTGTAGGGCTTGAATTTCAGCTCCGGCCGGTCGAGCGCGACGAGTTCGGAAAGATCGTTGAGGGCCAACATCCCGTCGATCTCGAACGTCTCGGGCTCGTTGACGTCGAGCTCTTCCGCCACGAGCGCGCGCAAGGTCGCCGGCATGTCCGCCGCCACTTCGAGCCGGATGACCGAACCGCGCCGGCGCCGCTTCAACGCGGTCTCAAAAAGAAGCACGAGATCTTCGGCTTCCTCCTCGACTTCGAGATCGCTGTCGCGGATGACTCGGAACAGGCCCTGCGCCCGCAGCAAATAGCCAGGAAACAGCCGCTGCGCGTTCATCGCGATCAGCGTTTCGAGCAGCATGAAGCGCTCGCGGCCGGCGACGCCCGCCGTCGCCGGCAAGCGCACGAAGCGCTCGATCTTCGGCGGCAGCCGGACCAGCGCCTGCAGCGTCTTGCGATCGCCGGGGCGCACCAGTTCGAGCGCCAATGTGAAGCCGAGATTGGGGATGAAAGGAAACGGATGCGCCGGATCGACCGCGAGCGGCGTCAGCACCGGAAAGACGCGGCTGAGGAAATATTCCTCGAGCCACTCGCGGTCGGCCTTGGAGACGTCCGCGGGCTCGACGATGACGATGCCGACGCCCTCGATCTCGGCGCGAAGTTCGCGCCAGCGCCGCAATTGCTCGCTCGTCAATAGCGTGACGCGCTCGGTGATCTTCGTCAGCTGCTCGGCGGGCGTCAGTCCGTCCTCGGAGCGCGCGGTCACGCCGGAGCGCACCTGCCCGCGCAGGCCGGCGACGCGCACCATGAAGAATTCGTCGAGATTATTGGCCGAGATCGACAGGAAACGCAGTTGCTCAAGCAACGGGTGATTGCGGTTGGAGGCCTCCTCCAGAACCCGGCGATTGAATTCCAGCCAGGACAGTTCCCGATTGATGAAGCGCTGCGGAGAGGCGGCGAGCTTGGCGGGATCCTCCACGAGAATCTCGTCGGCGCAATCCATCACGGCGATATCGGCCCCCGTGCGCTGGGCGGCGAGTTTATCCTGAATATGCGGCTTCATTTTCATTTCCCGTCCCGGCCATCATGCCACAGGCCTGCGCGGCGGCGAAGCCGTTCGGCCGAATCCTTAAGTAAACCTCTCAATAACCTTGGCCGCGAGCGCCCGTGTGACAGGCCGTCCCTGCGCCAAAGCCTCGCGGTCGAGGGCGGCGACAAAGGCCCGGGCGGCGGCGAGAGAGCGCTCCAGCCTCAGCGCGGCGAAGGCCAGCGCCGGCGGTTCGACGAGGAGCTGTCGGTCAGCGAAGAGCTTCACCAGAACCGCGCGCATCAACATGTCGTCCGGCGCGCCGATTTCGACGACCGGCGCGCGGCGCAAACGCGACAACAGGTCGGGAAGCCGCGTGTCTCCCGCCTGCGGCGGGCGGGCCGCGCTCATCAGCAGGAAGGCGCCGCTTTCGTTCACAAAATTCAGAAGATGGAACAGCGTGGTTTCGTCCGCGACGCGGTCGACGTCGTCGATGACGATGGCGCGCGGCGCCTGGGCGACCAGCGCCTCCAGGGTCGGCAGGGCGCCGGGCGCAACGACAAGCGCGCCCGCGCGCGCCGCCCAAATGGCGCAGAGGTGGGATTTTCCCGCGCCGGCGGGCCCGATCAGCGCGAGAACCCGATCCGGCCAATTCGGCCAGCGTTCGATCATGTCGAGCGCCGCCCGGTTCGATGCGGCGGGCAGAAACTCTTCACGTCCGAAGCGCGGCGTCGTCGGCAGATCGAGCGGCAACTGACGTCCCGGCTCGCATGTTTCCGGCGCGCCGGCCTTTGTCATGCGCGGTCGCGGATCGGGTGCTGATAGAGCGCGCTCCCGCGGTAGCGTTTTGCAAGAAAGCGCATGAAGGCGCCGAGCGCCGCCGCGACAGGCACGGCGACGATAAGGCCCGTAAATCCGAAAAGCGCGCCGAAGGCCAGCAAGGCGAACATGATCCAGACCGGATGCAGACCGACGGAGGCGCCGACGAGCCGCGGCGAGAGCACATAGCCGTCCATGATCAGTCCCGTCGTCACGATCGCCACCGCCTCGATCGGCAGATGGATGTGCGGCCAGCCCTGAACGATCGCGACGATGATCGATAGAACGAAGGCGGTGACGGAGCCGACGTAGGGGATGAAACTCAGAAAACCCGCGATGACGCCGATAAGGAACCCGAAATTCAGCCCGATCGCCGAAAGCCCGCCCGCATACCAGACGCCAAGGAACAGGCAGACAAGCGACTGTCCGCGCACGAAGCCGGCGAGCGCGCGGTCGATGTCGCGGGCGAGCGAGCGCACGTCGTCGCGATGGCGCGGCGGAATCAGATCGTCGATGATGGCGACCATGTGATCCCAATCGACCAGCATATAGAAGGCGACGACCGGCGTGATGACGATGAGCGAGATCACGTTGATGAGCGCATAACCGCGCCACAACAGCGATTTCACGAAATCGCCGAGCAGCGTCGCGCCCTGGCTCGTGAGGTCGTTTATATATTTTTGCGCATCGAAAGACGCCGCGGCGCCGCCGAGCCCGAATTCCTGCAACCACCCATTGATGGAATCGCTGGTGACGCGCTCGCTCCACTGCGTCAGGAGGCCATGCAGCGTCTGCAAATAGCCCGGCAGCGAGGTGAGGAAGCCCGCAAGCTGATGCGAAAGAATCGGAACCAGAACAACGGCCGCGGTCCCGACGACCAGAAGAAAGACGACGAGCAGAAGACCCGCGGCCCCCAGTCTAGACAGGCCCAGCCGCTGCAGCCGGTCGGCCACGGGGTCGAGCAGATAGCCGAGCGCGGTTCCGGCGACGAAGGGCGCGAGCACCGGGCTCAGGAAATAGAGCGACAGGCCTAGCGCCAGAAGCGTCAAGCCCCAGAGCCCGAGCTGCCGTTCGAGGCTCAGTCCCGCCCATTGCAGCTGCCGCATCTCGGCGTCGTCGCCAGCGTCGAGAGGCGGCGGAATGACCGCCGGCTGCGCAGCGCCGGAGCCGGGCGTCGGTTTTCTCTGTGACATGTCACAGCCTCATATGCTGGACCCAAAGCCACAGATAGACGCAGGCGGAAGCGACGGTCAATGCGGCGACGAGGGCGATGAGCGCCACATTTAGCAGCGGAATATGAACGCCGTATGCCTGAGCGGCCAGGACGACGCCGGCGAACACCAGTTGCGCGGCGGTGGTCGCCTTGGAAGAAAAATGTGGATGCACCTTCATCGGCCGGCCCATGAGCCATGACAGCGACACCGCCCCGGTGATCATGACGTCGCGAAACACCACCATGATGGCGAGCCAGGCCGGCAGCGCGTCGACGATCGCCAGCGTCACATACATCGAAACGATGAGCGCCTTGTCCGCGATGGGATCGAGAATCGCGCCAAGTTCGGATTGGAGGCGGTAGGTCCGGGCCAGCCAGCCGTCGAGGGCGTCGGACAGGCCGGCGACGGCGAACAGCAGGAAGGCGGCGATCCATTGCCGCTCGACGATCAAGATGATCGTCGCCGGCGTCAGCACGAGACGACCGATGGTGATGAAATTCGGAAGAGAAGCGAACCAATCGTTAGTCATGACGCATGATTATCTGGCGCGCGCGCCGAGCTTGTCACCACTTGGCCATCGCCCCGCGCGCGCCCGGAAGAAACAAGCGCCGCGAGTCCGAGCGCTATGGCGACGAGCGCCAGAAGCAGCGTCGAGATGGCGTTGATCTGCGGCGAAACGCCCAACCGTATTTGCGAGTAGATGCGCATCGGCAGCGTCGTCGCGCCGGGTCCCGTCGCAAAACTGGCGATGACAAGGTCGTCGAGAGAAAGCGTGAACGCCAGGAGATAGGCGGTGACGATCGCCGGCGCGATCTGCGGCAACGCCACGCGGACGAAGGCCCCAAAAGGCGTCGCCCCGAGATCCATCGCCGCTTCTTCGAGCGCCGGATCGCTGTCGCGCAGCGCCGCGAGAATCGCGACCGTCGTGAAACACATCGTCAACGTCACATGACCGATGACCAGCGTGATGAAGCCTCGTCCGACCCCCAAGGCGACGAAACAGGTGAGGAGCGCGAGGCCGAGCACGACCTCCGGCAGAACCAGCGGGGCATGAACGGCCCCGAAAAACAGCATGCGCGTGCGAAAGCGGCCGAAACGCGCGAGCGCTATGGCGGCCAGAAGTCCCAGCAGAGTCGCGATGGTGGCCGAGGTCAGCGCGGCGGCGAGGCTGATCTTCGCTGAATGTAGAAGCTGCTCATTCTCCAGGAGCGCCGCATACCATTTCGTCGAAAATCCGCCCCAGACGGAAACGAGACGCGACGCGTTGAAGCTCATCGCCGCGAGAATGACGATCGGGGCGTAAAGGAAGACAAAGCCGATAAAAAGGGTCGCGCGACGCGCCCACGAGACGGCCGCGCTCATCGGACGTCGTCCTCATCGGCGAGCCGCGCCCGCTCCCACAGCAGCAGCGGAATCATCAACACGGCGACGAGCGCGATCGCCGCGGCTGAGGCCGCCGGCCAGTCGTGATTGGAGAAGAAGTCGTTCCACAAGGTTCGCCCGATCATCAGCGTCTCGGACCCGCCGAGGAGATCGGGAATGACGAATTCGCCGACCGCCGGAATGAAGACAAGAAGCGCGCCCGCAACCACGCCTTCACGCGACAGCGGCAGCGTCACGCGCAAGAAAACTTGCGCCGGCGACGCCCCGAGATCCGCCGCCGCCTCGCGAAGGCTGGGGTCCTGCCGCTCCAGCGCCGCATAGAGCGGCAGCAGCATGAACGGCAGATAGGAGTAGACGATGCCGACGACGACGGCGCCCGTCGTCGCGAACATCTGCAGCGGCGCCGAAATGAGGCCGAGCGCCATCAGCGCGTTGTTGATCAACCCCTCGTCCTTCAGCAGCGCGATCCAGGCATAGACGCGGATGAGAAAGCTCGTCCAGAACGGGGCCGCGGCAAGGCCGATGAGCATGGGACGCAGGCGCTCGGGCGCGCGCGCCATGGCGAGCGCGAAGGGATAGGCGATGATCAGCGTGATCAGCGTCGAGACCGCGGCGATGGCGAGCGAGGACAGATAGGATTCGAGATAAAGCGTGTCGCTCATCAGGGCGCGATAGGCGTCGAACGAAAAGGTCTGCGCCTTGGCCCAGATGGCGGCCAAACTGTCGGAAGGCTCAAAAATCGGCCGATAGGGCGGGCGCGCCAGCACCGACTGCGAAACGGAAATTTTGGCGATGAGCAACATCGGCGCAAGGAAAAAGGCGCCGATCCACAGATAAGGCGCCGCGATCACGAGCCGCTCGCCCAACGAGAGTCGGCGCTGCGCGCTCATGCCACGGCGTCCTCGCGGCGCGCGGCGCATGGGGCGCCCTCATCCTGAGGAGCGCCTGAAAGGCCCGTCTCGAAGGACGAGGGCGTCGCGTCGCGTCGCGGATGTCCTTGTCCTTCGAGACGGCCTCTCCGAGGCCTCCTCGGGATGAGGCAATCCGCATTGCGCCGCGCGCTCATTGTTAACCTCACCCTATCTCTCCTCCGCGAGAAGCGTTCCCGCGCCAGGCGGAAAACTGAGCCTCACGGCGTCGCCGATCGCGTGGCGCTCGCCATGGCCCGCCGCCGCCCGCAGAACGATGTCCCTGGCGACGCGCACCCGCAGCAGCGTCGTTTCGCCGCGAAACACGAAGTTCTCGACGAAGCCCGCGATCCCCTCGCCGTCGCGCGCAACGCCAATGCGCTCGGGGCGAACGCTGAGCGTCGCCTGCGCGCCATCGGGAAAATCTCCAGGCTCGCAGGGGATTCGTCCGAACTCGGCGACCAGCGCCGCGGCGCCATTGCGGTCCAGCCGTCCCTCGATGAAATTGGTTTCGCCGACGAAGCCGGCGACGAAGCGCGTCGCGGGGCGGTCGTAAACCTCCATCGGCCCGGCGACCTGCTCCACCCTGCCCGCCCGCATCACCGCAATGCGGTCGGCGAGCGCCAGCGCTTCGTCCTGGTCATGCGTGACGATGACGAAGCTCGTCTGCGTCAGCCGTTGGATTTTCTTGAGCTGAAACTGCGTCTCTTCGCGCAGCTTGCGATCGAGCGCGGCCAGCGGCTCGTCGAGCAGCAGCATTTTCGGACGCGGCGCGAGCGCCCGCGCCAGCGCCACGCGCTGCTTCTGTCCGCCGGACATTTCGTCGATTCGCCGATGGCCAAAAGCCGAAAGCTGCGTCATCGCCAGCAATTCAGTGACGCGCGCGTCGATGGCGTCTCTCGTCTCGCCTTGCCGTCGCAGACCGAAGGCGATGTTCTCAAAGACATTGAGATGCGGAAACAACGCATAGGACTGAAACATCATGTTCACCGGTCGCCGATAGGGCGGCACGCCCGAAAGATCGACGCCGTTCAACGCGATCGTTCCGGCGTCCGGCGACTCGAAACCCGCGATGCAACGCATGAGCGTGGTTTTGCCGCAGCCCGAGGGTCCGAGCAGCGCGAAGAATTCGCCGGCCCCCACCTCGAGCGACACGTTCTCGAGCGCAACGACGGCGCCGAATTTTTTGCTGACGCTTTTAATCGACAGCAGCGGCGCGCTCACCCGCCGGCCTCGTCGCGACGAAATTCGGCGCGCCAGTGGCGCGCGAGGCCGCCGCTCGCCGGAATATCTTCCAGCGCAACGAGCCGAAGACCGTCGACGGCGAGCGCCTCGATGTCCCTGCGCGCGAGCGGCCATGGCGGGCCGCCAAGGTCTTCGCCTTCATCACGCGCGCGCGAGATGACGAGCAGCGTTCCGCCCGGCGCGACAAAGGCGGCGAGCGCCCGCGCGGCGTCAGGCAGAAGCGCCTCGGGCAGCGCCTGCAAGGTGTAAAGCTCATGCACGAGATCGAAGGCGCCGCGCCATTCCGATGGCGCAGCGAAGAGATCGGCGACGCGATAGTCGACCTTGCTCTGCGGAAAACGCTGGCGCGCCCATTCAACCGCGCGCTCCACGAGATCGAAGGCGACGACATGCGCGCCGGCGCGCGCCAGCGCTTCGGCGTTGTCGCCCAACCCGCAGCCGACGTCGAGCGCGCGAAGGCCGACGAGCGAGCGCGCCGCAAGCCAATCTTCAAGCAGCGGGCGCGGCTCAAGATGCGCCCAGGGCACGGCCGCCGCATCGTTCTCGGCGAGAGCGTAGACCGCCTCGAACCATTCCCGGCGCTTGGGATCCGCCTCGATCCCGCCGGGACGCTTATGCGGATCAACGGCGTCGAGCCTTTCGCGCGCCCTGGCGCGGCGCTCGGCGAAATCTTCACCGAGAGCGCGCTGCAAAAAAGCGGAATCCGCGCTTGGAGCGCGCTCGACGCCTTTGGAATCGATCATCTCATTCGCATCTGGGCGATCCCGCCCGGAGGCGGCGAGATCTATGCTTTCGGTTCGCGCGCCTTCTCTTCCCATCCGCCGCTCTCGCTCTGCTGGTGATAGACGAGGCTATAGCCCAGATCGCGCAGTTCTTTCCATTGCGCGCGCGCGTCGGTAAGTTCGGCGTCGTCGCGCCCGTCGAACACCAGCGCGGCGCGTTCGCGCGGCGCGCCGGAGCCGGCGAGCGCCGGGGCGATGCGGGCGCCCTCCACGAAAAACCGCACATCGGCGTCATTGGGATTGTCGTTACCGCAGGTGAGATAGATCGGCTGCGCCTCCGCCGCGCCGTCGGCTTTCGTCCCGTGCGGGAGAAAGCTTTCCGGACGGTACGACCAGAGATCGGCGTCAAGCCGCTGGAGGCGCGCTTCGCTCATCGCCTGCACGATGGCGCGCCAGCCGCGCGCGCGCGAACGTTCGAGGAGCATTGGCAACGTCTGCTCCACCGTGGCGCGCGTGAGATGATAGAAGGCGATCTCGGGCATGTCGGGCAGCTTTCGCTCCCGCTATGTCGGAACTCTCCGCCTCGCGCAAGTTCTACGCCCGGTAGCCTTGTCCAGGGCGGCCGGCGTTTCCCCTTGGGCGGAGTCCCAATCGCTGGCGGACGGGCGGCCTTTGCTAACCATCAGCGAGGCCTGAGCGCGAGTTTTAAGTCTCGCCCGGCGTCCAGGAGGGCGGATCGCTTGCCGGAAAGGATTCGAGCCCGGCCTGATAGACGTCGTCCTTGGGCGCCTCCCAGACCACGCTGATGGTCAGGGCGTTCTTGACTTTGAGGGGCGAAGCGGCCGTTGACGCGGCGTATTCCGCCTCCATCCATTCAGCCGCCGAGGCGACGGAGCCCTTCAGCACGACTTCTCCCCCGACGATCTCGACCGAGATCGACTTGGCGTCCGCCAGAGGGCTCTTGTCGAGGGCGTCGCGGACGGCGTCGCGAAGCCCTACTGTGTCCATATCGGTCATCGCAGCCTCGGCCCAAAGCGCCCCAGCCCGAAGGCTGAGGCGCGACGCTTTGCAGCTCTTACATATGGGCCGTGGTGACAGATCGTTCCATAGGCTTCATAAAGCCGATCGCGAGCAGGACGACCGCCAGCACTGCATGTAGCCAGTGGTCGGCGTGGTTCATCGCGATCAGCCCGCCGAGTTCAGCGACGTTCGGCGCAATGAAGCCCAGGATGGCGAGCGCCGTGTAGACGATGGCCAGCGTGCGAATCATGAGGACCGGGACGCCGAAATAAGGGCTGAGCAGCAAGAGCGCTCCGGTGATCAGATGCACGAAGTTATGGGCGGCGTTCACGTGGAAGTAGCCGCCGTCATAGACGATCGGATTGGGGACGAACCCCAAGAGGCCAACCGCCACGAACACGACGCCGAGGATGGTCGCGATGAAATCGGCGTTCCATCGAGATTCGATCATGATGCGTTCCTTTCAGTCCAGGACCAACTGAACTGACCATCAGATCGGGCGGTGCAACAACATTTCCAATTAAAAAGCGGACAGAATAACGTATTTATGCGCATGCTGAAGCTTTAGCAGCAACTCCTGGCGTCAACGCGGCAAGATTTATTTGATCTATCCTCCATCTGTTTCTTGACGCTCTTCACAAGAAGACGCGTCATCTTACGGCACCGCCAAATCTTCTACTCTGCAGCAGAGAATCGAGAGCCAAACAAGAGAAGAGCTCCCGAGTTTGGGCTGAGCTGACTGACAGAGCCTCTTGCCTCGCGCCCAGACCGAGCGATCGTCAATTACCCCTCATAATAGTCGCGCACCAGCCGGTCCAAGAGCCGGACGCCCCAGCCCGCGCCCCAGCTCTGGTTGGTGTCGCTCATCGGCGAGCCCATGCCGGTGCCGGCGATGTCGAGATGCGCCCAGGGCGTCTTGCCGACGAAACGCTGCAGGAATTGCGCGGCGGTGATCGAGCCGGCGTGGCGCCCGCCGGTGTTCTTCATATCGGCGAACTTCGAGTCGATCAGCTTGTCGTAAGCCGGACCCATCGGCATGCGCCACAGCTTCTCGCCGATGTGGCTCCCGGCTTTGGTCAGGCGATCGGCAAGCTCGTCATTGTTCGAGAACAACCCGCCATATTCCTGTCCCAGGGCGACGAGAATGGCGCCGGTGAGCGTCGCCAGATCGATCACCGCGGCCGGCTTGTGGTTCTCGATGACGTATGTCAGCGCGTCGGCGAGGACGAGCCGACCTTCGGCGTCGGTGTTCACGATCTCGATCGTCTGGCCCGACATGGACTTGACGATGTCGCCCGGCCGCTGCGCCTTGCCGTCCGGCATGTTCTCGACGAGGCCGAGCACGCCGACGACATTGGCCTTCGCCTTGCGCGCGGCGATCGCGTACATGGCGCCGGTCACGGCGGCGGCGCCGGCCATGTCGCCCTTCATGTCCTCCATCGAGGCGGCGGGCTTGATCGAAATGCCGCCCGAGTCGAAAACGACGCCCTTGCCGACGAAGGCGATCGGCGCCGCCCCCTGGGCGCCGCCGCTCCAGCGCAGCACGACGAGCCGGGCGCCCGCCTCCGACCCCTGCGCGACGCCGAGCAGCGCCCGCATCCCGAGTTCGGCCATCGCCTTCTCGTCGAGGACCTCGACCTCGACGCCGAGCTTCATCAGCTCCGACGCGCGGCGGGCGAATTCCGGCGGAGTCAGGACGTTCGCCGGCTCATTGACGAGCGTCCTTGCGAGCATGACGGCGTCCGCCAAATGGCCGCCATCCGACATCTCGGCGCGATGGCTGTCCGGATCGGCCAAAGCGACGACGACCTCCATCGGTCCGTCGCGTTCGGCCTCGTCCTTCTTCTTTGTCTTGTAATGGTCGAATTTGTAGGCCCGCATCCAGCCGCCGAGCGCGAATTGGCCGACCGAGTCGTGAGCGGCGGAAACCCCTTCCGGCAGGTCGAACAGCACGACCGCCCGCGCCCCCGGACCCACTTTCGCCGCGGTTTGTCCGCCAAGCGCCAAGAAGTCCTCGAAGGGCTTGGCGGCTTCGCCGCCCTCCGCCCCGGACTCGTCCCCGACGCCGACGCCCATCAGTATCACTCGGCTGGCGGGCGCGCCGGGCGCCGCCAGAATCTCGAGCGACGTTCCCGACTTGCCTTTGAATTTCGCCGCCGCGGCGGCGCGCGAAAGATGCGCGGCCGCATCCTTGAGCACGCTGGCGGCGCGCTCGCCCATGGCGAGATCGCGGCCCACGAAAACGACGAGCGTGCGCGGATGCCCAGCGTCCTCGGGCTGGCGCAGCAGCGCTTCAACGGCGTCGAATGGCTGGAGTTCATATTTGGCGTTGACGAGCATCAGGGCCTCTTGCCTGCTCCGCCGAAGCGGAAGCCGTTCCGGCGCAAATGCGTCGGTTTTTTGAGAAAGTTAGCGCCGGCGGCGCGCCAGGCGCGCGATTTGACGGGAGCGGCCCGTAATATCTTCCGGCGGGCGTCGGCGGTCAATCGCGCCTCCGTGCATTTTTTGAACCATTCCAGATTCCCGTCCCGCCGCGGAATCGCCGCGATCGTTCCGCAGAAATCCGGCGTGGCGCAAAAGCAACGCTCGCGAATTGAATGTCTTGGAACGGCTCGCCGGGGCCATGACACGCTTGCGCGCCAAGACGCCAGCGTCTAGCGATCGTTAACTGAGCCTTAACGTTCCGCGTTCGGGGCGGCGCGCCAAAGCACGAAGGAGGAAAGCCGCAGCCATGATCGGGGCGACGATCACGCGCTATTTCGCGCTGCGGTTCATGCGCACGATCCTGGCGATCTTCTTTACGATCTTCTGCTTGATGTTCGTCGTGGTCTTCGTCGAGATGCTGCGGCGCGCCAGCGACAATCCGCAGGCCGGGGCCGCGACCGTCGCGCTGATGACGGCGATGCGGGTGCCGGCGGCCGCCGAGATGATCTTGCCCTTCGCCGTTCTCTTCGGATCGATGGCGACCTTCGTCGACCTCACCAGGAAGCTTGAATTGATCGTCGCCCGCGCCGCCGGCATGTCGGTTTGGCAGTTCATCGCGCCGCCGGCGCTCACCGCCCTGCTCATCGGGGTCGTGTCCGTGGCGATCTACAACCCGCTCTCGGCTTCGATGAAACAGCGCTCAGAACAAATGGAGTGGGATCTTTTCGGCGTGCCCGGCAGTTTGCGCATCGACCATGGCGTCTGGCTGCGCCAGCACGGCGTGGACGGCCTCGCCATCATGCACGCCATGAACTCCTCGAACGGCGGCTCGGAGCTCGCGGGGGTCAGCGTCAACATTTACGCGGCGCGCGGCGGCTTTCTGGAGCGGGTCGAAGCGCATCGCGCGCGACTCGAGCCGGGAGTCTGGGTGCTCGAAAACGCGCAGGTCAGCCTGCCCGGAGAGCCGGCGCGCAACGTCGGTTCGTACATGCTGGCCACCGACCTGACGCCCGAGCAGGTGGCGGCGGCGACGACGCCGCCACAGGGCACGCCCTTCTGGTCGCTGCCGGAAATGACGGCGCGCACGGCCGAAGCGGGTCTCGACGCGACCGGCTATCGACTGCAGTTTCAGACGCTTCTTGCGCGACCGCTGCTGCTTGTCGCGATGGTTCTCGTCGCCGCTTCCTTTTCATTAAGATTCTTTCGATTTGGCGGGGTCGCAAAAACCCTTTCGGGTGGCGTGGCCGCAGGCTTCGTGCTTTACATCGTTACTAAAGTCCTCTCGGATCTCGGCGGCGCAGGCATGATCAGCCCTGTAGTGGCCGCATGGTCGCCTGCGCTTGTCGGGAGCATGTTGGGCACGGTGATTTTGCTCTATTCGGAGGACGGCTGATGGCGCTCACCAGCTCCTCCCGGCGCCTATCCATCCTTGCGGCCGCGCTCGCGCTCGCCGAAGCGGCTTTCGCCACGCACGCCGCCGCCGCGCCGCCGGCCGCGGGCGCCGAAGCGCGCATGGTCGTCGAGGCCAAGGAGCTCGTCTACGACGAGAAAAGCAACACCGTCACGGCGCGCGGGGCCGTCCAGATCTATTACAAGGGCCGGCTGCTCGAAGCCGACCGCGTCACCTATGACCGCAACACGTCGCGCGTCTTCGCCGAGGGCCACGCCACGCTGACCGAAACCGACGGCTCGATCGCCAGGGCCGAGCGTTTCGACTTCACGGATGATTTCAAGAACGGGTTCATCGACAGCCTGCAGGTCGACTCCGTCAACAACACGCATTTCACCTCGCCGCGCGCCGAGCGGGCCGGCGAGACGACGACCTTCGAAATGGGCACCTACACCGCCTGCGAGGCCTGTCGAGACGATCCCGCAAAGCCGCGCACGTGGTCGGTTCGCGCCAAACGGATCATTCACGACAACGTCGAGAAGATGATCTATTACGAGGATGCCTCCTTCGAACTTCTTGGCGTGCCGGTCGCCTATGTGCCGTTCTGGTCGTCGGCGGACCCTTCGGTGAAGCGCAAGTCCGGTTTTCTGTCGCCGGTTTTCATTTATCGCCAGCAGCTCGGCGCCGGCGTGGGCGTGCCTTACTTCTGGGCGATCGCGCCGGATTACGACCTGACCGTAACGCCGATTTATTTTTCCCGGCAGGGTCCGTTCGTCACGGCCGAATTCCGTCAGCGCTTTGACAATGGCGGCTATACGATCCGCGGTCAGGGCACGCATGTGGGAGACACGAGCGCCTTTGCGCAAGCCCCCTTCGGCGCCGGCGGCAAGCAATGGCGCGGCGCCATCCAGTCTTTTGGCGAATTCTGGCTCAACGACCGTTGGCGCGCCGGCTGGGACATCACGGCGCTGTCCGATCGCTACTTCCTGCAGGACTACCAGCAATACAACTATCTCCTGCAGAACTATTTCTTCCGCGAAGCGTCGTCGACGATCTATCTGACCGGCCAAGGACCGCGCAGCTATTTCGACATGCGCGGATATTATTTCCAGCTGCTGTCGCCCAATGACGTGCAGGCGCAGCAGCCCGTCGTCCATCCGGTGATCGACTATAATCGCGTCTTCGACATTGATCCTGCAGCGACGGCGGGCGTTGGCGGACAGGTTGAACTCGACGCCAATGTGACGAGCACGTCCGCCAACGTCGCGAACTTCGAGTCCATACAGCCGCGCACGCTCGACCGCATCTATAGCCTGTACAACGTTTGCCAGATCTACGCGCGGGCGAGCGACCCGGCGCAGAGCGGCTGTCTGTTGCGCGGCGTCGGCGGCGATTACCAGCACGCGACGATCAGCGGCGCCTGGAAGCGTAAAATCATCGACCCGGTCGGCGGCGTGTGGACCCCGTTCGCGTTCGCGCGTTTCGTCGGAAGCTATCTCG
Source organism: Methylocystis sp. SC2 (assembly GCF_000304315.1). Lineage (NCBI taxonomy): Bacteria > Pseudomonadati > Pseudomonadota > Alphaproteobacteria > Hyphomicrobiales > Methylocystaceae > Methylocystis > Methylocystis hydrogenophila. The sequence goes on along the minus strand of NC_018485.1, from coordinate 3,379,088 downwards.
ATTACGACCGGCAAGGCTTGTTCCCGATCTATAACCAAAGCCTGTCGCCGATCCCCAACGCCGCGCAGGGCCAGTTCTTCAACGGCGCCGACAACCGCTTCCGCGGCCAGGCGCTCCCGGGCTTCGGCGCCGAATGGCGCTACCCGATCCTTGCCAGAAGCTTTATCGGCGACATCGTCTTCGAACCGATCGCCCAAGTCGTCGCGCGCCCCAATCAGACGTCGATTCCGTCGCTGGTGAACATGGACGCGCAAAGCCTCGTCTTCGACGATTCGACGCTGTTCGAATGGAGCAAATTCTCCGGCTATGACCGGTTCGAGACGGGCACGCGCCTCAACTATGGCGGCCAGGCCACCCTGTCGCTGTCCAATGGCGGCTTCATCAACGCGATGATCGGCCAGTCGCGCCAGATCGCCGGCGCCAACTCCTACGCGCAGGCTGACGCCGCGAATGTCGGCCTCGATTCCGGCCTCGACTCGCGCGCGTCGGACATCGTCGGGCGCTTCGCGTTTGCGCCCTCGTCCGTTCTCAGCCTCGCCGCCAAGGGCCGCTTCGACAAGGGGAGCTTGCGCGCGCGGCGAGTCGACGTGTTCGCGACAATGAATCTGGATCCGATCTCGCTCCAGCTCCAATACGCGAATTACGCTTCACAGCCGGCGATCGGCTTTGACGTGCGTCGCCAGGGACTCTCCGCGTCCGGAAAATACGACATCACCAAAAACTATTTCCTGACCGGCACCGTCACCTTCGATATGAGCCGCTATCTCTACAACTCTCTCACCAATCCGACGTCCGTCTTTTATGCGACGACGCTTACCGGCTCAAATCTCGTCGGCTCGGCGCCCCTGTTCTCGGTCGCAACGCTCGGCGGCGGCATCGGCTATCAGGACGAATGCACGACGCTGTCGGTCAATTATTCGCAGATCTATCAGCCGCAGTCCTACACAGGCCTGCCGGCCCGCAGCCAGACGGTAATGGTCACGCTCCAGCTGCGCACCCTGGGCGAAGCGAAATTCAACTACGGCGTCGGTTCGGTGCTGGTGAACGACGGCGTTCGGACCAACCAGTCGCGCTAAGCCATTCGCGTGAAATGCGCCAACCTTGCGTCAGGAGGACGGCCGCCGCCCCCTGTGCTAAAAGCGCCGCGACGAAGGGATCGACACGAATGCGCTGTCGCGCAAAGGAGAATGCAATGAGCTTTTTTATCTCGCTCGCCGCCGGCGCATGTCTCGCTCTCGGCGCGGCGACGCCGCTCTTCGCCGAGGAGCTTTCGGGCAAGCAGAAGGTCGAGATCGAGAAGGTCGTGCACGACTATCTCCTTGCGAACCCGGAAGTGGTCCGGGAAGCAATTGACGAGCTTGGAAAGCGCGAAAAGGTCGCCGAGGCCGCCACGCGGGAAAAAGCCGTCGGCCAGCACGGCGACAAAATCCTGAATTCGCCCAACCAGGCCGTCGTGGGCAATCCTGGCGGCGACGTCACGCTCGTCGAATTCTTCGACTATAACTGCGGCTACTGCAAGCAGGCGATGGCTTCGGTCGGCAAGTTGATCGAGGCGGATCCCAAGCTGCGGGTGGTGCTCAAGGATTTCCCGATTCTGGGGCCCGACTCCGTCGAGGCGGCGCAGGTCGCGACCGCTGCGCGCATGCAGCTCGACAGCCAGAAGTTCTGGGATTTCCATCGCAAGCTGCTCTCGACTCGCGGCCACATCGGCAAGCAGCAGGCGCTGGCGGCGGCGAAGGAGGTCGGCGCCGATATGCCCCGTCTCGAGAAGGACATGTCGAGCGCGGAGACAAAGGCCGCGCTGAAGGAAGTCGCCACGCTGGCCGATGAGCTGCGGTTCGATGGAACGCCCGCCTGGGTCATCGGCAAAGAGGCGATCATCGGCGGCGTGCCCTACGCGCAACTGAAAGCCAAGATCGAAAACATGCGCAAATGCGGCAAGACCGCCTGCTAGGGCGGCGACGGGCTTTCTTTGCGGCGACAACAAGGCTAAGACAGGCGGCCTGCCGCCTTTGAGATTTTTCGGGGAACGTTTTCGGAAGCGCTATGTCAGCCGTCCACGTGCTTAACGGTCCCAATCTCAATCTTCTCGGCAAGCGGGAGCCCGCGATATACGGAACAGCGTCGCTCGACGATATCCGCGCGACGCTGGAGAAGCGTTGCGCCGAACGCGGCGTATCGCTGGTTTTCCGGCAGTCCAACCACGAGGGCGATCTCGTCGACTGGATCCAGGAAGCCGGCGGCGCGGGCGCGCCGGTCATTTTGAACGCCGGCGCGCTGACGCACACATCCATCGCGCTCTATGACGCGATCAAGGGCGCGGAGGCTGTCGTCATTGAAGTGCATCTGTCCAATGTGCACGCACGCGAAAGCTTTCGGAGCCATTCCTTCATCTCGCCCGCGGCGCGCGGCGTGATCGCGGGATTCGGCCCGCTCTCATACCTTCTCGCCCTTGACGCTGTCTTTGAAAACGAACTGAGAAAGAGCTGAGACACTTATGGCGCGCAAAGCTCAACCGCCTCGCACCGCTTCCTCCCGCAAGCCGGCGCCGGTCGCCGCGCCCGCGCCCGCCATCGACGCGGATCTGCTGCGCACGATCGCGGAACTCGTCGCAAACAGCAATTTGACCGAATTTGAGGTGGAGAAGGGCGATTTGCGTATCCGCGCGGCGCGCGCGCCTGCCGGAGCGATCGCGAGCGTCGGCGCCGCGCCGTCGGTCCAGCCCCCGCCGCCGCCGACGGCGAAGCCGGCCGCGTCCCCTGCTCCGGTCACGGAGCCCCCCGAATACCTGGACGCGGTGAAGTCGCCCATGGTCGGCACGGCTTATCTTCGGCCGAACCCCGACGCAAAGCCCTTCGTCGAGATCGGCGCGCGCGTTTCGCTCGGCGACAAGCTCTTGCTGATCGAAGCGATGAAAACCTTCAACGACATCGTCGCCACCAAATCCGGCGTTGTGACGGCCATACTGGTCGAGGACGGCCAGCCAGTGGAATACGGCGAACCTCTCCTCGTAATCGAGTAGGCGGCGGCAAGAGATGTTCGACAAAATCCTTATCGCCAACCGCGGCGAAATCGCGCTGCGCATCCTGCGCGCGGCCAAGGAATTAGGCGTCGCGACAGTCGCCGTGCATTCGACCGCCGACGCCGACGCCATGCATGTCAAGCTCGCCGACGAGTCCGTCTGCATCGGGCCGGCGCCCGCCCGCGATTCCTATCTCAATATTCCCGCCCTGCTCTCCGCCTGCGAAATCACCGGCGCGGACGCGGTGCATCCGGGCTACGGTTTCCTTTCGGAGAATGCGCGCTTCGCCGAGATTCTCGAAGAGCATAACATCACCTTTATCGGACCGAAATCCGAGCACATCCGCCTGATGGGCGACAAGATCGAAGCCAAGGCCACGGCAAAAAAGCTCGGCATTCCCTGCGTGCCAGGCTCCGACGGGCCGATCCTGAGCGAAAAGGAAGGGCTGAAGATCGCCGAGCGGATCGGCTTTCCGGTTCTGGTGAAGGCGGCGTCCGGCGGCGGCGGCCGCGGCATGAAGGTCGCGCGCGACGCGCATGATCTTCCCATCGCGATCGCCACCGCGCGCACCGAAGCAAAGGCCGCGTTCGGCGACGATACGGTCTATATCGAGAAATTTCTCGAAAAGCCGCGTCATATCGAATTTCAGATTTTCGGCGACGGAAAGGGCCAGGCGGTTCACCTCGGCGAGCGCGACTGTTCGCTCCAGCGCCGACACCAGAAGATCTGGGAGGAAAGCCCCTCGCCCGCGCTCAACGACGCCCAGCGCATGGAGATCGGCGAGATCTGCTCGCGCGCGATGCGGGACATGCAATACGCCGGCGCCGGCACGATCGAGTTTCTCTACGAGAACGGCGAATTCTATTTCATCGAGATGAATACGCGCATTCAGGTCGAGCATCCGGTGACGGAGGCGATCACCGGCGTCGATCTCGTCTGCGAACAGATCCGGGTCGCCGCGGGCTCGCCGCTGTCCCTGCGACAGGAAGACATGTGGTTCTACGGCCACGCCATCGAATGCCGCGTAAACGCCGAGCACCCCGCGAGCTTCAGGCCCTCGCCCGGGCGCATCGCTTATTACCACCCGCCCGGCGGCGTCGGGGTTCGCGTCGATTCAGCGGTCTATCAGGGCTATACGATCCCCTCCAACTACGACTCGCTCATCGGAAAGCTGATCGTTCACGGGCGCAACCGAACGGAAGCGCTGATGCGGCTGCGGCGCGCGCTGGACGAATTCATCGTCGACGGCATCGATACGACGCTTCCGCTGTTTCGCACGCTGGTGCGCAACGCCGACGTTCAAAACGGCATTTACGACATTCATTGGTTGGAGCATTTTTTAGCGACGGGCGGCATCGAACCTGATTTTTAGAAGCGAGGGACAGGAAGAAGATGAACCGATCCTTGGTCATCGTCGCAGCGGTTCTGGCGGCGGCTGCGCCGCTCGCCTCCGCCCACGCAAAAGCCGCCGTGCGCGGTCCCTTCGTCTTCACATGTTCGGACGATCCCAACGCCGCTCTGACGGTCACTTTCCTTGGCGCGAACGCCAATCGCGCCAAACTTGTCTTTAAAGGCGAGACCGTGATCGCCAAACAGGCGATGGCCGCGAGCGGCGCGCGCTACGTCGCCAAGGATATCGAATTCTGGAACAAGGGCGACGACGCCATGGTCGAGTGGCGCGGCGCGAAGCTCGACTGCACGACGCGCAATTAATTCAACTTTCTTTCAAGAAACTCGCCGCCCGAGGGTGGCGCGGCGTTCTCGCGCCGCTATCCTTGAAGAGATGTCGCGCCTCAACGCCCCCTATGCGATCACCCCGCATCTTCTGCTCCGCGCCTATTCCATCGGGCTTTTCCCGATGGCCGAGAGCGCCGACGACGATCAGCTCTATTGGGTCGATCCCGAGCGGCGCGCGATCTTTCCCCTCGACGACTTCGTCGTGTCGCGCTCCCTGGCCAAGACCGTGAGGTCCGATCGTTTCGAGGTCGTCGTCGATCGCGATTTTGACGCGGTGATCGACGCTTGCGCCGCTCCGGCGTTTCGACGTGAGCGGACCTGGATCAACGCCGAAATCCATCGGCTTTATCGCGAGTTGTTCGATATTGGCTTCGCCCATACGGTCGAATGCCGCATTGACGGGCGCCTCGTCGGCGGGCTCTACGGCGTCGCTCTCGGAAGCGCCTTTTTCGGCGAGAGCATGTTCCATCTGGAGCGCGACGCCTCAAAGGTCGCGCTTGTCCACCTGATCGGACGGCTACGGGCGGGCGGCTTCCAGCTGCTCGACACGCAATTCATTACGCCGCATCTCGCCTCGCTCGGCGCAATCGAGGTTTCGCGCGAGGAATATCATCGCACGCTCGAACGGGCGCTCCCTGAAAAGGCCAACTTCTACGTCTGGCCCAAAAACGCGCCCGTGAGGGGCGTTCAGGCGCTGGCCGCGCTTGCCGATTAGCGCAGGCGCCGAAAAAGTTGACAGACTTTTCCGATGAGAACCTGCTCCAACGTTTTGATTTTGAGCGATTCCTTACCGGTCACATGATTCCATGCGATCGGGAGGCGCTTTAGAAGGGGAAAAGCGGATTGTTCGCTGGCGGCGGCGCCGCAGCGGGACCGGGCTGTTCGGCGCGCCGCCGCTTCTTCTTGCGCCCGCCCGTGGGCGAGGCGGCAGGATCTTCCGCTGGCGCAGGACCCACGTCGGGCTCGACGGGCGCCGGGGCCGCCTGATCGGCGGGACCGATGGGCTGATTTTCCATCGGCGGCGGCGCCGTCGGCTCGACTCTGCGCGAGCGGCGCTTCTTGCCGCTGGCGCCTTCGGGGGCGGCGGTCGCCTCGGCCTCGGCGGCGGGCGGAGCCGCCGGCGCGGCCGCTTCGGCGGGCGGCGCAACCGTTTCCTTGCCGCCTTTGCAGTCGACCAGCCAGACGTCATAGACCGGATGCTCGACCCCGTGGAGACCGGGACTTGCAGCGAACATCCAGCCCGAGAAGATGCGCTTCGCCTCCTGTTTGGCCTCGACCTTCACGGATTCGGGCTTGGGGTCGCCCCGATGTTCCGGCTTGAGGATGAGTTCGTCCACTTCGACGAAGCTCGTCGTCTGCGGCGTTTCGGTCTGCGGTCGCGTATTGCACACGCGCGGCGTCACCTGAAGGGCGCCGAACTGCACGGTTTCGTCGATCGCGACGTCGAAATTGATGATTCGGCCAGTGGTCTTGTCGAGGCCGGCGAAGATCGCGGTCGGATGCCGGATCGGCTCGGCGGACGCGGCGACGGCAAAAAAAGCCCACGCGCCGACCGCCGCTGGCGTCAGGGATAAGGGCAACTTCATCCGATCACCGCAGGATTCTCCGCCAGCCTCGAAAACAAGCCGGGGACGAAAGCAGGCAAGAAAGGCCTTTCCAAGGAAGAGCGCCGCTCAGCCTTCAGGCCGCCAGGGGGCGTAGTCGCCGCCGGCGGGCGGCCGCTCGCCCAGCGCGAGCTGAGAGCCCGGCGGCCGATAGGCCTGCGGCGTTCCGGTCAAATTGGCCTGGTGCGGAAGCTCCCAGGAACGCGGCCGATAGGTCTCGTCGGTCGGCGGCGTATCCACCGTGTGATGCAGCCAGCCGTACCAGCCGGGCGGCGTCGCCGAGCCTTCGCAATAGCCCTTGTAGATCACCCAGCGCCGTTCAAACCCCAGCGCCGCATCGATCTTGCCGCCGCGCCGACGGTAATAGACGTTGCCGAATTCGTCTTCGCCGACGCGCTCGCCGTACAGCAGCGTCCACAGGCCGGTGCTGAGCGTGGCGCGGTTCCACCAGGTGAAGAAGCGAACGATATAGGACATGTAGCTGCGTCCTCGAATGTCGTGGCCCCTTATTGCGTCTGATGGCGCCAATGTCCAGCCTTGCCGGAGAGACGGCCCCATCCAAGTCGAGCGCCCGGGTCAGACCGGACGCAAGCTTCTCAGCCCCAGACGTCACTTCCTTGCGCTTGGATTTTTTCGCGCCGGCGCCGGCCTGTGGTTGGCTCTCAGCTCTGCGAGCAGGTCCGAACGGTCGTCCGACATTCGCCGCACCAGAGCCGTGGGGGCGTCGGTCTTCTCATGCTTCGTCGCCCAAAGCGCCATTTCGAAGAGGAGAGGGGCTAGATCCAATCCCTTTTCAGTCAGCCGGTAGTCCGCCTTGCGCGCATCGGAGGGGTGCGCGGTCTTCGTGATGATGCCGCTTGCCTCCAATCGCCGCAGCCGATCCGACAGGACATTGGTCGCGATACGTTCCTTGGCCGCGAGGTAGTCCTTGAACTCGTGCCGCTTCTTGAACAGCAGGTCGCGGATGATGAGCAGCGACCATCGGTCGCCGAAGATTTCGAGGCAGACGTTCAGCGGGCAGTCGGAGCGTCGGAGCGCGGGATCTTTCTTGGACACCCGCGGAGGTTATGAAATTTACTTGCAAATAACAAGCGATCTCGATTTATTTGTAAATTGCAAGTGATCTCCGCCGAGCGGGCGAGCATGACGCTCATCCCAAACGCGCGTCGCTGGCTGTGAACGCTTCGCTTGCGCATCTCACGAGGGAGAAGATTGATGGCCGAATTCCAAGAAGAAGGGCGCCGACCGAGCGGCAACGAATATCTAGCTGTCTTCGCCATCATTATGGCGGGCGCGGTTGCGATCGCGGCGCTGTCCACTCGGCCGGTCATTCCCGCTGACCCCGTGGATATCGTGTCGCCCATGATTGCAATGTTCGCCTTAACCGCCGCGGTTTGGTTGCTGATGGTGATGTCCCGGAACGGCGCCGTGCTGCTCGGCGGCGCTTCGTTAAAATATTTCCGCGACTACAAGACCGAGCCGCCGAGCGAATGGATTGAGCGCCCGGCTCGGGCATTCAATAACCTCATGCAAGTTCCGACGCTTTTCTATGTCGTCATGCTGATGATGGTCGCGTTTCACCACATCGACGCGTTGCAGCTCTCACTCGCCTGGATGTATGTGGCGTCTCGAGCCGTTCACGCCGCCATCTACATCTTGCTTAATCACGTTCCCTTCCGTTTTGCGGTTTACGCCGTAAGCTGCATCACGCTCGCGATCATGTGGGCGCGGTTTGCTCTTAGTCTATAGAAGCCACCGCCGGACGACCGGTTGTTAGAGCGCCGTGCGGCGTGGCCTATGTTCGAGTCGCTGGAGCGTCGGGCTCCAGGCGCCGGAGGCTCTATGTCGCAGATTGTTACAACGACCTGCTGCGTCGTCGGCGGCGGCCCTGCCGGGCTCATGGCCGGATTTCTGCTCGCCCACGCCGGCGTCGATGTGATCGTTCTCGAAAAACATGCGGACTTTCTACGCGATTTTCGCGGCGACACGATTCACCCGTCGACGCTGCGGCTGATGGACGAACTTGGGCTGCTCGACGACTTCCTGCGCCTCCCGCACCACAAGGCCTATGAGCTTTCGGCCTGGATCGGCGATCGTCGATACAAGGTCGCCGATTTCTCCAGCCTACCCGGCAAATGCAATTTCATCGCCTTCATGCCGCAATGGGATTTTCTCGACTTCATCGCCGAACATGCGCGCGCGCTTCCGAATTTCCGCCTTCTGATGAACACCGCCGGCGAGGACCTGCTACTCGACGGCGAGCGCGTCTGCGGCGTTTTAGCGAAAGGGCCGGAAGGAGAGCTGAAGATCGAGGCCAGACTCGTCATCGCCGCGGATGGGCGCAGGTCGCTGATGCGCGAGGACGCGCAGCTCCCCGTCGAGGATTTCGGCGCGCCGATGGACGTGCTGTGGTTCAAGCTGCCGCGCAAGCAGAGCGATCCCGACGAAAGCTTCGGCCGCGTCGCGCCGGGGCGCATGCTGGCGATGATTGATCGCGGCTCCTATTGGCAGTGCGGCTGCGTCATCCCCAAGGGCGACGCCGAAAAACTGCGCGAGAAAGGCATCGAGACGTTTCGCGATTCGATCGCGCGGCTGACGCCCTTCCTTGCCGATCGCGTCGATACGCTCAAGGATTGGACCGACGTCAGCCTGCTCACCGTTCAGGTCAACCGCCTCAAGACATGGAGCCGCCCCGGATTGCTGTGCATCGGCGACGCCGCACACGCCATGTCGCCTGTCGGCGGCGTCGGGATCAATCTCGCGATTCAGGACGCGGTCGCCGCCGCCAATCTCCTTTCCACGAAGCTGCGCGACAATTCGCTGACCGACGCGGACGTGACCGCGGTGCAGAGGCGGCGGGAATTTCCGACCCGCGTGACGCAGGCCCTTCAGCTTGCGATCCAAAACCGCGTGGTGCGCAGCGTCCTCTCGGCAGAGAAGCCTTTTGACGCGCCGCTGGCGCTGCGACTCCTTAACGCCATACCATTGCTGCGCCGACTCCCGGCGCGGCTCATCGGACTCGGCGTACGGCCCGAGCACATCGAAACATAGCCGCCATCCAAATCTGGCTGTTCCGTGGGGCCTGTCATTCCCGGCAGGCCGAAGGCCTGACCCGGAATCCAGAGCCGCCGCAGGAACGCTGGTCCTGCCCTAGATTCCCGATCGCGCGCTTTGCGCGCGTCGGGAATGACAGCCTAACCGTTCAAACGCATGCTGTATGACTGCGAGATCATTCGGCGTCGCGTATAAAGGCGCCGAAGGCGCGCGGGCCGTCGCCGGTCTCCGCTTTCCCGAGAATTTTCAGCGTCTGCGCGTCGAGCGCCCAGAGTTCGTTCGAGAACCAATTGGCGACATAGACGCGCGCGCCGTCGCCGCTGACCGCCAGGCCTTCCGGATATTCGCCGACCTTTATCGTTTCGAGCGGCGCCAAGCTTTCCGCATCGAAAACGCTGACGCTGTCGCCGTGCTGATTGGCGACGAAGATGCGGCCCTTGGCGAGCGCCACCGTGTAAGGCCGGCTGCCGCATTTGAGCGTCGCGATGACTTTGCGGGAAGCGAGGTCGATGACGCTGACGTCGTCCGATTCGACATTGGCCGAATAGGCGCGCGCGCTGGAAGCGTCGATCGTCACGCCGAAAGGATGCTTGCCGACCGGTATGGTCGCGACGCGTGAAAACGTCGCCGCGTCAATGAGGGACAACGCATTGTCGTCGCGGTCGGCGACGATGATCGTCTTGCCGTCCGGCGCCACCGCGACGCCCGACGCCATTGCGCCGACGCCGACGCTGCGTTGCGCGCCGCCTGCGAGAACGATCTCGATGAGGCGCCGGCCGTAGAGATCGGCGACATAGACGCGCTTGCCGTCGGGGCTCGCGGCGACGCCCAGCGGCCCGCCTTCGACCGGAATGCGCTTCTCGATCGTGCGGCTCGCCGCGTCGATGACGGTGAGAAACTTGCCTTCGGGGCTAGTGATAAAGGCGCGCGCGCCGTCGCGCGAAACAGCTATGCCAGCCGGCTTTCCGCCAATCGGCAGAGTCGCGACGGTCTGCATTTTGACAAGATCGACGATCGAGAGGGCGTCGGCGCCTTGCGCGGTGACGAAGGCCTCGTCGGCGAGGGCCGGCGCGGCGAGGAGAAGGAGAGCGGCGAATAAGGCGCGCGCCCATCCCCCTCTCCCCGTTTACGGGGAGAGGGTTAGGGTGAGGGGCCGGGGCATCTGTCCTATTCATCCGATCATGCGCCATAGGTTCGGAAAATCACCAAGCCCCTCACCCTGGCCCTCTCCCCGCTATTGGCGGGGAGAGGGAACGCTCCCCTCCACCTTCACCTTCAACGCCGCAAGAAAAGCACGCTGCATCGCCGTGACCGCCGCAATCGCGACATCGTCGTTCAATTCCGGCGGCGGGTCGTTGTTGGGATGACCGCGGTAGAAGCGCGCCTTCCATTCGACCTGCGTCTTGCCGCCCTCGGCGGGCAGCAGCGTAATCAGCGCGGTGTAATTGGTCGCCGGCAGCCGCTTCACATCGTCGCCTTCGCGATGAACGCCAAGCAGCATCCGCTCGGCGTCGCGCTTCGTCAGCAATTCCTCGATGACGCCGCCGTCGGCCATGATCAGCCTGCGCCGCGCCTCATCGGGAACATCGGCGCCGGAAGTTTCGACGCGGGCGACGCCCGGCAGCCAGTCGGCGTGAGCAAAATCGCTGACGACCGTCCAGACTTTGCCCGGCGGCGCATCGACGATCGTCGTCTCGACGACTTTCAGCGGCGAAGCGCCATGCGCCGCAAATGCAGCGCCCGGCGCAAAAACAAGAGCCGCCACGGCGCCGAGCAGTTGCCGGCGCGTGACGGCGATCGTGACCGACGCTTGGCGCATGGCGCGGCGCTTACTTGCTCTCCGCCTTGGCCTTCAACGCGGCGAGACCGGATTTATAAATATCGCTCACCGCCTTCACCCCCGCCTCGTCGGAAAGTTCCGGCGGCGGATCATTGTTCATGAAGCCGCGGTAGAACGCGCCCTTCCATTCGACGACGCTCTTGCCGCCCTCTTCCTTCACGCTGATCGTCGAAGCGTAGTTGTTGACCGGCAGCACTTTCACGTCGACGGCGTCGATCTTGTAGCTCAGCGACTTGCCGTCGGCGTCGTATTTGGTCAGCGTCTCGTCGATTGCCCCGCCGTTCTTGAGGGTCAGCTTGCGCTTGGCGTCGACGGCGTTGCCGCCCGTCCCTTCGGTTTTTGCAATGGCGGGATGCCAGTTCCAGTCCTGGAAATTGCCGACGATTTCCCAGACCTTCGCGGCCGGGGCGTCGATTTCGATCTTTTCGACGACCTTCTGACGCGACGGGCCGTGCGCGAAGGCCGGCCCGGCGAGCAGCCCGGCGGATAGAAGCGACAGGGCCGCAACGACACATGCGCGGCGCGCAAGCACAATCGTCATTAGGATCTCCCAGAAAGCCTGAACTGGCCGCCAGCGCGGGCGGGCAGCCGCACATAAGGGCGCCTAAAGCGGCGGCGTCAAGAGTAGCGAAGAACTCGACCGCGGAGGACGTCGTCGGGTCGACTATGGCCGCAAAGGTCGTTCGCGCCACTTGCGCCCGAACGACAGACCATCCATATACCATCCCAGTAGATGGTTAGAGGATGGCGATGGCGGACCTACACAAATTACGAGAAAGGCCGCCAGAGGCCGAGAAAATCACGATCAATGTCGGCTACGTCGATCTCGGCCATATCGATCTCTTGGTGCGCGAAGGCTTCTACTCCAACCGCACCGACTTCATCCGCACGGCGATCCGCAACCAGCTCGGCGCGCATTCGGACGCGGTGAAACAGTCCATCATGCGCAACACGCTGGAGCTCGGCTTGCGGCACTACAGCCGCGAAGACCTCGAGGCCGTGAAGTCGGCCGGCCGCAGATTGCGCATCCATGTCCTGGGACTGGCGTCCATCGCGCAAGACGTCACGCCGGAGCTTGCGCGCGAGACCATCGAGTCGATCACCGTGCTCGGCGCGCTGCAAGCGAGCAAGTCCGTCAAGTCGGCGCTCCAGGACCGCATCAGTTGACCTTCCCCACTCTGCCGCGAGGCGTAAACAAAATGAAAAACTTCCTAACGGGCGCCTTCAGCCGGGCGACGCGACTGACGCGCGAGCAAAATCTCGCGGAAGCGACGCGGGTGCTGATGGGCGCGCTGACGAACGGCGCCGCGGCGAAGGCGCCAACGCCGCCGCCGGCGGCGCACGCCGAGCCGCATCCCCCGACGTTTCGTCTGCGCCGCCCGCTCGGCGAGACCGTGGAGTTGCTGCGTCACGCCGGTCTTCCCGGCCTCGATCCGAACGGCGGGCCGCTCGTCGGGCTTCGGAAGACCCCGCAAATCGACGTTCCGCCGGGCGCCGCCTATGTCTCGCGCAGCTATGTCGGCGCGGCCGGCGCGCGCGATTACAAGGTCTATGCGCCTCAAAACGTCGGAGACGGCGAACGGCCTTTGATCGTGATGCTTCACGGCTGCACGCAGAACCCCGACGACTTCGCCATCGGCTCGCGAATGAATGCGCTGGCCGAAGAACATGGATTCCTTGTCGCCTATCCGGCGCAGTCGACGACGGCCAATCAGATGGGCTGCTGGAACTGGTTCAACCCGGCGGATCAGACCCGCGAGAGGGGCGAACCCAGCCTCATCGCCGGCATGACCCGCGCCGTTATGGCGGAGTGGCGCGTCGATGCGACGCGCGTCTATGTGGCGGGTCTGTCGGCCGGCGGCGCCATGGCCGCGACAATGGCCGCGACCTATCCGGAGCTCTACGCCGCGGTGGGCGTGCATTCCGGCCTCGCGCATGGCTCGGCGAGCGACGTCGCCTCCGCCTTCGCGGCGATGAGCGGCAAATTCGAACGCGGCGCCGCGCGCAGGTCCCTGTCTGACGGCGTGCGGACGATCGTTTTCCACGGCGACGCCGACCAGAAGGTGCATCCGACCAACGGCGAAACGATCATCGCAGGGGCTCGGCTCGATCTTGCCGATGCGCTGGCGCGCGAAACGCGCGAGACCGGATCGGCGGGCGGCCGCAAATACAGCCGCACCGTCATCGCCGACACGCGCGGCGTGCCGCTGCTGGAACATTGGGCCGTCGAGGGGCTCGGCCACGCCTGGTCAGGCGGCGATCCCGACGGCTCCTTCGCCGATCGCCACGGCCCCGAGGCCTCGCGCGAGATGGTGCGGTTTTTCCTGGCGGACGCCGCGAAGGCGCGGTAGCGGGGACGCTGTCATGCGCCTGTCTTACAGGCGCGCCATCTGCGCGCCATGGCCCATCTGCGCGCGCTCGCCTTCGTCTTCACGCTGACGGGCGCTTTCATCTTCCTTGTTCCGCTCCAGGCGCTGGCGCGCCGGCGCGGCTGGCCGATTCAGCATGCGATCCAGACGCGCTTCTGCCGCGCGGTTTGCGCCGTCATCGGCATAGAGGTCGAGGCGCGCGGCGCCCTGCCCTCGCGCGCGCCGCGCTTCGTCGTCTCGAACCATGTGTCCTGGACCGACATCATCGCGCTCGCGAGCGTCTATCCGCTGGTCTTTCTGGCGAAGCGCGAAGTCGCAAGCTGGCCCGTGCTCGGACTGCTGGCGCGGCTGCAGGGCACGATCTTCGTCGAGCGCGGCGCGAGGCAGGACGTCGCGCGCGTCAATGACGCGCTCGCCGACGCGCTGCGCGCGGGCGGCGATCTCGTCATCTTTCCCGAAGGCACGTCAAGCGACGGCGCCGCGGTTTTGCCGTTTCGTTCAGCGCATTTCGCGCCGCTGGAGGCGATGGCGGCGCGCGGCGACGCGTCGACGCTCGCGCCGGTCGCGATCTGGTACTCCAACGGCGCGCGCAGGATCGATGTCGGCTGGTACGGCGACATGACCTTCCTGCCGCATCTGTGGCGCCTGATGAAGCGCGGCCGCACGCAGTGTCACATCATGTTCGGGGAAGCGATCGAAACGTGCGACAAGGACCGCAAGACGCTCGCGGCGGAGACGCATGCGCGGGTGCAGGAGTTGCTGGCGTCGCATGGGCGCAGCCGGCAATCATCACAGTCCTCGCGCTTCGAGACGGTCGCCGCGCAACCTCCTCAGCATGAGGACTGCTTGTAGCGGCATCAGCGAATTCCAGCGCGCAACCCAAGGCGCCTCATCCTGAGGCGCGCGCGCAGCGCGCATCTCGAAGGACGAGGGGCCGCTTTCATTGGCGCGCCGTCATGCCCGGGGGCCCTTGGCGCGTCGGGAGTGACGGAAACGCTAAGCCGCGCGGCGCTGCGGCGCGGCGCCGAAAAACTCAAGATAGCGCGCGTCGATTTCGGCGACCGGCATGACGACGAAGACATCCGTCGTGTTGAATTTGCGGTCGACGACGGCGCCGTCGCCGAAGCGCGCGCCGAGCCGCAGATAGCCTTTGATCAGCGGCGAAAGCGCGTCGCGCGCCTTGCGCGCATCGAAAGCGTCGCGCGCCAGCATCCGCATCGGCGTGTGCAGCTCGTCTCGCGCGCTGACGCGCCACGCGTCTTCCACCGGCGCGTAATGCGCGAGATAGCTCAACGCCTGCGCATGGGCGAGCGGATTGGCGCCGTGCAGGCTGGCGCAGCCGAACATGACGTCGATGTTATGCGCCCGCACATAGGCGAGAAGCCCGCGCCACAGGAGTTCAATCGTGCGCTTGCCGCGATAGGGCGCGAGCACGCAGGAGCGCCCCAATTCCAGCGCGCGCTTGCCGGCGTGGCGGGCGAGAAGCGGCGCGACGTCATATTCGGTTTCGGAATAAAAGCCGCCGGCCTTCTTCGCCATGTCGTCGCGCATCAGCCGATAGGCGCCGACGATCTTCGGCCTGATCTTGCCGCGCTTGGTCTGCGCCGCGTGATCGATGACGATGAGATGATCGCAGAATTTGTCGAAACGGTCGGCGTCGCGGCGGGTGAAGGCCGTGCGCGCGTCGGGAATGGCGCCGCCTTCTTTGTAGAAGACGTCGTAACGCAGGCGCTGCGCCTTGCGCACTTCCCGCTTGCCGCGCGCGAGCCGCACTTCCAGCGGGCCGAGACGGCCGAGCGTTTCACTGAGCGTTTTCTTGGCCGCTTTCGGCTTGTTTGAATCCGCTTGCGGAAAATTGACGAGGGCGAAGATCGTCTGACCGAAATCCGCGTTAACCGTCCACATGTGCGACTCGCTCCGCTGCGATCTCCCCGCTTGAAGATCACGGGGAGGCGAAGTTTTTGTGACGCGAGAATTGCTCATGCGCCGCTTAAGTTGCGATTCGCGCGCCAACTCGCGAACTTCCACGGGGCGGCGGATCGATCCGCCTCAGGGGACCGAATGCTCAAATCTCATCTGATCGTCAAGGCGGCGATTTTCGCCTCTGTTCTCGCGACAGTCGCGGCGCGGGCGGAGCCGCTCCCCTCGCTCGGATGTTACGCGCGCGCCTATGACAAGGCGCATCTTTCCGCCCACAAGAGGCAGATCGTCGACAAGGCGCGGCTGTCGATCGAAACGCGAAAAGACACGCCGCCTTATCCGTATTTGGCGACGCTGCAATTTTCGACGAAGGGGCGCGGCGGGGCGACCTTCTCCACCTTCGGCGCCTGCAAGGCGGACCACGGCGCCCTCTTATGCAACGCGTCGCTTTCCGCCGAGGAAACCGACCTCTGCAAGACCAGGAACGACGGCGTGCGGCATTGCCGGATCGGCTATGACAAATCCGGCGTGTTCCGGATCGCCGCCCAGCCCGAGGGCGTGCTCGTGACGGTCGTCGAGCGGCTGGAGATGCCGGGGCCCGATGCGGGCGGTCGCGCCAGCTATCTCTATCTCAGCCCGAATAATGCCGAGAACCGCGCCTTTCTGGTTCCGCCGGCGGCCGCGAAAGCCTGCGAATAGCGGGGACAGTCAACCTGGAAGGACGAGGAGCCAGCTTCCGTATATGCGTATGAGCAGAGCAGGTTCTGCAGGTGAGGACTGCTGGCTCACGCGTGAACTCAAGCGCAATGCGCACCAAACCAAACGCAATGTCCACCAATGCCCTCACCCTGAGGAGCTGCGATAGCAGGCGTCTCGAAGGGCGAGGGCTGATGCGCGCTGATGCAGCTGCAAAAGTCCCGCTTGCCGAATCTGCGCAGATGCCGGACGCTCCTCTCCTGCCCGGCTGGAATTTTCCCCCTTATCCACGAACTTATCCACATGTTGTCGCTTTTTTAATTTTCATCACTATATCTTGACGTCGTCGCGAGACTCACGCAGTCTGGAGGCAACACGCAATGGCGGTGCGGCGAACGATCTCAACGGCGTTCGGCGAGTTTCGGCGACAGCCGGACGTGAGCGTCGCTTTGCGTGGGCGTGATCCTCGTTTTCGGCGTGCTTTCAATCGCGGCGTATCCATCCGCGAGCGCGGGGCGCGCGTCTTTCGAGTTCAGAACTGGCAAGAAATTGCGTCGCGGGCCGGCGAACGGCTGCGTGCGGGCGGACGCCCGCGCTTTGAGGGAATGAGACGATGAAAATTGAGCGGCGCTACACCAAGGCTGGTGAATCTCCCTACGCCAACATCCCGTTCCGCACGACAAAGAGCGAGATCCGCAACCCCGACGGCTCCATCGTCTTCGCCCTCGACAATATCGACGTCCCCAACCAGTGGAGCCAGGTCGCCGCCGACGTTCTGGCGCAGAAATATTTCCGCAAGGCGGGCGTGCCAGCGCGGCTGAAGCGCGTCGAGGAGAACGCCGTTCCCTCCTTCCTGTGGCGCTTGGTCGCCGATGCGGAAGCGCTGGCCGAACTGCCCAAGGATCAGCGCTACGTTTCCGAAATCTCGGCCAAGCAGGTCTTCGACCGTCTCGCCGGCGCCTGGGCCTATTGGGGCTGGAAGGGCGGCTATTTCGACGCCGAGGAAGACGCCCAGGCGTTCAGCGACGAGCTTCGCTACATGCTCGCCATGCAGATGGCGGCGCCCAATTCCCCGCAATGGTTCAACACCGGCCTGCACTGGGCCTATGGCGTCGACGGGCCGAGCCAGGGCCATTTCTATGTCGACTACGCCAACGGCAAGATGGTGAAGTCGAAATCGGCCTATGAGCATCCGCAGCCGCACGCCTGCTTCATCCAGTCGATCGCCGACGATCTCGTCAATGATGGCGGCATCATGGATCTCTGGGTGCGCGAGGCGCGGCTGTTCAAATATGGCTCCGGCACTGGCACCAATTTCTCGAAGCTGCGCGGCGAGAAGGAGAAGCTTTCGGGCGGCGGCTCCTCCTCCGGCCTGATGTCCTTCCTCAAGATCGGCGATCGCGCGGCGGGCGCGATCAAATCCGGCGGCACGACGCGGCGCGCCGCGAAAATGGTCGTCGTCGACATCGATCACCCGGACGTCGAAGCCTTCATCGACTGGAAGGTGAAGGAGGAGGAGAAGGTCGCCTCGCTCGTCACCGGCTCGAAGATCGTCAAGAAGCATCTTAAGGCGATCATGCGCGCCTGCGTGAATTGCGAAGGCCCCGGCGACGATTGCTTCAATCCCGAGATCAATCCGGCGCTCAAACGCGAGATCAAGCTCGCGCGCAAAAACGACGTGCCGGACAATTACATCAAGCGCGTCATCCAATTCGCCAAGCAAGGCTATAAGGACATCCACTTCGACACCTATGACACCGACTGGGACAGCGAAGCCTATCTGACCGTCTCGGGCCAGAACTCCAACAATTCCGTGCGGGTTACGGATGAGTTCCTGCGGGCGGTCGAGAAGGACGGCGACTGGACTCTCGTCAAGCGCCTCGACGGCAAGGTCTCGAAGACGCTGAAAGCCCGCGATCTGTGGGAGAAGATCGGCTACGCCGCCTGGGCCTCCGCCGATCCCGGCATCCAGTTCCACACGACGATCAACGACTGGCACACCTGCCCGGCCGGCGGCCCCATCCGCGCGTCCAATCCGTGTTCGGAATATATGTTCCTCGACGACACGGCCTGTAATCTCGCTTCGCTGAACCTGCTGCAGTTCCGCGATCCCGAGACGAAGCGCATCGACGTCGACTCTTACGAACACGCCGTGCGGCTGTGGACCGTCGTGCTCGAAATCTCGGTGCTGATGGCGCAGTTTCCCTCAAAAGAGATCGCGCAGCTGTCCTACGACTACCGCACGCTGGGCCTCGGCTTCGCCAATGTCGGCGGCCTGTTGATGTCGTCGGGCGTCGCCTATGACAGTGAGGCGGGCCGCGCCATCGCCGGCGCGCTGTCGGCGATCATGACGGGCGTGTGCTATGCGACCTCCGCCGAAATGGCCAAGGAGCGCAGCCCCTTCGCGCGCTTCATGGAGAATCGCGAAGCGATGCTGCGGGTCATCCGCAATCATCGCCGCGCCGCGCATGGCGAACGCGTCGGCTATGAGCAGCTTGCGATCACGCCGGTGCCGCTCGACGTCGCCGCCTGCCCCGATCAGCTCCTGGTCGAGCGCGCCGGCGCCGCCTGGGACAGAGCGCTCGCGCAGGGTGAACTCTATGGCTATCGCAATGCGCAGGTCACCGTCGTCGCGCCGACCGGCACCATCGGCCTGGTGATGGATTGCGACACGACCGGGATCGAGCCCGATTTCGCGCTCGTCAAATTCAAGAAGCTCGCCGGCGGCGGCTATCTCAAGATCGTCAACCGCGCCGTGCCGGAAGGTCTGCGCTCGCTCGGCTATCGCGAGAGCGAGATCGCCGAGATCGAGGCCTATGCCGTCGGCCACGCCTCGCTCTCCAACGCGCCGGCGATCAACACCGCGAGCCTGCGCGCGCGCGGCTTCACCGACGAAAAGATCGCCGCCGTTGAGGCGGCGCTGCCGTCCGCCTTCGACATCAAATTCGTCTTCAACAAATGGACGCTTGGGCAGGACTTTCTCACCGGCGTGTTGAAAGTTCCGGCGGCCGCGCTCGAGGACAAGAACTTCGACCTTCTGTCGCATCTCGGCTTCGCCAAATCCGAGATCGAAGCGGCGAACATTCACGTCTGCGGCGCGATGACCCTGGAAGGCGCGCCGCATTTGAAGCGCGAGCATTATCCGGTGTTCGACTGCGCCAATCCCTGCGGGCGCACCGGCAAACGCTATCTTCTGGTCGACTCGCATATCCGCATGATGGCGGCGGCGCAGCCCTTCATCTCCGGCGCGATCAGCAAGACCATCAATATGCCGAATGACGCGACGATCGAGGATTGCGAACAGGCCTATCTGCTGTCGTGGCGCCTCGGGCTGAAGGCCAATGCGCTCTATCGCGACGGCTCCAAGCTCTCGCAGCCGCTCTCCGCGCAGCTCATCGCCGGCGACGACGACATCGACGCGATGGACGCCGTCGAGGAAATCGTGACCGCCAATATGCCGGCGCGCGCCGCGGCCGTCGCCGAACGCATCGTCGAGCGCGTCGTGCATCAGGTGATCCGCGAGCGCGAGAAACTGCCGGATCGCCGCAAGGGCTATACGCAGAAGGCGGCGGTCGGCGGCCACAAGGTGTATCTGCGCACCGGCGAATATGAAGACGGGCGCCTCGGCGAAATCTTCATCGACATGCATAAGGAGGGCGCGGCCTTCCGAAGCCTGATGAATAATTTCGCCATCGCGATTTCGCTCGGACTGCAATATGGCGTGCCGCTCGAAGAATATGTCGACGCCTTCACCTTCACCCGCTTCGAGCCCGCGGGTCCGGTGCAGGGCAATGACGCGATCAAGAACGCGACGTCGATCCTCGACTATGTGTTCCGCGAGCTCGCCGTCTCCTATCTCGGCCGCAACGATCTCGCCCATGTCTCGCCCGAAGACATCGGCCATGACGTGCTCGGCAAGGGCCAGCATGAGGGCAAGGCGCCGGAGACGAATTCCGTCGTCTCGCGCGGTCTGTTGCGCTCCAAGACCGACAGGCTGATGGTGGTGCAAGGCGGCGAAGCTTTTGGCGCCGCTCGAAACATCGGCGGCGCGGTCGCGCTACGCCAGACGCCGGACGCGACGCATGAAGCCGGCGAACCGGTCTCGACGCTCGGCTGGACCGAGCCGACGAAGACCGTCACCGGCGTCGCCGAAAAACGCGCCGAAGCGCGCATGAAAGGCTATGTCGGCGAAGCCTGTCCCGAATGCGCGAATTTTACGCTGGTGCGCAACGGCACGTGTCTGAAGTGCGAGACGTGTGGCGCGACGACGGGGTGTTCGTGAGATAGTATGGGCGAAGCGAGACGTAAACAATCTGCTACGCAAAAGCTGCTAGCCCAGCACCCATATTGCTGCTTCTGTGGTGGCGAAACACTCGCCACCACAAGGGAACATTATCCACCTAAAGCGTTGTTTAATCGGTCCCATAGACCAGACAAACTCGTTGTACCCGCTTGCCAACCGTGCAATAGTCTTTCTAGACATGCAGACTTGATTACCGCTATCGCTTCTCGCTGGAGCTTCTCGGAACTCGGAGAAGTTGAGGCGAAGGATCATAGGTGCCTCGCCAGCCGCCTAAAAATGCAGGCTCCGGAAATTGCTGCCGAATGGCTCAAAGCGAGCAGCGGTACAATGCAGAAACGTGCCCGACGGCACCTGCAACAAGAAGGCGTGCCTGTAGCCTATGAAAATGGATACGTGACGCTAGGGCCCAATACCATACCGCATCTTCATCTCTTCGCGCATAAGCTAATTGTTGCGATCCATTTCGACCAAACGAAACAGCTTCTCACACCGTCCGCCGCCATTTTTGCTCGATTCAAAACCAAGGAGGACATTGCCGCTCGCGGCCTTCCTGATGAGCTCAAAGCGCTGCTCGAAGAGCCTAAGGGTCTATGTCAAGGCACATTCGACACCAGTGATCAATTTCAGTATCGCACCGGGCAAAGTGCGGATGGAAACCTGTTCCAGCTTCTCGCGCGCTTGCGTCGTGGATTGATGATGTTCGGCTTTATCGTTGTGCGTCGAGAGTTGGCGCCCGAAATCGATTACAGGGATTGGCTCGGACCGGAACAACTAAAATCAATTCTCATCGACCCGCGCTTTAGTAAGCGATGCCCGAGCCAATAGCCCTTGCCGACTAACCTTAATTCGCAGTCCTCGTCCTTCGAGACGCGTGCTGCGCACGCTCCTCAGGATGAGAACTGCTTACTGGCTTCTCGAGGGTGAGATCGATACGCGCGGTCACACTCGGGACGTTCACGCTGGACGTTGCGCTACATAAGGCGCCTCATCCTGAGGAGCCTGCGCAGCAGGCGTCTCGAAGGACGAGGGGCCGACTCCAGTCTGCAAAAAAGTTCAACATTTGCGTCGGTCACGCGAAGCAGCAATTCTGAATCGCGCAGTCCTCGTCCTTCGAGACGCGCCCTGCGGGCGCTCCTCAGGATGAGGACTGCATATTGGCTCCTCAGTAGGAGGGCTGCTTGTTGGCGTTTCTCAAGAGGAGGATTGCCCGGGGCCGCCCTTCTTGTTTCTACGCGCCGCGAGCGCCGGCAAGGCGTCATAATCGCCTCTGATCAGCGCCTCTTTCTTCGCGCGGCTCCAGCCTTCGATGCGGCGCTCCATCGCGATGGCGTCGGTCAGCAGTTCAAAATGTTCGGACCAGACCAGCTTCACCGGTCGGCGCCGCGTCGTGTAATCGGCGTTGATCGCCAGATTGTGTTCGCTGACCCGCGTTTCGACCTCCTTGCGCGTCAGCCCGGCGTAATAGCTGCCATCGGCGCAGAGCAGGATGTAGACGCTTGCGCCTTCGGCCCGCATCGCCGTCCTCGTCCTTCGAGATGCGCCTTCGGCGGCTCCTTAAGGATGAGGACTGCTTTTTGGCGTGTCCAGTTCGCTCGGCGCGCCGCGCCGCCCAAGGCCCTCACGAGCAGCGCGCGACGCTCGCGGCTCATAGGCCGAGGGGCAAGCGTCGGCGCACAGGCCGCCAGCTTTTCCACCCCGCGATTTCCCTGCCCGACGCCTCTTGAAGACCCGCCGCGCCGCTCTGTTTAATCAAGAGCGCGGCCGCGCGCCAAATCGCCGCGCAGGAGCAAGAATCATGGACGAAAAGAGAGCCACCACCCCTGAAGAACGCCATGAGCTGCGCGAGGTCGTCGGCCTGTTCGACACCGTCGACACGCTGCAGTCGGCGATCGACGATCTCCTCACCGGCGGGTTCGACCGTTCGGAGATCAGCCTTCTCGCCGAAGAGGACAAAGTGCGCGAGAAGCTCGGCGATACGGACGTGAGCGCCGACTCGCTTGAAGACAGCCCCCGCGCGCCGCGCACGCCTTACATTGACAGTGAGTCGCTCAATATCGGCAAGGCCTCGATCGTCGGCGTGCTGTTCTACGTCGGCGCCTTCGTCGGCGCCGGACTCACCCTTGCCTGGGGCCTGTCGCTGACCAGCGCGATCGCGGTCGGACTGCTGACCGGCGGCGCAGCCGGGGTTTTGGGCCTGCTGGCTTCGAAGCTCGTCGGCGATCGCCAGACCAAATGGGCGCAGTCGCAGTTGAAGCATGGCGGACTGCTGCTTTGGGCCCGCGTCTGGAACGATGAGCGCGAACGCGCGGCGATGGAGATCATGCGGCGTCACGGCGGCCGCGACGTGCATGCGCATATGGGAGCATAAGCGCGGCCGTCGATTGTCAACAGCGCGCATCGCTTCTAACATCGCATGTAGGCCCGCGGCCGTTGGGCGACGGGCGGGTTCCTGCTTTGCGTGGCGCCATGCGTGTCTCCATGCGTGTCTTGGCGATTTTCATTGTTTTTTGCTTTTGGGTCGTTGCGGCGCGGTCGGCCTTCGCGGGCGCTTGGCTCTTGCCGCCCGGCGCCGGACAGGCGATCGTCACCACGACCTTCGCCGACGCGCGCAAAGCCTATGACGCCAAGGGGCGGCTGATCCAGACGCCCTCCTATCGCAAGTTCGAGACGCGCGGATATGTCGAGCACGGCCTCCTCGATTGGCTGACCATCGTCGCCGAAGGCGGCTATATGAATTTCCGCGGCGCCGCGGCGCCCTACGACCATCTCAACCTGCTCGTCGAGGAAGCCAAGGCCGGCCTGCCGCTGTCGCTCCAGGGACCGGCGGGCGCGCGCTATGAAGGCCTGGGGTTGGGCGCGCTCGGCGCGCGGACGCTGCTGTTCGCCTGGGGCGAGTGCATCGTCTCGCTGCAGGCGGGGGTGCGGGCGGCCTCGCCGGCCGCGCGGCGATTCCTCGATATGCGCGATCCCGTGCAGGCCGACCTGCGGCTGCTCGCCGGCCGGCCCTTCGAACTTTTCGGCTTTCCCGGCTTTATCGATGCGCAGCTGGGGTACCGGTCGCGCGGACAGAACGGCGACGAGATCCGCGCCGATCTCACCGCCGGACTACGCCCACTGCCCCCGATCCTGCTGCTCGCGCAAAGCTTCTCCGGCTTTGCGCCGCGAGGCGGCCCGGCGGGCGTCGTCGCCGAGCAGAAATTTCAGTTGAGCGCGGTCTATGACGTGACCGCGTCGCTTTCATTGCAGATCGGCGCGATCGCGGCGATCGGGGGCGTCAACTCGCCCGCCGAGCGCGGTCTGATCAGCGCTTTCTGGTGGCGATATTAGTCGGCGATCGGCTCGATTTTGACCTGGGCGACGCCAGCCGATCTGAATCCGAGGCTGTCAGCCGCCGCGACCGAGACATCGATCACCCGCCCGCGCGTGAAGGGCCCGCGATCGTTCACCGTGACGACGACCGAACGATTATTGCGCAAATTGGTCACCCGCACCTTCGATCCGAACGGCAACGTCCGATGCGCGGCCGTAAGGGCGCCGACATGCGCGCCGCTCGCCGTACGCCCCCTATGCGCATAATAGGACGCCTTGCCGACCCACTCGGCCGCTTCCGCCGCGGCCGACGCTGCCAGGCTCGCGAGCCCAAGGGCCAGAACTCCCGACATACGCTTTTTCACACCATTCTCCTTGCCAGGGCCGCAAGCGACGACGCAGAATTCTCGTCAATAGAAATCGCTCGTGACCAAACAATGGCGAGATCAAAAGCGTCACATCGCCCTTCGCTGAGCGCTTCAAGAATTATGAAACCGCGGTTTAACTGATATTGTTCCATTACTGCTTATTCTTATCTGCAGCAGACGTGACCAACCTGCGCAGACACGTCTTCTTGCGCCTGTGACATAAGCGCAACACTACAGAACTATTTTCAGCAGGAGATTTCTTTCCCCTGCTAAAGCGCCGATTGCAGAGCTTCTTGAACTGCGTGCGCCGCGCGCGATTTAATGACGTGGGCGGGGTTGGCGGCGAATTTTGAGCGCCAGGACCGCGCATGGATTTTCGCCCGCCAGCGCAAACGCGTTGAGACCATGATCAGGAGCTGAAAATGTCTCAATCGGTCAAAACGGCGGTCGCGACGGCCGCGCTGGTTATCGGGTTGCTGGCCCATACGGGCGTCGCCGAGGCGCAAAGGGGCGGTTTTGGCGGTTTCCGAGGCGGCGGCTTCGGCGGCGGTTTCGGCGGATTCAGGGGCGCCGGTTTCGGCGGGGGATTTGGCGGCTTGAGGGGCGGCGGTTTCGGCGGCGGTTTCCGTGGCGCGGTTCTGCCTGGGGGCTTTCGAGGCGGCTGGGGCGGCGGCTGGCGTGGACCCGGCTGGGGCGGGGGCTGGCGCGGACCCGGCTGGGGCGGCGGCTGGCGCGGCGGCGGCTGGGGCAGGCCTGTGATCGGCGGTTGGGGCGGCGGATGGGGCTGGCGACGCCCGTGGGCGCGCTCCTATTGGCCGTGGTATGGCGCGGGCCTGATCGGAGCCGGATACGGCTTGGGGTGGGGTTCGTACTATTCCAACATCGGCTACGACGGCTGCTACCAGCTTCGCACCGTATGGACCAATTGGGGCTGGCGGCCCCAGTGGGTGAACGTCTGCTCCGGCTGGGGCGGCGGTTGGGGCGGCTGGGGAGGCGGTTGGGGCTGGTAAGCCCATCGCTTCGGGTCAGCGCTTTGAGACGCTAACGCCCTCCCGTTTCAGGGGGGCGTTCCTGCGCGGGGGAGGAGCTGGAATGTCCCGGAAAATCAAGGCGACGGCGGCGACCGGCGCTCTGCTCGTCAGCTTGATGGTCCAATCCGGCGCCGCGCGGGCCCAGCAATGGGACGGCTGGCGCGGCTTCGGCTGGGGCGGCGGCGGCTTCCATGGCGCGATACTGCCTGGCGTCCACTGGGCCGGCCGTTGGGGCGGCCGCGCCGGCCCAGGCCGGCCGGTGGGCTGGGGCCAGCCTTGGGGCTGGAGCTATTACCGCACGGACCTGCCCGCCTATTCGCCGGGATACGGCGCGGGATATGGTTGGGGCTGGCCCAGCTACGCCACCGCCGGCTATGGCGACTGCTATCAGCTCCGCAGGGTGTGGACCCATTGGGGATGGCGACGCCAATGGATGAACGTCTGCCCGGGCTGGGGCGGCGACGGCGGTTGGGGCTGGTAAGCCGGACGTCCGCGCGGCGGCCTGCTTGAGCGCCTTTCCGATCTTTCGGGAGGGCGTTCTGCATTGGCCGCCGCGCCGGCCGCTCGAACGGTTGCGGCGACGCTGATAATGACTAGATTGCTGGCTTCGTCACTCGCGAGGCCACATTCATGCCGCAGCATGCGCGCGTCGTCATCATCGGCTCCGGCCCGGCCGGCTACACGGCGGCGATCTACGCCGCCCGCGCGCTGCTCGAGCCGATGCTCATCGCCGGCTTCGATCAGGGCGGTCAGCTCATGATCACCACCGAGGTCGAGAACTACCCCGGCTTCGCCGAGCCGATCCAAGGGCCCTGGCTCATGGAGCAGATGCGCCTGCAAGCCGAACATGTCGGGACGAAGCTCGTCTCCGATCATATTGTCGAGGCGCATCTCGACGAGCGCCCGTTCAGGCTCACCGGAGATTCGGGCAAGTCATACACTTGCGACTCGCTCATTGTCGCCACCGGCGCCAAGGCGAAGTGGCTGGGTCTGCCGAGCGAGGAAAGATTCAAAGGCTTCGGCGTCTCCGCCTGCGCGACCTGCGATGGGTTTTTCTTTCGCGGCAAGAAAGTGCTTGTCGTCGGCGGCGGCAACAGCGCCGTCGAGGAGGCGCTGTATCTTTCCAATCTCGCCTCGCATGTGACGATCATCCACCGCCGCGACGAATTCCGCAGCGAGCGCGTTCTCGTGAAGCGTCTGCTGGCGCAGGAAAACGTCTCTATTCTCTTCAATCATGTGATCGACGAGATCGTCGGCGATGAGAACCCGCTGAGCGTCACCGGCGCGCGCGTCAAGAATGTCGCGACCGGCGCGATCCATACGCTTGCGGCGGACGGCGTCTTCGTCGCCATCGGCCATTCGCCGGCCTCTGAACTTTTCCGCGGCCAGTTGACGATCAAGCCGTCCGGCTACATCGCCGTCGAGCCCGGAACGACGCGCACCAGCATGCCCGGCGTCTACGCCGCCGGCGACGTCGCCGACGACGTCTATCGCCAGGCGGTGACCGCGGCGGGGCTCGGCTGCATGGCGGCGCTCGAAGTCGAGAAATTTCTGCTCGACGCGCCGAAGCCAGCGGTCAAGGAAATCGCCTGAGATATTGTCGCACTGGGCGTTGGCATTCCCCTCCCCCCGCTTGCGGCGGGGAGGGGCTAGGGGTGGGGGGTCGCGCGATGAACGACAAAACAGATCGTTCAGACCCTCGAACGCCCCGCGCCCGAAAATTGCGCCGCGAAGCGACGCCGGCCGAACGTCGGCTTTGGACACAGCTCCGACAACTTGAAATCAAAAACGTTCATTTCCGCAGACAAGCGCCGATCGGCCCCTATTTCGCGGATTTCGCCTGTCATCGCATGCGCATCGTCGTCGAGCTCGACGGCGAGCAACATGGCTTCGACGCTGAAGCGCTGCGCGACGAAAAACGCACGCGATTTCTTGAGACAAGCGGCTACCGCGTGTTGCGGTTTTGGAATCACGAGGTTTTGCGCAATCTCGAAAGCGTTGTGGACACGATCTGCGCCGCGCTCTACCAAACGATAGAGCCCCCACCCCTAACCCCTCCCCGCCGCAAGCGGGGGGAGGGGAATAGTCAGGGGAATTGGTCAAGGGCTTCCTCATCCTGAGGAGCGTGCGCAGCACGCGTCTCGAAGGGCGAGGAAGCCCACCTTCGCGTAGTTTTCCTCACCCTCGTCTTTCGAGACGCTGACTGCGGCGGCTCCTTAGGATGAGGGTGACGAAAACAATCCTTCACCCGATTCCCCTGGGGGAATAGTCTGCGCAGATGTCCGATCTCCTTCTCGAACTTTTCTCCGAAGAAATTCCAGCGCGCATGCAGCGCCAGGCGGCTGACGACCTCAAGCGGCTCGTCACCAATGCGCTGGTCGATCGCGGCCTGACTTATGAAGGCGCCGCCGCCTACGCCACGCCGCGCCGTCTCGCGTTGCAAGTGGTGGGCCTGCCGTCGCGCCAGCCGGATTTGCGCGAAGAGCGCAAAGGTCCGCGCGTCGGCGCGCCGGAGGCGGCGATCGCCGGCTTTCTGAAAAGCGCCGGACTCGCTTCGCTCGATCAGGCGAGGATCGAGAAGGACCCGAAGAAGGGCGAATTTTACGTCGCGGTCATCGAGCGCGCCGGCGCGGAGACGATCGACGTTCTCGCCGAAATTCTCCCGACGATCGTCAAGAGCTTTCCCTGGCCGAAATCGATGCGCTGGGGCGCGGCGTCCGAGCGCGCGGATTCGCTGCGCTGGGTGCGCCCGCTCCATTCCATCGTCGCGACATTTGGACCCGAGACGGAATCTCCCGAGATCGTCCGCTTCGAGGTTGACGGAATCGCGTCAAGCAATGTGACCCACGGCCATCGCTTCCTGGCGCCGCAGCCTATTCGCGTGAAGCGCTTCGAGGATTATGCGCTGTCGCTGGAGCGCGCCAACGTCGTCATCGATGCGGCGCGGCGACGCGACATCATCCTGCATGACGCGAAGGATCTCGCCTTCGCGCAAGGGCTGGAGCTCGTCGAGGACGCTGGCCTGCTCGAAGAAGTCGCCGGCCTCATCGAATGGCCGGTGACGCTCATGGGCGCGTTCGATGAAAGCTTCCTTTCCATTCCGCCGGAAGTGATCCGCGCGACGATCCGCGTGAATCAGAAATGTTTCGTTCTTCGACAGTCGGCGATCGCCAGTCGGCAGTCGAAGACCGAAGACCGACTGCCGACTGCCGACGCCCTCACGAATCGCTTCATCCTCGTCTCCAACATCGAAGCCTCCGACGGCGGCGCGACGGTCGTCGCCGGCAATGAGCGCGTCATCGCCGCGCGGCTGTCGGACGCGAAATTCTTCTATGAGACCGATCTCAAGACGAGGCTCGAAGAGCGTCTGCCGAAACTCGATTCAATCGTCTTTCACGAAAAGCTCGGCACGCAGGGCGAACGCGTCAAGCGCATCGCGGCGCTGGCGAAGACGCTTGCGCCCATCGTCGGCGCCGACGCTTTTCTCGCCGAACGCGCGGCGACGCTCTGCAAGGCCGATCTCGTTTCCGAAATGGTCGGCGAGTTCCCCGAACTGCAGGGGCTGATGGGCCGCTATTACGCAAGCGCGCAGGGCGAAGACGCCAGCGTCGCCGCGGCGATCGAGGAGCATTACAAGCCGCAGGGGCCGAACGATCGTATCCCGACCGACCCCGCGTCGATCGCCGTGGCGCTCGCCGACAAGCTCGACACGCTGGTGGGTTTCTGGGCGATCGACGAAAAGCCGACGGGGAGCAAGGATCCTTACGCGCTGCGCCGCGCGGCGTTAGGGGTGATCAGGATCGCGTTGGAGAATGAGCTGAGGCTATCGCTTCACGGCGTCATGGCCGGGCTTGTCCCGGCCATCGACGCGCAGCGTAAGGGCGTGGATGCCCGGAACAAGTCCGGGCATGACGTCGCGGCGGACCTCCTCGAATTTTTCATCGATCGGCTGAAGGTCTACTTGCGCGACAAGGGGGCGCGACACGATCTGATAGATGCGGCGCTGGGCGCCGTCGCTTTCGCCGACTCCGATGAGGAGCAAGCGACAGGCGCGCCGCTACAGGACGATCTGCTCATGATCACCCACAAAGTTGAGGCGCTCGACACATTCCTTGCGACCGACGACGGAAAAAACCTGCTCGCCGGCTACAAGCGCGCCAGCAACATCCTGAAAGCCGAAGAAAAGAAGGACGGCGCGGACGCCTATGCGCAGCGCCATGCGCCAAACCTGCGCATCGAGCCGCAAGAGCATAAGCTCGCCGCCGCGATCGCCCGCGCGCGCGAAGAGACCGCCGAACATCTTTCGAAGGAAGATTTCGCCGGCGCCATGCGCGCGCTGTCAAAGCTTCGCGAACCGGTCGACGTCTTCTTCGACGATGTGACGGTCAACGCCGACAACGCCGATCTGCGGTTGAACCGGTTGAGGCTGCTTGCCGAACTGCGCCGCGTGATGATGGGCGTCGCCGACTTCGGCAAGATCGCGGGAGAGACGGCGACGGCGTAACCGCGCAACCCACCCTCCCCTCAAGGGGGAGGTGGAGACGCCGCCCTGCCCTACGCCCCATTCCCGGTGAAATTACGCGGCGCGGGCGAGATGATCTTCGCCGAACCGCCGCCGATCTCCAGCACCGACAATCCGCGATCATTGCCGCCATCCGGCCTAAACCGGAACACGCCGTCGGCGCCGTTGAAGCCGGAAGGATTGGTCAGCACGCTTTCCGAATAGCGCTGCGACCCCTGCGAACGCGACAGCGCGATGGCGAGCGACACCGCGTCATAGGCGAGCGTCGCGACGCGCGCCGGGTCGGAGCCGTATTTGGCCTTGTAGCGCTGCGCGAAAGCGTTGAAGCCGGCGTTCTCCGGCGCCGTGAACCAGGCGCCCTGCAGCGCTGGCAGGCTCAGCGTGCGCGCGTCGTTCCACAAGCCCGTGCCGAAAATCTGCACCTTCTTGGAGTCGATGCCGTTCGCCACGAGCTCCTTGGACACCGCCTGCATCGCCTCGGCCTGCTCGGGAATGAACAGCGCGTCGAATTGATCGCGCGCGGCGGCCAAACGCTTCACGGAATCGCCGGGCGCGCCCGGCTTGTAGCGCTCGATCACCGGCACGCGAATGCCGTAGGTCGCGGCGCTCTGCTGGAACTGCGCCATCGCCAGCGTGCCGTAGTCATTTTCGGGCACCAGCGCCGCGATTGATTTCTTGCCGTGCTGCGACGCGTAGCTGACGCCGCGGTCGACATAGCCCTCGACCGGAAAGGACAGCAGATAGCTGCCGCGGCCCGCGGCCGAGGAGTCCGTCGAGAAGGCGATCATCGGCTTGTTGGCGGCGCGCGCGACGCGGCTCGCCTCCTTGACGCCGGCGCCAAACACTGGCCCCAAAATGACTTCGGCGCCCTCGTTGATGGCGGCCTGAGTCGCCGCGGCGGCGCCCGACGGCGTCGAGCGATCGTCCTTGACGAGGATCGTCACGTCATTGGCGCCGCTGTCGGCATAGGCGAGCTTGGCGGCGTTGAGCAGCGACGCGCCGACGGAGGAAGGACCCGAGGGGCCCGTCAGCGGCACGATCAGCGCGATTTTCACCGCGCCGGTTCCGATCGTCTCGCTTTCCGCGGGAGCGACCTGGGTCGCTCCGCTGAGCTTTAGATCGCGCGCGCCCGGCGCCCATGGCCCGCTCGTGGGACTGCAGGCCGCAAGCGTGGCCGCAAGGCCGACGAGCGCAGCGCGCTTCGTCACGGCGCCGCGCGTGAACGCGCCGGCGCGCGCGCGAGAAGACAATGTCGACATGAAAACCCCCTGCGGCGCCCGGGGCTCCCGCCATGGCGCGGCTATTCTGCGCTAAGGGTCCGAGTCCCTAGCCGAAAGTCAATAGACGGTCCATTTGGAGGAATTGCGGCTGGCGCGCAGTTGGCGCTTGTCCTCTTAAACGAACATCCAGTATCTTAAAACGAACAAAGATCGGCGACGCGCATGACCATCGAGGCCATTTCTCCGCCTGCTGCGAGTTACACCGCCTTCGGCCTGCGCGCCGAAGCCGAGAGAATCGAGCCAGGACTGCACCTTGTCGCGACTCCGATCGGCAATTTGAAGGACATTTCGTTTCGCGCGCTCTCCACCCTTGCCGCGGCGGACGCGGTGGTCGCCGAGGACACAAGGGTCACCAAGACGCTGCTCGCCCATTACGGGATTTCGACGCCGCTCATCGCCTATCATGAGCACAACGCCAGGGTGATCCGCCCTCACCTTCTGGCGCGGCTCGAGGCCGGGGCGAAGCTCGCGCTCGTCTCCGACGCCGGCACGCCGCTCGTCTCGGATCCTGGCTTCAGGCTGGTCCAGGAGGCGCTCGAGAAAGGCGTGCATGTGACGTCGGTGCCGGGCCCTTCCGCCGTGCTGGCGGCGCTGGTCGTCGCCGGACTGCCGACCGACCGTTTCTTTTTCGAAGGCTTTCTGCCGCATAAAAGCGGGCCGCGGCGGGCAAGGCTCGCGGAACTCGCGCCTATCCCCGGAACGCTGGTGTTTTTCGAAAGCCCGCGCCGATTGGTCGAGACGCTCGCCGATTGCGCGGCGATCCTCGGCAAGCGCAATGCTGCGATCGCCCGCGAACTCACCAAAATGTTCGAATCGGTCCGTCGCGGGACGCTCGACGAACTCGCGGCGACGCTCGCCGAAGAGGAGCCCCCCAAGGGGGAAATCGTGCTGCTCGTCGCCCCGCCCGGCGCCGACGCGGCGCAGACCGCGGCCGCCGATCTCGACGCCAAAATCGAAGAGGCGCTCACGGCGCATTCGGTGAAGGACGCGGCGAGCGTGGTGTCCGCCGCGACAGGTCAGCCCCGACGGCAGGTCTATGCGCGGGCGCTGGAGCTGGCGGCGGGACGCGTGAAGTAAGGGGTGCGCAAATAATGGAGCAGGACCACGCCCGCCGCGCCGCCTATGTCTACGGCCTTCGCGCCGAGACGGCGGCGACGCTGTGGCTGCAAGCGCGGCTCTATCAAATTCTGGCGCGCAATTTCCGCGCGCATGGCGGCGAAATCGACATTATCGCGAAGCGCGGCCGCACGATCGTTTTCGTCGAAGTGAAGGCGCGCGCCGATCTCGAGGACGCGGCCATCGCCATCACGCCGCAAAAACATCGCCGCTTTTCGCAGGCTGTGGGCCGCTGGCTCGCTGGAAATCCCTGGGCGATGAATTATACGCTGCGCGCCGACGCGATTTTTCTCGCGCCGGGCCGGCTGCCGCGTCATCTCGAAAACGCCTTCGAGCTGCGCGTCGGCTGATCCCTCACGCGGTCTGAATAAAGCGCCGCTCGAAGCCGTCCAGCGCCACCGCGGTCAAGACGCCGGTCTTGAACGCATGCGTGTCGAGATTGATCCGGTTGGGCAAATCCTCGACGTTGTTATGCGGCGTGTGCCCATGCACGATCACCTTCCCGAAAGACTCGCCGCAATCGAGAAACCCCTCACGGATGTTCATCAGATCGTGGGGGGCCTGCAGATGCAGCGGCGCGCTGCGCCGCACGCCGGCGTGGCAGAAGAAATAGCCGCCATATTCCGCCCACAGCCGCGTTTCTTCGATGAAGCGGCGATGTTCATCCGGGAAATGCGCGAGAAATTTGACGCGCACCTGCGAGACTCCGCCTTGCGCGACTTCCTCGCCGGCGTCCACGCCATAGGAATGCAACGTCATCAGCGCGCCGCTGCTGACCCAGTCGTCGAGCGCCGCGGCGTCGTTGAGGAAGCGCAGCATCGTTTCTTCATGGTTGCCGCGCAGCGCGACGATGGGCGTTGGGAACTCGCCGGTGGACAAGCGCTTCAACACGCCATTCGAGCCAAGTCCGTGGTCGACGTAATCCCCGACGAAGACGGTGACCGCCTGTTCGCAGCGGCGCGCCGCGAGATCTTCGGCGATCGCTTCGGCGAGAACGTGCAGAAGATCGGCGCGGCCGTGAACGTCGCCGATCGAATAGATGCGTAAGCCGGGCGGCGCCTCGGCGGTCTTCAAAGCTGAGGGGAACCAACGCGTCGTCATGGCTTCTCCAGGAAATCATCATTTATCGTCAGGAAGCGTTTTGACGAGCCATAGGGCCTAACCCGGGGGTGGCCTCATCGGCGGGGTAGCCTGTGGTCCTTTCCTCTGGCCGCCTCGGCCCCGACAATGCAGCCAGACGCAGAAGAGGCGAGGGAGAGCATGCCGAAGTCACAAAGGGTTTCTCATTACGCGGCTCGCCTCGCGCTGATCTTCGCGTTCGCCGTGACCTTTGTCCTCTGCGCGCCGGCCCTGGCGGACACGCCGGATGAAACCTTCAAGGCGCTCGGCCTCGCCAAGACCGCGTCGCCCAAGGAGCTCTATGACGCGCTGACCAGGCGCTACTACGACGAATCGCAAGGCGCCGGCAAAGGCTCGCTCTCGAAATATTGGGAGCCGATCCCGATCTCGAAATATCTCAACCCGCATGATTTCTACAAGCCGCCGCAGACGATCGACGTCGACGCGCAGCGCGCGCAATGCGTCGAATGCCACAGCCAAGTGACGCCCGGGTGGACGCACAGCTGGAAGGGCAGCGTGCATGGCAATCTCGACGCGATCCGCGCGCTGCCCGACTCGGACGTGCGCGCCTATAAGAAGGCGATGATCACGGAGGTCGAGAATAACCTGCGCTCGATGGGGACGCTCAAGGCCGGCGAGAACTTAAAGGAGGTCGGCTGCATCGACTGCCATATGGGAGTCGGCAAGGATCACGGCCAGCACAAAACCGAATTGAAAATGCCCGACGCCGCCGCCTGCGGCCAATGCCATGTGCAGCAATTCGCCGAACGCGAGTCCGAGCGCGACACCTTCACCTGGCCGCAGGATCAGTGGAAGCCGGGCCATCCCTCACACGCGCTCTCGATGAAGGCCAATGTCGAGAATGCGGTCTGGGCGGCGATGGAGCAGCGCGAAGTCGCGGAAGGCTGCACCTTCTGCCACACGCCGCAGACGACCTGTAACTCCTGCCATACGCGCCACGAATTCTCGGCCGTGCAGGCGCGTAAGCCGCAGGCCTGCGCCATCTGCCACAATGGCGTCGATCACAATGAATTCGAAGGCTACATGCTGTCGAAGCACGGCACGGTCTATCAGACGCGCGGCGACACATGGGACTGGAACGTCCGCCTCGCCGACGCGATGGAAAAGGGCAAGATGAACGCCCCGACCTGCGCCTTCTGCCACATGGAATACGAAGGCAAGTTCACGCACAACATGGTGCGCAAGTCGCGCTGGGCCTTCGTGCCGATGCCGAAAATCGCGGAGAATTTGAACCACCCCTGGTTCACGCAGCGCAAGGAGTCGTGGGTGTCGACCTGCTCCAACTGTCACTCCGACAGTTTCGCCCGCGCCTATCTCGACGGCATGGATAAGGGCATCGTCTCCGGTCTCGACATCACCGAGAAGGCGCGCAGCGTCCTCGTGAAGCTCTACAACGACAAGCTGCTGCCGGGTCAGACGACGAACCGTCCGGCACCGCCGGCGCCGGAGAAGGACGACGCGGGCGGCTTCTTCCAGCTGTTCTGGCAGAAGGGCAATAATCCGAGCGCCATCGAATATGTCTTCGCCGACATGTGGGAGCACCATCAGATCAAGCACTATAAGGGGCTCGCGCATATGAACCCCGGCGGCTACACCTATACCGAAGGCTGGTCGCAGCTCATCGGCGCGGCGGCGAAGATCAACGACGAGGACTTCAAGCTGCGCGAAGCCGCGGAAATCCGGGCCGAGTTGAAGCGCATCTCCGGCCAGAAGCGCGGCGACCTCGATCTCGATTCGCCGACGCGCCGCGCCATCGCGGGCGGTCTGGGGCTGCTTGCGATGCTCGCCGGCGCCGGCCTGCTCATGCGCCGCAAGGCTTCGTGAACGCCGTCATGCGAGCGAAGCGAAGCAATCCAGCGTCGCAAAGCAGCTCTGGATTGCTTCGTCGCTGAGAATTGAAATCGCGATTGTCATTCCGGCGCGCGACAGCGCGAGGGCCTTCTGCGATAGAATCGGCTGCCGCTCTGGATTCCCGCTTTCGCGGGAATGACATTCGGGTGCGGCAATGACCTCTGACAATGGACGCGCATGACTCCCCGCATTCGGCTCATCGCCGGCGTCGCCCTCATCGTTTTCGGCTTCGCCCTGCTCGGCTGGGCGATCTACGCGGGCCTCAATCCCACCGCCCCGTTTGAAACGCGGCTCGCGCCGATCTCGGCGGAGGCGGCGAAGGATGTCGAAGGCTTCGGACTAACGCCCGAGCGCCTGCAGCAGATCGATGTCTCGGCGAAGGACGAACGCCGTCTCCTCGCCACCGGCGTCGTCGCGCGCGACGACGCGGGCCGGCTGACGCCGCTCGTGTGGCGCAATCAGGTGACGGAGCCAATCTTCTTCGCGGAGGCTTCCGCAGCCGATGCGGCGAAGGTTCTCGCTGCGATCCGCGAACATACGCCGCAGGACGCCGTCGTGCTGGCGTGGTGGGATTTCTCGCGCGCGATACGCCTCGTCGCCGGGCGCGCCGCGCCGCTCGACGACGCGGAGGCGCGCGGGCTTCTCATGCCCGCCTCCTGGTCGGCGGCGGGGGCGGCGGAGCGCGCGCGATGGGGCGCGGGCGTACCGACCGCGTCAGCCAATAGTTTCACACGTTTCTTGGACGCGCTGCTCGACGCCGATGAGGCGCGCGCCAGCGAGGCGTTGAAAAGACTCGCCGACGGCAAGCCCGCCTATGTCGCCGTGCGCATTTCGGACGCATGGATGCTCGCCGCCGCGCGGCCGCAACAGCTCTCCATCACCTATAAGGACTTCGCCGCGACCGGCGTTTCGCACGGTCTCATCAAATCCGCGCAGCAATGGATGCGCGATCAAAAGATCGAAGGCGGCTTCGCCGTCGAACCGATGGGCGGCGCCACGCGGCTGCATTATTTCCAGCGCAAGAGCGACGGCGACCGGCTGATTGCGCGGCTGTTGCCGTTCTCCACCTCCCTGCCCTCGCCGCTCACGCGATTTTCGCTCGTCTATCAGCACAAGGGATGGTGGATTTATCGGCTGAATGACTGAGCCCTGCCCCTATGAAATTCCGCACAGCACATGCAGCGGGAAATGAAGGAACGACCAGTTGACACTCGTCACCAGACGCGGCGGGATATTCTTTTCGATGACGCGGTGCAGAGTCGGCAATTCGCTCCAATGCGCGTTCGGGTAAAGATGATGAGCAGTATGAAATCCTAGATTTCCGCTGCGGCGGTTGAACACCGCATGGGTCGTGTTATTGGCGATAACAAAAGGATTGCCGGACGACTCCTTGCATCCGCAGTGATTGAGAAAATCGACATACCGCGTGAAAAAGAACACAGCGAAATGCCACGGCAGAACGAAGCCAAGCGTGAGCCATGGCCGCCACGCGAATAACGCGGCGATCAGGGTGAGATAGAGGCACTGCTCCACGAACGCCCAGCGGTAATCGATCGGCTCCCTGATGTTTTTAAGGAGGCCCTGCTCATAGGCTTCGCGGAACGGTCCCACGATCGTCGGCCACATCGAGCGCCAGCAAAACGCTAGAGCGCGGCGGCCTGAGAAAGCTGCGCTCATGTCAAAATCCCGCGCGCGAAATTTCTTCTCACGGCCGCAATGGTGGCCGTACACATGCTGGATGCGCCAGTTCGAGGCGGTGATCCCTGTCGCCGCGCCGAGCATGAGATCGAGCAGAAGATTGAATGCGGGCGAAGTGGTGAAGGGGTAGTGGACGTGCAAATGCAGCAGGTAATTGGCTGAGCCGTTCACGGCGATGAGCGCCAGCAGATAAGCTGATAGCTCGGCGAAGGAGAGAGGCAAAAAATAGGGGAGAAAAAACGCTGCAGGCGTGATAAGCGCCTGAAGAATTTTGTAAATATCCTCTCGCCGGCAGAATGGCCGGCCGTCAAAAACCGCAATGCGCATCACGCAAACCCAGCAAACAAGTCCGGAGTCCGCGCCTAGAGAACCCCGCCCTTCTGACCTTCCAAGCTTTGCTTAACCCTTACGGCTTGTTAACGCATCCTCCCTATGGTTTGTTGTGCGCCGCATCGCAGCCCCACAAATGGCGAAATTGCAGGCGATAGACCGGGCGTCGCAGCCAAGCCGCCGCAGAACGCCTGCCGACTCAAGGACAAATCATGAATCCAGCCGAGATCGCCGCGAGCCCTCTCGCCGCTCCCGCCGCCGACATCACGATTTGGAGCATGTTCTGGGGCGCGCATATCGTCGTCAAGATCGTCATGGTCGGACTGCTCGCCGCATCCGTCTGGTGCTGGGCGATCATCATCGACAAGACGCTGCTCTTCGCGCGCATGCGCCGCTCGATGGATCGCTTCGAGGAAAACTTCTGGTCGGGCAATTCGCTCGAGGAGCTGTACGGCAAGCTCTCGGAGCGGCCGCAGACCGGCACGGCGACGCTTTTCGTCGCCGCCATGCGGGAATGGAAGCGCTCCTTCCAGGCGGGCGCCAGCGCCTCTTTCATGGGCCTGCAGGCGCGTATCGAGAAAGTGCTCGACGTCTCCATCGCCCGCGAGGTCGAGAAGCTTGAATCCAATCTGCTGGTGCTCGCGACGGTGGCGTCGGCCGGCCCCTTCGTCGGCCTGTTCGGCACGGTGTGGGGCATCATGACGTCGTTCCGCTCGATCGCGGCCTCGAAGAACACCTCGCTCGCCGTCGTCGCGCCCGGCATCGCCGAAGCGCTGCTCGCCACCGCGATCGGCCTGTTCGCCGCCATTCCGGCGCTGATCGCCTACAACAAGATGCAGGGCGACGTCGCCAAGGCGCAGGCGCGGATGGAAAGCTTCGCCGACGAGTTCTCCGCGATCCTGTCGCGTCAGATCGACCAGCACGCGGCGTCCTCGAACCGCGACCGCGCGGCGTAGGGCGCGGGCATGGGCGCTTCCCTCTCGACCCCGGGACGCAAGGGCGGCAGGCGGCGGCGCGGCGTGCCGCGTTACGGGGCCATGGCCGAAATCAACATGACGCCGTTCATCGACGTCATGCTGGTGCTGCTCATCATCTTCATGGTGGCGGCGCCGCTGCTCGCGACCGGCGTCGCCGTCGATCTTCCGCAGACCAAGGCCGGCGCGCTCAATATCGATCAGAAGCCGGTCTCGATCGCCATCGACGAGAAGGGACAGGTGTTCCTGATGGATCAGCCGGTCGAGACGACGCAGTTGCTCGACAGGCTGAAGGACACCGTTAAGCAGGGGTTCGACGAAAGGATTTATGTGCGCGGCTCCAAGGCGGTGAACTATGGCCGCGTCGCCGAAGTGATGTCGCTTGTCATCAGCGCCGGGTACAAAAAGGTCGCGCTGGTGACGGAGCAGGAGAAAAAGTGAGCTGAGCGGAAGTGAAAATTTCGCGCTCCGAACCCGGTTTTCCTCTCTCCTCGGCGATCCACGCGGGATTGCTTCTGGCGGCGTTCGTCCTGTTTTCCGACGCCAAGAAATTCGATGACGCCGTGGAGATGGTTCCGGTCGACCTCGTCGCCGACAGCGAACTCACGCAGATCATGAAGGGCGAGAAGACCGCGCGCGCGATCAAGCCCACGCCGCGCGTCGACAAGGTCGCGCCCGAAGTTGAGACGAAGCCGGAGCCGCCGCTCGCGCAGGCCAAGAAGGACATTACGCCGCCGCCGCCGCCCACGCGTCCGCTGCCGCAGCCGACCGCCGACGATGCGCCGCCGACCCCGCCCAAGCGAGTCGCCGCGCTGCCGCAAAAGCCGGAGCCGCCGCCAAAGCCCGTCGAAAAACAGCCCGAGCCGAAACCGGCGGCAAAACCGAAAGCCGCCGCCCCGGAACCGGAGAAGAAAGAGCCCGAGAAAAAGGAGCCCGAAGAAGCGGAGGTCGTGAAGCCGAAGCCGCCCGCCCGCACGAAGCCGGACAACGCGGCAAAGGACGCCGCTGCGACGGAGAAACCCAAAGAGCGGCTTAAGATCGACGAGGTGGCGAAGCTCCTCGACAGCAAGAAGCAGCAAGAAAAGCCTGAGCCCGAGACGTCGATCGGCGAACTCGCCGAAAAGGCCGTCAAGGAGTCGAAGCCGAAGTCGGGCGAGGAGAATGCGCTGAAGTCGAAGTTCGACGCCGCCAGCATCTCGAAACTGCTGAGCCGCGAAGCGCCGCAACGCAAGGCGGCGACCGGCCGAGCGACGCAGGCGGCGGCGCTCGGCGCGCCAACGGGCGCGGCGGCGACGATGTCGGCGTCGATGGAGGCGCGCATCGCCGCCTATATTCACGACCACTACTATCCCTGCTGGGCGTCCGGGCTGTCGCTCGGCGGGCAGAGCTATACGCCGATCGTCGAGTTCCACCTTTCGCGCGAAGGCGAACTTGAAGGGCGCCCGAAACTGCTGAACGCCTCGGCGAGCCCGACCGAACACGCCCGCGGCGAGCAGGCGATGCAGGCGGTGCGCCGCTGCAGTCCGATACGCATTCCGCCCGAATTCCTGCCCTACTACGAAGAGGCGCTGCACGAGGTCACGATCCGCTTCCAGGATGCGAATTAGTGAAGGGCTTGGCGCGCAGCGAATGGGTCGGCCCCCTCCCTCGCCCGCTCACGCGGGAGAGGGAGCAGGTTTCGCGCTTCGCCGCCACCCCGCTAACGCCGCTCGTTCGCGTCCCCTCTCCCCGCCGAAGTCGGCCGTCGCCGACATCGGCGTAGATGCGGAAACCGGGAACGCCCGGTTTGCGAAGCGGGGAGGGACAGGGAGGAAACTGAAACGCCGCATCCGACAACCTTGTCCATCGCCGACAAGCGTTACGGTTTCTTCACGGCGATGCTGGAAAGATTTCGCCCATGACACGCTCCATCACCCGCCGCGCTGCGGCCGGACTCATCGCCAGCGCCGCCTTCGCCCCCCTGCTTCCCATGACTCTGGCGCGGGCCGGACGCATCATCGATCTCAAGGGCGGCGGCTTTCAGCCGGTGAATATCGCCGTCCCGCCTTTTGTCGGCGACGACGCCGCGCGCACCGTGACCTCGGTGACGCTCAACAACTTCAAGCGCTCGGTGTTCTTGAATCCGATCGACCCCGGCGCCCTGCCCGCGAACGCCGCGCCGCCGGACGCCGCGCCCCATCTCGCCGCCTTCAAGGCGGTGAACGCGCAATTTGTCCTCACGGGTCGTTCCCAACGCGCCGGCGACGGCAGGCTGAAAACGGAGTTCCGACTCTTCGACGTGACGACGGGCGAACAAGTCGCGGGCCAGCAATATGTCACCGAGTCCGCCAATATGCGGCGCGTCGCGCATCTCCTCTCCGACGCGGTTTTTTCCCGCATCACCGGCGAGAAGGGATTTTTCGACACGCGCGTCGTCTTCGTCGACGAAACCGGCTCAAAGGACAGGCGCCGCAAGCGCCTCGCGATGATGGATCAGGACGGCGCGAATGTGCGCTATCTGACGCGCGGCGACGAACTCGTCGTCACGCCGCGATTTTCGCCCAACTCGCTCGACGTCACCTACATGTCGTTTGGCGCTGACGGCGATCCCAAAGTCCTGTTGATGAATATCGAGAACAGCCAGCGCGAAGTGGTCGGCAATTTCCCCGGCATGACCTTCTCGCCGCGGTTCTCGCCCGACGGACAGAAGATCATCATGTCGCTGGCGCAGGGCTCGACGACCAATCTTTATACGATGGATCTGCGCTCGCGCACGACGATGCGTCTGACCGACACCGGCGCCATCGACACGGCGCCCTCCTACTCGCCCGACGGCGCACGGATCGTCTTCGAGAGCGACCGCGGCGGTTCGCAGCAGATATATGTCATGGGCGCGCATGGCGGCGAGGCGAAGCGCATTTCCTTCGGCGGCGGCCGCTATTCGACGCCGGTCTGGTCGCCGAAGGGCGACTACATCGCCTTCACCAAGCAGAACGGCGGCAATTTCGCGATCGGCGTCATGAAGATTGACGGCTCCGGCGAGCGCATTCTTACCGAAGGCTTTCACAATGAAGGGCCGACCTGGGCGCCCAACGGTCTCTTCCTGATGTTCTTTCGCGATTCCTCCGGCGGCGGCGGACCAAAAATCTACATGGTCGACGTCTTCGGCCGCTCGGAGACTCAGGTGCCGACGCCGGGCTTTGCGAGCGATCCCGCCTGGGGACCGCTGCAGGATTGACATGCTTGCGCTGTAGCTTTGAACGCATCGTTCAGGCGATGACGTTTTACTCCCCGCCGCGCGATCGCGCCTGAGCGCAAAGGATTCTTGCTCGGTTGAGGGTCGTCGAATGGTCAAATATCGCGGTTTCCTTTTAGCTTGTTTTGTCCTCTTGCCCTTTGCCGTTGCGCGAGCTGGGAATTCCATTCCCGTGCCGAGCGTGCCGGAGGAAGACGGCGCGATGCGGCTCGCCTTTGCGCGCGCTCGCGCGGGCCTCGATGGTTTTCTAGCGAAATTGGCGAAGCCGCCGCAGGGCTCAAAACTCTTCGCCGTTAAAATCGGGCTCGCGGACTCCCCATCCGGTAAAGCCGTGGTCATTGTGCGTCCTGATCAGAAGTCGCCAAAACGAGTGGAGTTTTTCTGGGTTCACGATGTGCAGCCGGTCGCGAATGGTTTCAACGGCCGCATCGACAATGACCCAGAAACCATCCATGGCGCACGCGCCGGACAGCCCATCCACTTCGTCAAAGACGACATCGCCGACTGGATGTATGTTCAGGACGGAAAAATAAAGGGGAACGCAACAGCTTGTCCCGCTCTCGCCCATGCGACGCCGACTGAACGTAAGAAAATGGCAGAAGAATACGGTATCATCTGCGAGTGACCGCCAGAGCTTCGGCCGTTCAGAGCCTCAGGTTTGGACGCCGAGCTACGCCAACGACATGTGCTACGCCCTGCCTGATGCTGACGGCGGCCAACGCTAGCTCCTCATGATCGAGCCGACCATTCTGATCGCAGCTCCGCTAACGAGCCCGATCACGAGCGCATAAGCGACAAACAACAAGGCGCCGAACGCCGTGCCCAATCGGGTCAAGCGGATGAGCAATTCCACGCCGTCAAAAATCGCCTCGGACATTCGTGACAAAAAATACGACAGGTAGAGCCCGGAAACGTTTTCGAAAAAACGAGAGATAAGATCGTCGCCCCAGAAGCGGCTCAAAGCGCAATATTCAGCCCCTGTGCCTGTCCCGCAGGAATCCTCCGCATCAGGAAACCTGAAGGTCCTGCTGACGCCCCTTGCGACATCCGCCGCCGAGCTCTCTTGAGTGGAATTATCCGACGCGACGTCGTGTCTGATGATCGCTATGACCCTGTTTGCGTCGACGTTCCGGAAGTACGGGTCGCTCGCGAGGACGCGCCTTATCTCGGCCTG
This sequence comes from Methylocystis sp. SC2, assembly GCF_000304315.1. Lineage (NCBI taxonomy): Bacteria > Pseudomonadati > Pseudomonadota > Alphaproteobacteria > Hyphomicrobiales > Methylocystaceae > Methylocystis > Methylocystis hydrogenophila. Next base: position 3,336,515 of record NC_018485.1, on the reverse strand, counting down.
GTAGTCGCATCCCCGATTCATCAGAAAAGCTGCGTAATTGTCGGGATCGATTCGTCCAGAGAACAGATCATCCTTCGTGTTGCAGACCACTCCATAAGGAACATATCCGCCGAATGCGATTCCGTAGCCGACGACATAAGGCGCGGCAAAGAGCGCGCCGACGATCGACGCCAGCCAGACTGCGCCAGCAATGAGCGATTCGTATCGGGGACCTTCATGCGCCATGGGACCGCCCCCCAGTCGGCAGCAAGACCGCACGTCCGTTTCACAAACGCGAGCTTCCTGCCATTATATCGATGCTGAATTCATCCCCCAAGAGAGCGCCTCGGGGGCTCCATTCGACAGCGGCGATCTTCCTTCAAATGACCAAACCCGTCCGTATTGACGAAAGCTGGCGCAAACATCTCGCGCGCGAATTCGAACAGCCCTATTTCGGCGCGCTGCGCGAATTCATCCGCGGCGAATATGCGGCGCGCCGGATCTATCCGCCAGCGCCGCAGATTTTTCGCGCCTTCGACGAATGTCCGTTCGACAGCGTCAAGGTCGTCATTCTCGGGCAGGACCCTTATCACGGCGCCGGGCAGGCCTGCGGCCTTTGCTTCGCCGTCGGCCCCGGCACGCCGCCGCCCCCCTCGCTCCAGAACATCTTCAAGGAAATCGAGGCCGATCTCGGCCGTCCCGTCTCGCGCGACCCCGATCTGACGCGCTGGGCGCGCCAGGGCGTGCTGCTTCTGAACGCGACGCTCACCGTGCGCGAAAACGCGGCGGGCTCGCATCAGAACAAGGGCTGGGAGCAATTCACCGACGCCGCCATCCACGCGCTGTCGCGCGAGCGAAACGGCGTCGTCTTCATGCTGTGGGGCGCCTACGCCCGGCGCAAAGGCGCCGGAATCGACCGGCGCGAACATTTGGTGCTCGAATGCGCGCATCCGTCGCCGCTTTCCGCGCATAACGGCTTTTTCGGCTGCAGGCATTTCTCGAAGGCGAATGACTATCTGATCGGCCACGGCCAAGCGCCGATCGAGTGGTGAGGCGCAATGTCATTCCCGATCGCTTCGCGATCGCGAAGCGATCGGGAATCCAGAAAAATGTCGGTATTCTTGTATCGCTCCGGATTCCCGGTCGGGCCTTCGGCCCGCCGGGAATGATGGGGTGGACGGCCCCGCCTCAACGGCATCTAAAGTGCCAAGACGTGGTCGCCGGAGCGCCACAGAGAGGGAGGCCGTCCATGAAGAAGTTTATCAGAATCGGGATTGATTTGGGCAAGCGGTATTTTCAAGTTCACGCGCTGGTGAGCGAGGATGGGCGGGCCGTCACGCGCAAGCTGCGGCGGGATGGTTTTCTTGCTTTTTTCGCCGAGGCGGGGCCCTGCCTGATCGGCATGGAAGCCTGCGGCTCGGCGCATTATTGGGGACGCGAACTGCGCGCCATGGGCCATGACGTGCGCCTGATCCCGCCGATTTACGTCAAGCCCTATGTCAAGCGCGGCAAGAACGACGCGGTCGACGCCGCGGCGGTGTGCGAGGCCGTGTCGCGGCCAGACATGCGCTTCGTGCCGATCAAAAGCGCCGAGAACCAGGCGAGCTTGATGCTGCACAAGACGCGCGAGCTTCTGGTCAAGCAGCGCACCATGAGCGTCAATGCGCTGCGCGGACATCTCGCGGAGTTTGGCGTCGTCGCCGCCAAGGGCGTCGGCCATGCGGGCGAACTGCTGGAAAAAGCCAAGAATGACGCGACGCTTCCAGAAATCGCCAAGGCGACCGTAAAGATTTTCGTCCAGCAGCTGGAGGCGATCAGCGCCGCGATCGTCGCGCTCGATAAAGAGATCGCCAACGTCCATGCGCAAAGCGAGATCAGCAAATTGCTCGCCGGCGTCCCCGGCGTCGGCAAGATCGTCGCCACGGCGATCGTCGCCAGCGTCCCGGACCCCAGCGTCTTCAAATCCGCGCGCGACTTTGCCGCCTGGCTCGGCCTCACGCCCAGGCAAAACTCCAGCGGCGGCAAGGAAAAGCTCGGCGCCATCACCAAGCAGGGCAACCGCTATCTGCGCAAGCTGCTGACGCTCGGCGCGACCTCGCTGTTGCGCGTGGCCGGCAAACGCAACGGCGTTCTGCGCGATTGGCTCGTCGCCCTCCTGGCCAGGAAGCCGGCGCGGCTCGTGAGCCTCGCGCTCGCCAACAAGCTGGCGCGGATCATCTGGGCCATGATGACGACCGGCGAGGCCTTCCGAACCCAGATCATGGCGCGCGCAGGGAAGCCCTCGATGGCGTAACCGTTCGAACCATCCAGTTTGGCGAGGGCGAAACATCGACGTGATGAACGACAGGGTCGGAAACGACGACGAAGGACACTCCGCTACGTGTCACGTGCACAAAGCTCGCGGGAATGATCAGGAGCCTTCGCAGTCGAACTTCATCAGGGCCAGCGGACATACGCGCCGCGCCAAAAGGCCGGACATATGACCGAAACCCGCCACCAGGTTCACCGCGCCGACAAAAAACCGCTTGCCAAGCGGGGCCGTCCACATATGACATACCGCCAAGCGAACTAATCAGCCGCTCGTCGCCGCCGCCGCTTCATGAATCTTGAGCAGCTCTTCGTCGGTCTGCGCGACGCGCGCAAAGCAGGGCCGCGTTGTGACGCGCTCGACATAGGCGGAGATGTGCGGGGTTTCCGGCACGAGGCCGAATCCGACTGTCCACCGCAGCGCGCCGCCCCAAAGAATGTCGGCGCCGGTGAAGCGCTCGCCGAAGAGATAGGGGCCTTGCGTCAATTGCGCGTTGATCAGCGCCATGACCCCCTCGAAATCGCCGTAGGGACTTCTGCTCGCAGGCGCCGGCGCGCGGTTCATCGAACGATCGACGATCGCAGGCTCGAACGCCGACCCGTAAAACGCGAGCCAGCGCAGATAAGGCCCGCGCAAGGCGTCGCCAATGGCTGGCGCGAGACCTTTCTGCGGAAAGGCGTCGGCAAGATAGATGAAAATCGCGCCAAGCTCGGTCACGAGCGCGCCGTTGTGAACGATGGCCGGCACTTTTCCGAGCGGATTGACGGCGAGATATTCCGGCTTGCGTTGTTCGCCAAGCTGGAAATTCAACACGCGCAGCTCGTAAGGAGCGTCGAGTTCCTCAAGCAGGGTCAACACGCTAGAGGCCCGCGTGCGCGGCGCGTAATACAAGATCGGATTGTCGTCGTTCATTGGCGCTCTTTGCGTGAAGATTAGGGGACGAACAACAGAAAAATATATGTCGCAAAAACGACGAGATGCACCAGCCCCGTCATGAGATTCGTGCGGCCGGCGCCGAAGCTTACAACGCTGAGCAGCAATGTCAGCAGCAGCAAGACGGTGTCGCGCTTTTCGAGACCGAAGACGATGTCCCGGTCCGTTGCGACGCTCAGCAGCGCCACGGCGGGAACGGTGAGCCCGATCGTCGCGACGACAGAACCGAGCGCGCCGTTGAGGCTTGTCTGAATCGCGTTACGGGTCGCGGCGCGGATCGAGTTCATCGATTCGGGAAGCAGGACCAGCATCGCCACGGCCGCGCCGGTCACCCGGTTCACGTCGTCGACGCCTCCCCAGCGAAGCGCCTCTTCAAGACCGGGTATGACGCGCTCCGCGAGAAGCGAGACTCCAAGCAGGCTGGCGCCCAGTCCCACAATTGCGAAGATCGTCACCGCGCGCGACGGCTTCGCCTCGCCGTGGCCCACGGCGGCGACATGCACGTCGATGAAGTAGGATCGATGCCGCACCGTCTGAATGAAGAGAAACGCGCCGTAGAGCAGCACCGACAGAACGCTGATGAAAATGAGCTGAATCGTGGACAGAGTAGGTCCGTAGCTCGACGTCGTATAATCGGGCAGAACGAGCGTAAGAATCGAAAGGGCGATAAGGATGGCCAGATAGGCGCTGGTCGCCATCGGCTGGATTTCCTGCTCGTGGTGACGGAAGCCGCCGAGCAGAAGGCAGAGGCCGACAAGGCCGTTGCAGACGATGATGATCGCGGAGAACACCGCCTCGCGCGCTTCGGTCGGATCCTCTTCGCCATATTCGACCATCGAGGCCATGATCGCGACCTCGATGATTGTCACGGCGATGGTGAGCACAAGCGTCCCATAGGGCTCGCCCGTCTTGGCGCCGAGAATTTCGGCGTGCTGCAAGGCGGCGAAGACGGCCCCGATCAACAAGACCGCTGCAAGGGTCGGCGGAACGAAATCGACGGACGCCGGAATTAGCGCGATCCAGCGCTCGCCAAACAGAAAGACGCCGGCCAGCCCCAGCGCCAGCGCCGGAAACAGGACCGCGCCAACGGTGATCCTCGCCGCCTGCATGCCGTCCCCTGATCGTCGCAGCCCAAGCTTTGCAGGACTGTGGCCAGACGATCGGGCGGGCGCAAGGCGGCGCTCCGGGGAAATGCGCGCGGGGTCGAGGTTCTACACAGCTCTTTGGTCCGGCCGATCGCCTTTCGCGACGCTTTCCATCCCGGCCGGCGGCGAATAGATCTAGGCGAATGACCGCCCATGCAAATCCACGCGATCTTCCGCCCGAGGAAGACGACGTCTTTGACGCGCCCGACGCCGCCGAAGAGGCGCAGGCGGAGCCGTGCGAGGACGCGGGCGAGACGCCAGAAACGCCCGAGAGCGTCAAACGCGGCGTCGACGTCATCAAGAAGCATTGGCGTCACGCGCCGAACGGGCCCGGCGTCTATCGCATGATCGCCGAAAACGGCGAGGTGCTCTACGTCGGCAAGGCGAAAAACGTGCGCAAGCGCGTCGCGAGCTATACGCGTCTTGCGGGCCACGTGAACCGCATCGCGCGGATGATCTCGGCGACGACGGCGATGGTGTTCATCTCGGTCGAGACCGAAACCGACGCGCTGCTCCTGGAAGCCAATCTCATCAAGCAGATGAAGCCGCGCTTCAACGTGCTGATGCGCGACGACAAATCCTTCCCCTACATTCTGATCGCCAAGGATCATGACGCGCCGCAAATTCTAAAGCACCGGGGCGCCCGCGCACGCAAGGGAGACTATTTCGGTCCCTTCGCCAGCGTCTGGGCGGTCAATCGCGCCTTGAACGCGCTGGAGCGCGCCTTTCTTCTGCGGTCCTGCGCGCAGAGCTTCTATGACAACCGCACGCGTCCGTGCCTGCTCTATCAGATCAAGCGCTGTTCGGGCCCCTGCACCGGCGAAATCTCCATGGAGGATTACGCCGAGCTCGTGCGGGAGGCGCGGGATTTCCTCTCCGGCAAAAGTCGCAAGGTCCGCGAACAGCTGGCGCGCGAAATGACCGAAGCCTCGGAGCGACTGGAGTTTGAGCGCGCGGCGCGGCTGCGCGACCGAATCTCGGCGCTCTCGGCGGTTCAAGGCACACAGGGGATCAATCCGCGCAGCGTCGAGGAAGCCGACGTCTTCGCCATCGCCAAGGACGCCGGACGCTTCTGCGTCGAGGCGTTCTTCTTTCGCGCCTATCAGAACTGGGGCAATCGCTCCTACTTCCCCCGCGCCGACGCGACGCTGTCCGAGGCGGAAGTCCTCGACGCCTTTCTGGCGCAGTTCTACCAGGAGCACCCTTCGGCGCGCTGCGTCTTTCTCTCGCATCCGATCGAGGACGGCGCGCTGCTTGAAGAAGCGCTGACCGCGCGGCTCAGCCGCCGCGTCGAAGTGCTCGCGCCGCAGCGCGGCGAGAAGCGCGAACTCGTCGAGCATGCGCTTCAGAATGCGCGGCAGGCGCTCGGCCGCAAGCTCGCCGAGGACGCAAGCCAGCAGCGCCTGCTCGCGGCGCTTGGCCAGGCTTTTGGTCTGGCCGCCGCGCCGCGGCGTATCGAGGTCTACGACAATTCCCACATCGGCGGCGCGCAGGCGATCGGCGCGATGATCGTCGCCGGGCCGGCCGGATTCATGAAAGCCCACTACCGCACGTTCAACATCAGAAGCGCGGAGATCACGCCGGGAGACGACTTCGGCATGATGCGCGAGGTGCTGACGCGGCGGTTCGCGCGGCTCGCCAAAGAAGGCGAAAAGAGTCAGGACTGCGATGCTTTTCCGGCAAGGCCCGACCTTATTCTGATCGACGGCGGACGCGGGCAGTTCGACGTCGCGCGGGACGTCTTACGTGAACTCGGAGTAGAAGGCGTCGCGATCGCGTCGATCGCCAAGGGCGCCGACCGCAACGCCGGGCGCGAAACGTTTTTCGTCGAAGGTCGCGAGCCGTTCCGCCTGCCGCCGCACGATCCGGCGCTCTACTTTGTGCAGCGCCTGCGCGACGAAGCGCATCGTTTCGCGATCGGCACGCATCGCGCACGGCGCAAGAAGGAATTCATCAAGAATCCGCTCGACGAGATCGCCGGCGTCGGACCGTCGCGCAAACGCGCGCTGCTTCTGGCGTTCGGCTCGGCGAAGGCGGTGTCGAAAGCCGCGCTCTCGGACCTCGAGAAGGTCCCCGGCGTCAACAAGGCGACGGCGCGGCTCGTGTATGAGCATTTTCAGCGCGAGTAGCGCGACGCGCTACTGGCCGCCGCAGGAGACGTCGCCTTCCTGGCAGGTCAACTGGCGCTGCAGCCGTTTCGTCTGCTGCTCGGTCAAATCCTCAAGACATTGCGCCACGACCATGCTGTGAATGCTGCCGTCGATCGTCCCCAGCGTCTCGAATGCGCATTGCGCATCCCGGTAGGCGATCCAGGATTTTTGCGCCGCCCGCAATTTTAACTGCCCCGCCGGGCTGATCTTTTTCAGCAATTTGGCGTAGACGGCGTTGAGTGTCGCGTCGGCCTGCTTGAAATTCTCTCCCGCGCACAGATTGAGGTCCGTCTGAGAGCCGCGGCCGTCGCAGTCCTTCGCGAGCGCCCGGCTCGTCGAATGCGCCAGAACCATAAAAGCCGCGCTGATGGCGGCGGCGCGCCGTAAAGGAAAGCTTCTCATCGACGGATTCACTCCCTTGCGCCATCGCCATTCCCGGTCGGCACGCTATCATGGGTTCGCATGCGAAAAATTTTTTGGCTCCATTATGACGCCTATCTCAAGTTCAACCGCGACGACGGTTGGGCGATCGCGAGCTATATTGCGCTGTCCATCCTGACCTCGCTCTTTCCGTTCCTCATCTTTCTGACGGCGCTTGCGGGCTTTTTCGGCCTGGCGGGCGAAGCGGAGGCCGCGAGAAAACTCCTCTTCGAAACATGGCCGGCGAGCGTCGCGGGGCCGATTTCGGAGCAGATCCGCAATGTGCTGACGCAGCCGCGCGGCGGACTGCTGACCCTGGGCGCGGTCTTCGCCATCTATTTCGCCTCGAGCGGAGTCGAGGCGCTTCGCGTCGCCCTGAACCGCGCCTATGACGTCAAGGAGACGCGCTCCTGGTGGCTCTCGCGTCTGGAATCAATTCTTTACGTCTTTCTCGGCGCGGCGGCGCTTCTCGCCGTCGCCATTCTGCTCGTGCTGGGGCCGCTCGCGTGGACGATTGCGGAACGATATGCGCCGCTCATCGCCCAAGATCTCCAACCGCTCTTCCAACCTGTGCGCTATGGCGTCACCACCGGCCTGTTGGCGATCGCGCTTTTCGCGGCTCACAAGTTCTTGCCTGCGGAACGGCGCAGCTTCAAGGTCATCGCGCCCGGCATCGCGTTGACGATTATCGCGTCGCTCGCGCTCGGCGTCGGCTTCGGCGCCTATCTTGCGCGATACGCCAGCAGCTACATTTCGATGTACGCCGGCCTCGCCTCGATCGTGATCGCCATCGTTTTTCTGCAGATGCTGGCGGCGATCTTCATTTACGGCGCCGAGCTCAATCAGACGGTCGCGGCGGGCGGCAAGAGTCCGGGGAGCCGGGCTTAAGCGCACCTTAACCGAGATTTTTTACGCTGCCCGCATCCGCGCGCCGTTGGCGGCGCTGCGATCAAGCGAGGCTTCACCTCATATGCGCAGCCATGCAAGGGGCCATTTTACCGAGCAGCTTCGCGAGTTTGCGGCGCGGAGGCTGGCGGAAATCCTGGGCGCCGCCTTGCTCGTGAGCGCCGGCGCGCTGACGCTGGCGCTCGTCAGCTGGTCCGCCCGCGATCCGTCGCTCAACCACGCGACCTCGGGCCACGTCCGCAATCTGCTCGGCGGACCGGGCGCGATCGTCTCCGATCTGCTGATGCAGCTCGTCGGCTTCGGCGCCATCGCCGCCATCGTGCCGATCGCGACCCAGGGATTGCGTCTCATGAGACGCCGCCGGATCGGCCGCGTGATGCTGCGCGTCGGGCTCTGCGTCCTCGGCGTTTTCGCAACCGCCGCGACCGCGTCGCTTCTGCCCGCGACGGAGCGCTGGCCGCTGCCCACCGGCCTCGGCGGCGTCGCCGGCGACGCCATCCTTGCTGTGCCGCGGTTGATCTTCGCCGGCTCAGGCGTCCTGACCGCGCTTTTCGGCGTCGGCGCCGCTCTCATCGCGATCCTCGCCGTGACCGGCGCGGCCGGACTGGGCTTCGAGTCCGAAGCGGAGATGCGCAGCCGGTCCGCTGAAGACGACGCGACGATTCGTCCGGGCGCCGATGATGACGAGGACGCCGGCGGCGAGCCTGGCGTCGCGTTGATCTCGCTCGGCGCGCTCATTCATCTTGGACTGGCGTCGAAAGCCTGGATGCTGCGCGCCGCCGCAAGGTTCAGACGTCGCGCCGCGACGACGGACCGGCCGCCGCCGCCGCGCTATCCGCGCGTCGAGCCGACCTTCGAGGACCTGGACCTTTACCCTACCTTTCCGCCGCCGCGGCCCCACGATCTCGACGACCCGCCCTATGCGCCCGCGGCCGCTCCCCCTGCGCCCCGCAAGACCCGTGCGCCCGCCCGCACCGCGCAGCCCCGCTTCAATACGCGCTATGAGACGCCGTCCCTGACCCTTCTCGCCGAGCCGAAGAAACAGCCGAGCGGCGTCAAGCTCCCGCAGGAGGCGCTCGAGCACAATGCGCGTCTGCTTGAGGGCGTGCTCGAGGATTTTTCCGTCAAGGGCGACATCATCAACGTCCGCCCCGGGCCCGTGGTCACGCTCTATGAACTGGAGCCCGCGCCCGGCATCAAGAGTTCGCGGGTCATCGGCCTCGCCGACGACATCGCCCGCTCGATGTCCGCCATCTCCGCCCGCGTCGCCGTCGTGTCGGGGCGCAACGCCATCGGCATCGAACTGCCGAACCAGCGTCGCGAGATGGTCTATCTGCGCGAGCTCATCGCCTGCGAGGATTTCGTCCGCTCCAACCACAAGCTCGCCATCGCGCTCGGCAAGACGATCGGCGGCGAGCCGGTGATCGTCGATCTCGCCCGAATGCCGCATCTCCTGGTCGCCGGCACCACCGGCTCCGGCAAGTCGGTCGCGATCAACACCATGATCCTGTCGCTGCTCTATCGCTTAAAGCCCGAAGAGTGCCGGCTGATCATGGTCGATCCGAAAATGCTGGAGCTCTCCGTCTACGACAATATTCCCCATCTCCTTACGCCCGTCGTCACCGACCCGAAAAAGGCGGTCGTGGCGCTCAAATGGGCGGTGCGCGAGATGGAGGACCGCTACAAGAAAATGTCGAAGCTCGGCGTGCGCAACATCGATGGCTACAACGCCCGCGTCGCCGACGCGCAGGCCAAAGGCGAGACGATCACCCGCACCGTGCAGACCGGATTCGACCGCGAGACCGGCGAAGCGATCTTCGAACATGAAGAGATGCAGCTGACCTCGCTGCCCTACATCGTCGTCATCGTCGACGAGATGGCCGATCTCATGCTCGTCGCCGGCAAGGACATCGAGGGCGCGATCCAGCGACTCGCGCAGATGGCCCGCGCCGCGGGCATCCATCTGATCATGGCGACGCAGCGCCCCTCGGTCGACGTCATCACCGGCACGATCAAGGCCAACTTCCCGACGCGCATCTCCTTCCAGGTGACGTCGAAAATCGATAGCCGCACAATCTTGGGCGAACAGGGCGCCGAACAACTGCTCGGCCAAGGCGACATGCTTTACATGGCCGGCGGCGGCCGCATCTCGCGCGTGCATGGGCCTTTCGTTTCCGACCGCGAGGTCGAGGACATCGTCGCCCATGTGAAGACGCAGGGCGCGCCGCAATATCTCGACGCCATCACCTCCGAAGACGACGTCGGCGAGGACGGCGAAGCGCCCCTGCCCGGCTCGATGGACGCGGAGGAAGGCGGCGACCTTTACGACCGCGCCGTCAATATCGTGCTGCGCGACAAGAAGTGCTCGACGAGCTACATCCAGCGCCGCCTCTCGGTCGGCTACAACAAGGCCGCTTCGCTCGTCGAGCGCATGGAGCAGGAAGGCGTCGTCTCCGCCCCGAACCACGCCGGCAAGCGCGAAATTCTCGTCGGCGGCGGCGTCGATCGCGGCGCCTTCGATATCGAGGCGGCGGAGTAAGGCTTCGCCCCCAATTCCGCCAACTTATGCTAGGAAGACGGCGACAGCTTCCCAGAATCGGAACCCGCCGTGACATACGTTCGCTTTGCCGCCCTGCTCGCCGCGCTTTCATTCGCCGTCCCGGCCGCCGCCGCGACGATCGCGCGCGCCGCGCCGCCGTCGCAGGGAAGCGTTTCGGCGGGCGCCGAGAACAAGGCGGCCGAGGCGAAGCCAGCCGGAGCGAACCCCACCGAAGCAAGGCCCAAATCGGCTGAGGTCAAGGCTGAGGACGAGAAGAGCGTCGACCCCAAGCCCGTGACCGTCAAGCCCGCGCCCGCCAAGCCCGGCGAGGCGAAGCCCGCAGACCCGATCGGGAAGAAGAGCGCCAAGCCGACCGCGCAGGGACCAGCCTCCGCCGCCGCCACGATCGCGCCTGCGCCCGCGCCGGAGCCGGAGAAACCGCTCACCCGCGCCGAGGCGGTCAAGCGCGCCAACGCCTTTTTCAACGCCTCGCCGGTGATGACCGCCGATTTCGTGCAGATCGGCGGCGACGGCAAGCGCTCGGAAGGCAGGCTGCATGTGCAGCGCGCCGGCCGCGTTCGCTTCGAATACGCCCAGCCGGCGACGATGGAGGTCGTCGCCGACGGCGCGCAGGTCGCGGTGCGCGACCGCAAGCTCAATACCCAGGATCTCTATTTCATCACCCAGACGCCGCTCAAATTCCTCATGAAGGATAAGATCGACCTCGAAAAGGACGTCACCGTCGAGGATGTGAAGATCGATGATTCCGGCGTCACCATCGCCATCGAGGACAAGGCGACCTTCGGCGGCACGTCGCATGTGCGTTTGATCTTCGACCCCAAGACCTTCAAATTGAAGCAGTGGCAGGTGAAGGACCCGCAGGGCTATGAGACCCTGATCTCGGTCTTCAACATTGATCAGGCGAAAGTGCCGGATCCGACGCTGTTCAAAATCAACAAATAAGCCGTTGCCGACGGCGGACGCGATTTCGACCGCGATCCCCTATCTGGCGCTGGGTCTGCTCTGCGCCACGGGCGGCGGCGAGCTGTTCGTGCGCGGCACGGTCGGGATCGCCCGCGCCGCCCGCGTCGCGCCCAGCGTCATCGCCGCGACCGTGGCCGCTTTCGCCACATCAAGCCCGGAATTGACCGTCGCCATCCAGTCGGCGCTGGCGGGAGAGCCGGAAATCTCCTTGGGCGACGCGCTCGGCAGCAATGTCGCCAATTTGGCGCTGATCTTCGGCGTCGCTCAGCTCTTTGGGCCGCTCGCCATCATTCGCGCCCAGGCGACGCGGAATTTCGCCGCCGCCGCCGCGGCGCCTTTAGCGCTCAGCGTCATGCTGATCGATGGATCGCTGTCTCGTCTGGAGGCCGCGATCCTCTTGGGCGGCTTCGCGCTATGGTTCGTGAGAGTCACGCTGGAGGCGCTCGAGGAGCGGCGCTTAGCCCCGGCGCCGCAGGAGACCTCTTCAGGCTTCACGCGCGCTCTTGTCGAGACCTCGATCGGACTCGGACTATTGATCGCCGCCGGAAGTCTCATTGTCTTTGGCGCAAGCGGAATCGCCAGGCGCTTTGGGCTGAGCGATTTCATCGTCGGCGCGACTCTGGTCGCGGTGGGCACCTCGACGCCCGAACTCGCCACTGCGCTGATGGCGCGCATTCGCCGACAGGACGACGTCGGCTTTGGCGCCCTGCTCGGCAGCAATATCTTCAACGGGCTGTTCATCATCGGCGTGGCTGGCGCCATCACGCCGATCCAGACGTCCGAGATTGAAGCCGCGCCGGCGCTCATCGCCGGCTTGATCGCGCTCGCGCTGTTTATCCGCCGCGCAGCGGCGTCTACCGTCCGTGGCGCGGCGTCGCGCTGCTCGCCGTCTACGCAGGCTATTTGACGGCGGCGATCGCCTCGGGGAACTAAGCCGCCTTTTTCTTTGGCGCGAGCAGCTTGCGGTTCAGCAGCGTTTCGGCGATCTGAATGGCGTTGAGCGCGGCGCCCTTGCGCAGATTGTCGGAGACGCACCACAGCACGAGACCATTATCGACGGTCGGATCTTCGCGGATGCGCGAAACATAGGTCGCGTCTTCGCCCGCCGCCTCATGCGGCGTGATGTAGCCGCCCGCCTCGCGCTTGTCGATCACCAGCACGCCGGGCGCCGCGCGCAAAATATTGCGCGCCTCGTCCGCCGAGATCGGCTTTTCGAATTCGATGTTCACCGCTTCCGAATGGCCGATGAAGACCGGCACGCGCACGCAGGTGGCGACAAGCTTGATCCTGGGATCGAGGATCTTCTTTGTCTCCGCGACCATCTTCCACTCTTCCTTGGTGAAGCCGTCCTCCATGAAGACGTCGATGTGCGGAATCAGATTGAAGGCGATGCGCTTGGGAAATTTCTTCGCTTCAACGGGGTTGGCGACGAACACCGAACGGGTCTGCGCGAAGAGTTCGTCCATGCCCTCCTTGCCCGCGCCGGAGACCGACTGATAGGTCGAGACGACGACGCGCTTGATCGTCGCCGCGTCATGCAGCGGCTTCAACGCCACGACGAGTTGCGCCGTCGAGCAGTTCGGATTGGCGATGATGTTCTTCTTGGCGAATCCGCCGGCGGCGCCGGCGTTCACCTCGGGCACCACCAGCGGCACATCCGGATCCATGCGCCAGGCAGAGGAATTGTCGATGACGACGCAGCCCTGCGCGCCGATCCTCGGCGCCCATTCCTTCGCGACCGATCCGCCCGCGGACATGAGACAGATGTCGACGTCGGAGAAGTCATAGGAGTCGAGCGCCTTGCACTTCAGCGTCCTGTCGCCGAAGGAGACTTCCGTGCCGATCGAGCGCGATGACGCCAGCGCGACGACTTCCGAAACCGGGAAGCGGCGTTCGGCGAGAATATCGAGCATCTCGCGGCCTACGTTGCCCGTAGCGCCGACGACCGCGACCTTATACGCCATGATCAAACTCCAGCCGGCGAACGCCGGCGCCTGAGATTTTTAGAATGGGAGGCCGACGGACATATTCCCCGACGGCGAAACGCCAATAGGCAATCCGCCCTTTGGGAGGCTCGACTTCTCTTCTTCCTTCGGCCTTCCGCCGGGGGGCGCCTTGCCCGGCGACCATCCTTCCAGCTCGCCGAACTGGCGGTTGCCGGCGCCTCCCTGCTGCTGCTGGCCGGCGCCGGCGCGCGGGGACTGCTGCGCTTTCGCTCGCTTGGCTTTCGGCGGCGTCGTTACGGACCCCGAAGCGTCCGGCGCTCCCCGATCGACCTGAAGCTGCTGCGCCGAGCCGACCTGGGGCCCGGCCGCGATCAGGAAAGCGGCGCAGAGAAGCGGGCGGAATGAAAGACGAGCGCAGGTCGACATGGCGCAGATCTCCGAAGACGTTTGTTCCGTCCTAAACCGGCGGCGCGGCGGGATCAAGGCGGCGCGCTCAGCGCGATTCCGCCTCGTCCTGGGCGATCGCCATGTTTTTGAGTTCGGCGATCGCCTTGGCCGGCGACAGGCACTTCGGGCAGACCTGGGTGCAATTCATGATCGTGTGGCAGCGGTAGAGGCGGAAGACGTCGTCGACATAGGAGACGCGATCCCTCGTCGCTTCATCGCGCGAATCCTGCACCCAGCGGAACGCCTGCAGCAGCGCCGCGGGACCCAGGAAGCGATCGGCGTTCCACCAATAGCTCGGACAGGCGGTCGAGCAGCAGGCGCACAGGATGCATTCATAGAGCCCGTCGAGCTTGGCGCGCTCTTCCGGCGACTGCCGCCGCTCCTTCTCGGGGGCGGGTCCGGCCCGCAGCCACGGCTGAATCGCCGCATATTGCTCATAGAAGATCGTCAGATCGGGCACGAGGTCCTTGACCACCGCCATATGCGGCAGCGGATAGATTTTGATCGGACCGTCGATGTCGTCCATGCCTTTAGTGCAGGCGAGCGTGTTCAGCCCGCCGATGTTCATCGAACACGAGCCGCAAATGCCCTCGCGGCAGGAGCGACGGAAGGCCAGCGTCGGATCGATCCTGTTCTTGATCCAGATCAGCGCGTCGAGAACCATCGGCCCGCAGTCGTCGGCGTCGATGAAATAGGTGTCGATGCGCGGATTGGCGCCGTCGTCGGGGTCCCATCGATAGATGCGCAATTCGCGGACGCGCTCGGCCCCTTCGGGCCTGGGCCAGGTCTTGCCTTCGGCGACGACGGAGTTTTTGGGGAGGGTGAATTCGACCATCTTAATACACCCGCGCCTTCGGCTCGACGTAAGCGACCTCATTGGTCATCGTGTAGCTATGCACCGGGCGATAATCGATGGAGGTGGTCTTCCTCTCGCGATCAATCGTCGCCAGCGAATGCTTCATCCAGTTCTTGTCGTCGCGCTCCGGGAAATCCTCGCGCGCATGCGCGCCGCGCGATTCCGTGCGGTTGGCGGCGCTCTCCATCGTCGTGACCGCCTGCACGATGAGATTGTCGTATTCGAGCGTCTCGATGAGATCGGAGTTCCAGATCAGCGAGCGATCGGCGATCTTGACGTCGGCGCCGTCGCGCCAGACGGCGTTGATCTGTTCGACGCCTTCGGCGAGGACTTCGCCGGTGCGATAGACGGCGCAGTGCGCCTGCATCGTGCGCTGCATCCTGTCGCGCAAGACCGCGGTGGGCGTGGAGCCGTCGGCGTTGCGGAAAAAATCGAGCCGCGACAGCGCGAGATCGGCCGAATCCGCCGGCAGTTCCGGCTGCGCATCGTTCGGTTTGATGAGTTCGGCGGCGCGCTGCGCCGCGGCGCGGCCGAAGACCACGAGATCAATGAGCGAATTCGAGCCGAGGCGATTGGCGCCATGCACCGAGACGCAGGCCGCCTCGCCAAGCGCCATCAGACCCGGCACCACCTCGTCGGGATTGCCGTCGCGCTTGCGCAACGCCTCGCCGTGATAATTCGTCGGTATGCCGCCCATGTTGTAATGCACGGTCGGAATGATCGGGATCGGCTGGCGCGTCACGTCGACGCCGGCGAAGATTTTGGCGCTTTCCGAGATGCCCGGCAGACGTTCATGCAGAATCTGCGGATCGAGATGCTCGAGATGCAGATAGGCGTGATCGTGATTCTTGCCGACGCCGCGGCCCTCGCGAACCTCGACGGTGATGGCGCGCGAGACCATGTCGCGGGGCGCGAGATCCTTCACCGAGGGCGCATAGCGCTCCATGAAGCGCTCGCCTTCGCTGTTCGTCAGATAGCCGCCCTCGCCGCGCGCGCCTTCGGTGATCAGGCAGCCCGCGCCATAGATGCCGGTCGGATGAAACTGCACGAACTCCATATCCTGCAGCGGCAGCCCGGCGCGCAGCACCATGGCGTTGCCGTCGCCCGTGCAGGTGTGCGCCGACGTCGCCGAGAGATAGGC
The DNA here is from genome assembly GCF_000304315.1 of Methylocystis sp. SC2. Taxonomy (NCBI): domain Bacteria; kingdom Pseudomonadati; phylum Pseudomonadota; class Alphaproteobacteria; order Hyphomicrobiales; family Methylocystaceae; genus Methylocystis; species Methylocystis hydrogenophila. Next base: position 3,320,761 of record NC_018485.1, on the reverse strand, counting down.
GCGGCCGTAGCCGCCCGTCGCCAGCACGGTGAGCGCCGCGCGGAAACGATGGATCGTTCCGTCATCGATCTTCAGGCACACGACGCCGCGACAGGCGCCGTCCCGATCCATGATGAGATCGAGCGCAAAAAATTCGACGAAGAACTTCGTGTCCAGCTTCAGCGCCTGTCCATACATCGTATGGAGCATCGCATGGCCGGTGCGATCGGCGGCCGCGCAGGTGCGCTGCGCCGGCGGGCCCTTGCCGAAATCGGTGGTCATGCCGCCGAACGGACGCTGATAGATCATGCCTTCGTTCGTGCGCGAGAAGGGGACGCCCCAATGCTCCAGCTCATAAACGGCGGGCGGCGCGTTGCGGCACATATATTCGATCGCGTCCTGGTCGCCGAGCCAGTCGGAGCCCTTGACGGTGTCGTACATGTGCCATTTCCAATCGTCCGGCCCCATGTTGCCGAGCGCGGCGGCGATGCCGCCCTGCGCCGCCACGGTGTGCGAACGGGTTGGAAAGACCTTGGTGACGCAGGCGACGTTCAGTCCTGCCTCGGCGCAGCCGACGACGGCGCGAAGTCCCGACCCGCCTGCGCCGACGACGACGACGTCAAAGGTGTGATCGACGATCGCATAGGCCCGACCGCCCACCGACACATTTGATGCAGGACCCGTTGCAATCATCGATTAAGCCTTCTCGAATCTCATTTGCGCCACGCGCGGCGTAGCTGCGTCGTTACAAGACGGGATCGTCGCGATCAAAGCAGCGATGTCGCGCCGCTTCCTGCTCTCGCCTGTCACGTCGACGTCTGTCGATCGCATCGTGCGACTACTTCGGCGCGGCGATGAGGAGGATCGCGACGACCCAAATCGCTGCGATCGCCCGCGACGCCCAAGTGTTGGCGACGATCGCCTGCGCCTTCAACGCTTTGTCGTGCACGTAATCTTCGATGATGTCGTCCATGCCGCGCCGCGCATGGATCATGCCGATGACCCCAAACGCAAGAAGCACGAGCGCGGGAATCGGTCTGCCGATTTCGGCGCGCACGCCTTCGAGCGGCTTGCCGGCAAGTCCCAGAATCCACCAGGCGCTCAGCACGCCAAGCGGGACCAGCGCATAAGACGTCAGCCGCATGAAGCGCGCATGGGGGGAACCGCTATGGTCGGAGACATAGGCGTCGCCGGGTCCGGTTCGACCGCTCTTGAATCTTGTCGCAACCGTCATGAGTCCGCTCCGCTCAGCTCGCCAGCGTCTTGAAGATGAAGACGAGCAGCGTCAGCAGGACGCCGCCGACCAGCGTCCCCTGCGCCAGCAGTTCGCGCCCCTTCACGTCCATGTAAAGGCCGCGATCCCAGAGCGCGTGACGCACGCCGCCAAGCAGATGATGAAAAATCGCCCAAACGACCATCAGCACCAGCAGATTGCCGATGAAGCCCGACGCGATCCAGGAAACGGCGGAGAAGACGCCGCCGCCGATCGCCGCGCCGAGCAGGAACAGCGCCAGAAGCGCCATGCCGACGTAAAGCCCCGCGCCGGTGATTCGATGCGCGATCGACATCATCATCGTCAGGATGGGCTTGAAGATCGTCAGATGGGGCGACAGCGGCCGCCGCGCGGCGAGCCTGTTTGTATCGGCGTCGGCCATGTAGAACCCTCTCGCGTGCGGCCGATTTCTTTCTCGGAACGCTTCCAAGCAGATAATTCAATTGTTGCGGCGCCGCAACCAAAAGCGATCGAACAGGCGCGCCGCAACACGCAAGAGCCCCGTTTTCGGGGCTCTTGCCGCGCGCGTTCATAGCATTTGGATTCAGTAGTTCGCCATGGCCGGTCCGGCAGGCGCGAGCATCCAGTTGAAGCGGTAGTTGACGCCGGCGCGCACAGTATTGAGATGCGCGCGCTGCCGGGTTTCGACGATGAAGGGCGCAATGTAGATCGGGTCGTAATTCGCGCCGATGTCTGTGTAGAGATATTCGACCTTCGCCGACCAGTTCGGCAGGAAAGCGTATTCGAGCCCGCCGCCCGCCGTCCAACCGGTTCCCGCGCGGACCTGAGAGCCAAGCCAGCCGTAGTTGAGACGCAGGTCGCCATAGGCGAAGCCGCCGGTGCCGTAAAGGAACAGCTGCGCGTTCAAGATCGACACGCCCGCCCGCCCGCGCACCGTGCCGAACCAGTCGACGCTGCGGCCCCAACCGCCTCCAACGCCCGACCCTTGAAAATCGGTTTCAAGCCCTGCCGCCAGAAGTGGCGTGAATTGATAATTGTAGCCGATCTGGGCGCCGCCGATGACGCCGCCCGTGTTCGACGCCCCTGTGGAAAACAGCCACCTGGAGTCGTCCCGGTCGAGCCAGCCGCCGCCGAGATTGAGGCCGGCGTAGAGCCCCGTCCAGGTGAGCATTGGCGGCGGCGGAATATAGGCCGGCGGCGGCTCCATGCGCGAAGGCAGGTCTGCGGCCGAGGCCGACAGAGCGGCCAGGGATGTCGCGACGGCGACGCCGAAAGCTCGTTTTTTCATTAGAACCTCGATGGTGCGTTCTTGAAACGCCAGCGCCCCCGCCCGGTTTTTGAAATCAATGGTCGACAATGGCGCAATTGCGAAAATTTATCGTTCGTTTTCAATGTTTAATCGACAGGCTTAGCTATTCGTTAACGGGCCCCAATTCCGCCGCGAAGTTCTTAACGCGCCCGCTCAACCCGGCCTGTGGGGCCGCCCGATCCGACGGCCGCCCGCCGCGAATCCGGCGAGCGCCAGCGACGCGCAAAGCGCGCCCGCCCAGAAGGCGGCCTGGGGACCGAAGGCGTCCCAGAGCGCGCCGGCGCCGGCGCTCGCGGCGAGCAGCGCCAAGCCGCTTGTCAGGTTGAACACGCCGAAGGCCGAGCCGCGCAGCGCGAGCGGCGCGACATCGGCGACGAGCGTAGCCAGGAGACCTTGGGTGAGGCCCATGTGCAGGCCCCAAAGCGCCACGCCCAGCCAAACGAGCGGCAAATGCTCTGCAACCGCCAAGGCGGCGTCGGCGGCGATCAGCGCGACAAGGCCCGCCATCAGCGGCGTCTTGCGATCGCCCCGATCCGAGAAGGCGCCCACAGGAAAGGAGGCGCCGGCGTAGACGACATTCATCGCGACGAGCGCCAGCGGCGCGAGCGCCACCGGCAGACCGACGTCGCGCGCTTTCAGGATCAGAAAAGCCTCGGAAAAACGCGCCAAACTGAAGACGACGCCGATCGCCACAACGATCCAGAAGGGGCCGCCGAGCCGGCGGATTTCATCGATGTGCAGCGGAAAACGCGCCGGCCGCGGCGGGCGGGAGGCTTCCGGCTCGCGCACGCCGAGCGCCAGAACCGCAACGGCGAGCGCCGCCGGAATCGTCGCGATCCAGAACACGAAAGGGATGCTGTTGGCCGAGAACCACATCGCGGCCACAGCGACCGCCGGCCCGAGAAAGGCGCCGATCGTATCGAGCGACTGGCGAAGCCCGAAGGCCGCGCCGCGGACGGAGGCCGGCGCGAGATCGGCGACAAGCGCGTCGCGCGGCGCCCCGCGTATGCCCTTGCCGACGCGGTCGATGAAGCGGGCGGCCATGACCCAGGCGACATTCGGCGCCAGCGGAAACATCGGCTTGGTCAACGCCGCAAGCCCATAGCCGATGATGGCCAGCTGCTTGCGCCGTCCGAACCAGTCCGACAGCGCGCCCGAAAAAATCTTGACGACCGAGGCGGTCGCCTCGGCGACGCCTTCGATGATTCCGACTTCGGCCATCGAGGCGCCCATCGCCCCGACGAGATAGATCGGCAGCAGCGCATGGATCATCTCGGAAGAAAAATCCATGAGCAGCGACACGAGTCCGAGCGCCCAGACGCCGGACGGTATGGCGCGCAGACGGGAGCGGGCGCTGAAATCCTTCATGAAGTGATTCGGCTCGCGCGAAACCCTCTCCCGGAGAGAGAGGGTCGGTCCGATGGACCGGGGTGAGGGGCCGCTCGCTTCGCTTGCAGTCAATGTGAGCGGCGCGCCACTGCGTTACGCAAACCCTTGCAGCGCGGCAACCCCTCTCCCGGTTGCTCCGCAACCACCCTCTCCCGATGGGAGAGGGTTGGCGCGCGGAAACCCTCTCCCTGTGGGAGAGGGTCGGTCTGCAGGACCGGGGTGAGGGGTTACGATTTCGCCAATATAGGCGCGACGAATCCGACAAAGCGTCGCCAATATTCGTCCGAGAGAGCCCCCTCTCCCGGTTGCTTCGCAGCCACCCTCTCCCGATGGGAGAGGGTTGCGCGCCGCTACGCCTTCAGCGCCTGCGCCAGCCGGGCGATCCCGGTCTCGATCTCTTTTTCGGTGAGCGCGACGAAGCCCAGCATCAGCAGCCGATCGCCGCCATTGACGTCGTCGAAGCGCAGCGCCGAGCCCGTCGCCAGCGAACAGACGCCGACGCCCGCGGCGACGCCTCTCTTCTCCACCTCGGCGGCGTCCGGAAAACCGTCCGGCAGCTTCCAGACGAGATGCATGCCGGCCTGGTCGCCGTAGATCTCGCAGGCGCCGAAGTGATTGCGCAGCGCGCCCAGCAGCGCGTCGCGCCGATCGCGATAGAGCTGGCGGATGCGCCGCAAATGACGCCCGAATTCGCCGCTCGACATGAAATCCGCCATCGCCGCCTGTTCCAGCCAGCTTTGGCCATTGTTCATCAACATTTTCATGCGCCGGCCGGCTTCGGCGAGACGGCGGGGCAGCACGACATAGCCAAGCCGCAGTCCGGGACCCATGCACTTGGAGAAGGTGCCGAGGTAGATGACGCGCTCGTTGCGATCGAGCCCCTTCAGCGCCGTCAGCGGCGAACCGATAAACCGGAAGTCGCTGTCATAGTCGTCTTCCATGATGTAGGCGTCGTATTGCGTCGCCCAGGCGAGAAGCTCGAGCCGGCGCTGCAGGCTCATGGTCACGCCGATCGGATATTGATGCGACGGCGTCACATAGGCGACGGCGCCCCTGGTTTTCGGCAATCGCGACACGTCGAGCCCGTCCTGGTCCACGGGCACGGGGTGAAGCGTCGCCCCAAGGCTTTCGAGCACGAAGGCGGCGCCCTGATAGCAGGGCGACTCGACGACGGCGGTGGACCCGGGCGTCACGAGCAGGCGGCCGACCAGATTGAAGCCGTCCTGGCAGCCGCCGACGATGACGATCTGTTCCGGATCGGCGACGACGCCGCGCGCCGGCGCGAGATGTTTGGCGATCGCGCGCCGCAGCTCCATCAGTCCTGCGGCGTCATTATAGCTCGTGAGATTGGCGCCGACCGCCTTCAGCCGATTCTTGATGTGGTGCGACCAGGCCTTGAGCGGAAAGGATCGCGCGTCCGGCCGGCCCACCCAGAAATCGGCGGCGAGACGGCGGCGCTCCGGGTCGGCGAGGCGATGGGTGCGCAACGCGCCGCAAGCCGCCGGAACGTCGATCGCGGCCCCCTGCTCTTCCGTCTGCGGCGTGCGTTGATCGGCCGACAGAAACGCCGTGTCCGGCAGATCCGGCGAAACGAAGGTGCCGACGTAAGGCTTCGTGCGGATATAGCCTTCCGCGATCAGCCGCTCATAGGCCAGCACGGCCGTGTTGCGTGAGACCCCAAGCTGGCTGCTCAGCTCACGGGTGGTCGGCATCGGATCGTCGCATTTGAGCTGACCGCTGAGGATCATCGAGCGGATCTGATCGAAGATCTGGTTCTGCAGAGTATTCTTGTCTGACTCAGCCAGAGTGATCGACAGTTGCACATGCCCGCTCTTAACGATGGGCGCTGGACGATCCGTGGTCGTGAAGGTCATCGCTGCAATCTCCCTGGGCGCAAGCTAATGCGCTTTCAACCATGCCGCATAGGTCCACAGGCGAGGTAAGCATTGGCGCCAACTTTGGCAGGACTGCAGGCGAGGACGCCAGCCAGAGAGGAGAACTGTTTTTATCTGGCGCCATCAGGTTGCTTGCTCCTGGCGCTTTTACTTGGACGCAGATTGGGGAAAGCTGCAATCGTCCCAATCAAGAACGCCTTGCGCATCAAGGGAGACCCAAATGCCGTTTTCGAAGTCGCGCTTCGTGCCCCTGGCGTTTTGGGTGGGCTTTTTGGCGCTAGGTCTCGCGACAAACGTCAATCATGAGCAAAAGGCGCGCGGCTTCGCGCGCGACAAGCAGGAGATGAGCGTCGCCAGCGCCTCGGCCAAGCGCCTGCCGCTGCTGATCCAGGACCGCAATCAGGTCGTTCGCGATTAAGCGCGCGGACAATTTACTCCTCTGCGCCGCGCGAGCGGCGTTTTTTTTGGGCGGAATCCTTAAGGTTTGCGCAGGGGCACGAGGCGGTTCAGCACTGTAATGGACAGGAAGCCGCCGACCCAGGCGCCCACCGCCGCGAACGCCACATAGGCCCAGTTCGACGTATAGCTGATCACCGCGAAGGCCGAGAGCAGATACCAGATGCTGCTCCAGCTCGCGGCGGCCACGCGCCGACGCTCCGATACGGCGGCGTTGAAGAACACATAGACCGCGTCAGTGATGGCGGTCGAGGCGGCGACGCCAATCCCAATCAGCGGGTCAATCGCAGGCAGGTCCATGGTCTCCTCCGCTTTCGCCCGGTCAGGGCGGATGGGAGCAGCTATGGACGTCGCAATGGAGCGAGGCAATCGAGAAGCGCCGCGCGCATCATTCGGCGTCGCCGTCGCGGGACGGCGGCTTTCCACACGCCCAAATGCATGTCTGTTCGGATTTGCCGTCGCAAACCGGCTGATAAAGGACGTAGTACCAGACCGAGTACGGGATCTGACCGTAAGGGCGCGTCGGGGCGCCCCCGGCTGCGCGAAGGATGGGCAAACAGTTTTTGGGCGCCTTCGCTTGACCTTTCGACTGGGCCGCGCCGGCGGCGAGGGTGAGGCCAAGCAGGATGAGGAGCGGATACTTCAACATATGCCGGCCCTGATCTTCGCCGAAACACGACGCCAGATGGCGCGCGGATACGCTCAGGCAAGCGGCCAGCGACAGTTTCACGCGCATGTTGGGGTGACGCAGAATGCGCCAAGGTCTTCAGGCTTTGCGGCGATGGGCGAACCGAAATGGGCCGCTTTTAATGGTGGGCGCGACAGGGATTGAACCTGTGACCCCTACGATGTCAACGTAGTGCTCTCCCGCTGAGCTACGCGCCCCCAGGCCCGTGGGCCGGAGCGCCCGTCTATACTGACGAACGCGGCGGCGCGCAAGCGGGCTTTGCCTGCGACATTGGCGGCAGCCTTGACCGCAAGCCACGGAAAGGATTGACGTTCCGTAAAGGATGCGGGCGGCGTGTGCAAAAGTTTTGTGACGTTTGACGATTTCGAGTCTTGCGGCGCGCCCGCTTTGTGGCAGACTTAACGCCGCTCCCGCTTGTCGAGCGGAGAGAAGTTAAGGAGGTTTCGCATGTCCTTGCAGGGCCATATCGTCGAACTCCAGCGCCGCCATGACGCGCTCAAAAAGGAGATCGAGCAGGAACAGCTGCATCCCCGAACGGACGAATTGAAGATCCTGGAACTCAAGCGCAAAAAGCTGCAGATCAAGGACGAGCTCGCCAAATTGTCGATTAGCGAAACGCGACATTAGCGTTTCCTTTCGCTCACTTTCTGCTTCACGCCATGGGCGGAGAGAGATCTCCGCCTTATTTTTTTGGGCATTCGCGCCGCGGCGCGCGATTTGCGAGCCCCGGTCGTTATGCCCGTTACCGAGCTTTATCGCCCCGAGACGTTACACGAAGGTCTGGGCGAGCCCTTCTTCGACCGCGTCGAACCCGCCACCTTCCCCGAACATCGACTCCGCTACCGCAATCAGCGTTGGGCGGCGCGGGTCGGCCTCGACGGGCTGAGCGATGCGGAGTGGATCGAACATTTGGGGCGCTTTTCGCCGCTCCCGGGCGGATTCGCGCGTCCGCTGGCGCTGCGCTACCACGGCCACCAGTTCCGCGTGTACAACTCGGATCTGGGCGACGGCCGCGGCTTCCTTTTCGCGCAGCTGCGCGACGCCAAGGACGGCCGCCTGCTCGATCTCGGCACCAAGGGCAGCGGCCAGACTCCCTGGTCGCGGCGCGGCGACGGACGGCTGACGCTCAAGGGCGGCGTGCGCGAGATTCTGGCGACGGAGATGCTGGAGGCGCTCGGCGTCGACACTTCCAAGACCTTCAGCCTGATCGAAACGGGCGAGGCGCTGATGCGCGGCGACGAACCCTCGCCGACGCGCTCCAGCGTGCTGGTGCGCCTGTCGCATTCGCATATTCGCATCGGAACGTTTCAGCGCCTCGCCTTCCATGACGACGCCGCGGCGATCGAGCGGCTGCTCGACCATGTCTGCCGCTACTATTTTCCCGCCCTCGCCGATCTGCCGGCGCCGGAGAGAGCCCTCGCCTTTCTCGAAGCGGTCACAGCGCGGGTCGCGCGGCTCGGCGCCGGCTACATGGCGTCGGGCTTCGTTCATGGCGTGCTGAATTCCGACAATATCAACGTCACCGGCGAGAGCTTCGACTATGGGCCATGGCGCTTTGCGCCGGTCTATGACCCGACCTTCACCGCCGCCTATTTCGACGAAAGCGGGCTTTACGCCTTTGGCCGACAGCCCGGCGCGCTCGGCTGGAATCTGTCCCGCCTGGCCGAATGTCTGATCCCCCTTATCGGTCTAAAGACCGCCGAAAAGGTTCTGGGGACCTTTCCCACGCGCATCCAGCAGGAATTTCGGGCGGCGCTGCTCAATCGGCTCGGGCTCGCGTCGGCCGGCGAGGACGCCGACGCCGCGCTGGCGAAGGCCTTTGTCGATTTTCTGACAGTGACGCAGGCGCCCTTCGAACGGACCTTTTTCGATTGGCGCGGCGGCATGGCCTCCGCCGAACGCGCCAAACGCAGTCCGTCCGCAACGCATTATGAAGCGGAGGCTTTCATGCCGCTTCACGCCGCTTTGGCCGAACATCGGCCGGCGCCGACGGCGCGCCTGGATCACCCCTACTTTCAGCGCGCGGCGCCCTGTACGATGCTGATCGACGAGGTCGAGGCGCTTTGGGCGGCGATCGCCGAGCGCGACGACTGGACGCCGCTGTACGCCAAAATCGCTGCAATCGACGAGATGCGGAGCGCCTATGAGTGACGACAGAGCAATTCGCTTGAACGACTCTTGCCCGCCGCGCGATAATCGCGCGACGGAGCAAATGATTCCCCGGCGTTCAATGGCGTGTGACGGCGGCAGTCAATGAACGACACACCGAGCGAGATCGACACGGGCGCGACTCGCGCCGAAGTCGAACGGCTCCGGCTGGAGCATCACGATCTGGAGACCGCGATCGACGCGTTGCTGGCGATCGGCGTCGCCGATCAGCTGCAGATTCAGCGTCTGAAGAAACGCAAGCTGCTGCTGCGCGACCGCATCGCCTATCTCGAAGACCAGCTCACGCCCGACATTATCGCTTAAGCGGGGTCGGCTTCGTCCTCCCGCCGCGCGGCGCCCGGATCGCCGCTATGGCCGCCGCGCCACGAAGCCGAGGGCGCGGAGCAGCAGCGGCATGGTGAGGCCCTGAACCACGATCGAGAAGCCGACCACGGCGAAAGTGATGGCGAGTATCTCGTCGCGTTGCGGCAGATCGTCCTGAAGCGACAGCGCCAGGGCGAGCGCAAGCGCGCCGCGCAAGCCGCCCCACCAGAGAACATGCTGCTCGCGAAACGAGATCTTCCATCGCGAAAGGAAGAACAACGAACTCAGCGGATAGACGACGATGGCGCGCGCGCAAAGCACCGTGGCGATCCCCACGGCCAGCGCCGTCGCCCCCACGGCGCCGAATGGAGTCGACGCCACATCCGCGCCAATCATCAGAAACACCATGGAATTGGCCAGGAAGGCCGCGAACTCCCAAAAGGACAGAACGAATTCGCGCCCCTTGAGGGTGATGTAGCCGCCTTCCTGCTCGCTCAGCAGGCCCAGATTGCCCATGACGAGGCCGGCCGTCACCGTCGCCAGCACGCCAGAGACATGGAAATATTCGGCGACCAGAAACGAGCCGAATGCGGCGATGGTCGTCAGCGCCGCTTCGATGAGATGTTCCGAGGTGCGCAGCGACGCGAGGATGGCGGCCCCGCCGAACAGCGCCCCGACAAAGACGCCGCCGAACACGACTTTCAGGAGAGTCAAGGCGGTCGTCGCGGCGCTCTGGTCCGCGCCGCCGCTTTGCACGAAGGCGAGCGCCATGACGAAGAGCACCGCCGCAGCGCCGTCGTTAAGCAGGCTTTCGCTTTCGACCAGCAGCCGCATGCGGCCTTTGATCCGGTTGTCCTTGAACATCGCGATGATCGCGACCGGATCCGTCGCCGCGATCAGCGCGCCAAACAGCATCGCCGAAAAAAGCGGCCAGTCGAGCACCGTCATCATCGACGCCGCGACAACGGCTGCGGAAACGACCGTTCCGATTCCCACGAGCGCGAGCAAAGGCAGTGAATCGCGCACCAGTTCGCGCCAGGACAGCGTCAGCGCCGCCTCGAACAGGAGCGGCGGCAGGACGAGGTCGAAAATCAGATCATGAGTGAGATGCGGCGCGAAGTCCGCGCCCGAGAGAGCGACGGCGGCGCCGACGAGAACCAGTCCGACCGTATAGGGCAGTCTGATCTGACGCGCGGCGATTGCGACGATCATCGCCACGGCCAGCACCGCGACCGCCTGCCTCAGACCTTCATCCATGTCGCGTCCACTCCGACCAAAGAAAATCTTGCAGGGTTCTTTAGCTGCGCGCCGCCCGCTCGCGAAGCGAAATCGGCCCGTGATCGACGCCGATCGCGCGCTTGCCTATCGGGAAGCCATCGTCTATGCCGCATGGCTTCCCTTTGCGAAGGAAGCCAGAGTGGGGAAGTCGAAGCCGCCGGTCGCCGTCATCATGGGGTCGCAATCCGACTGGGCGACGATGCGCCACGCGGTGGAAACTCTCGCGGCGCTTGAGATCGGCTATGACGCGCGCATCGTTTCGGCCCATCGCACGCCCGATCGACTGACGGCGTTCGCGAAGGGCGCCGAATCGGAGGGCTTTCAAGTCATCATCGCCGGGGCCGGCGGGGCCGCGCATCTGCCGGGCATGACAGCCGCGATGACTCCGCTGCCGGTCCTCGGCGTTCCCGTCGAATCGGAAGCGCTGAAAGGCCTCGATTCGCTGCTCTCGATCGTCCAGATGCCGGGCGGCGTGCCCGTGGGAACCCTGGCCATCGGCAAGGCCGGCGCAATCAACGCCGCGCTGCTCGCCGCCGCGATTCTCGCCCTCGCCGACAAGGCGCTCGCCGCGCGACTCGCCGACTATCGCGCGCGTCAGACCGACAATGTAGCGGCGACGCCGCGCGACGGCGCTTGATGCTCGCGCCGGGCGCGACGATCGGCGTTCTTGGCGGCGGCCAGCTCGCGCGCATGCTGGCGCTGGCGGGCGCGCGGCTCGGACTGAAGGCGCATGTCTTCTCGCCAGTCGCCGACGACCCCGCCTTCGACGTCTGCGCGGCGCGCACGCAAGCGGACTTTAGCGACGAGGCGGCTCTCGCCGCCTTCGCCGAATCGGTCGATGTCGTGACGTATGAATTCGAGAACGTGCCCGCCCGCACGGCGCAAGTGCTCGAGGCGCATCGGCCGGTGCGCCCCAACCCTAGGGCGCTGGCCCTGACCCAGGACCGGCTCATCGAGAAGCAGTTCGTGCAAAGCCTCGGGATCGCGACGGCCGATTTCGTCGCGGTCGACAACGCCGGCGCGCTGGCGCGCGCCGTCGCCCAGCTCGGCCGCAACGCGATCCTGAAGACGCGGCGCCTCGGCTACGACGGCAAGGGTCAGACCCAGTTGCGCGACGGCGGCGACCTCGCCGTCGCCTTTCGCACACTTGGCGGCGCGCCATGCATTCTGGAAAGCGTGGTGCCGTTCGAGAAGGAAGTGTCGGTCGTCGCCGCGCGCGGACTGCACGGCGAATTTCGCGCCTATGACGTTTCCGAAAACCTGCACGAGCATCACATACTGGCGAGGACCCTGGCGCCCGCCGAGATCGGCGACGAGACGGCGACACAGGCGATCGACATCGCACGGCGCCTCGCCGAGGCGGCCGATTACGTCGGCGTGATCGCGGTGGAGATGTTTGTGGTCCGCGACGGCGGCCACGAAACCTTGATCGTGAATGAAATCGCGCCGCGCGTGCACAACTCCGGACATTGGACGCTCGACGGCGCGCTGACCTCGCAATTCGAGCAGCATATGCGCGCGGTCGCCGGCTGGCCGCTCGGCGCCGCGCGCCGGCACGGCCGCCGCGTGGAGATGCGCAATCTGATCGGCGACGACGTCGACGCATGGCCGGAGCTGGCGCGTGAAGACGGCGCCTGTCTGCATCTTTACGGAAAAAAAGAGACGCGCGCGGGCCGCAAAATGGGTCATGTGACGCGCGTATTTAACGATTAGAGCAGCCAGTCCCGCGCGCTCTCAAGGATGGCGGCGACGCCCGCGTGCTTGATTTTTCTTTGCGCGGTGATCGCATAGAATCGCTCGCTGACGCCGTCGAGCGTGGCGATATATTTGACGCCATATTGTTCCTCGACCTGGGCGCGAACGGCGGCCGGCGCCATGAAGACGCCGGCGCCCGCCGCCCCGAATGTCTTCAGCAGGGCGCTGTCCTCAATCTCCGCGACGATTTTCGGAAAGAGGCTGTTGGCGTCCAGCCATTGGTCGAGCGAACGTCGTAACGCGGTGTTCGATGTCGGCAGCAGGAGCGGCGCGCCATCGAGACATCGCGGGAAATTCTTCCGATAGCGCTGCTGCAGTTCGAGCGTCGCAAACGCAGCCACGCCGCATTCGCCGATCGGATGATTGTAGATGCGCGCATCCGCGGCGCCTGTCGCAGGCCAGTCTGAAAACACGAGATCGACTCCATGCACCGGCAGTTCGGCCAGGAGGCGCTCGGTCTTATCCTCATGACAGACGACCTGATTATGCGCGGCGAGAGCGGGTTCGAGCAGACGATAGACGACGAGTTTCGGCAGGGCGTTTGACACGCCGACGCTCAGCCTGACGCTGACTGCGCCCGCGCGGTTCTTCAAGGCGCTGCCGAGCTCGCGGCCAAGCGAAAATATTTCGTCGGCGTAATTGAACACCGTGCGTCCGGTTTCGGTCATCACGAGATTGCGGCCTTCCTTGCGGAAGAGCTGCGCGCCGATCGACGCCTCGAAAACCGCGATCTGGCCGCTGATCGTCGGCTGCGCCAATCCGAGCTTTTCACTCGCGCGGGTGACGCCGCCCTCGCGGGCGACGTTCCAGAAGTAGAACAGGTGCTGATAGTTGAGACGTTCCATGGTCACATAGCTTTTATCGATGTAACTAATTTATCTATCCTTATTTTCAATCTCAACCCCCTGCGCCATGTTGAAGGCGTCAGCGCGGCGGCGGCGGCGCATCGCTCCGCGTTCATCGCACTGGCCCGCGGCCGGCGCGCTACATCACCAAAAGAATCGCGACGGTCGCCTCAGCGACAGGAGTTCAAAATGCAGCGGTTGATCGAGGGTCTCCACCAGTTTCAGTCGCGGGTGTTCGGCAGCCAGCGCGAATTGTTCGAACGCCTCGCTAAAGGTCAGGCGCCGGAGACGCTGTTCATCACCTGCGCCGATTCGCGCATCGACCCGTGCCTGCTCACCCAGTCGGCGCCTGGAGACCTTTTTATCCTGCGCAACGCCGGCAATCTCGTGCCGCCCTACGGCGCCGTGCGCGGCGGCGAAGCGGCGACGATCGAATTCGCGATCGCGGGCCTTGGCGTCAAGGACATCATCGTCTGCGGCCACTCGCATTGCGGCGCGATGAAGGGCCTGCTCGATCCGCCGCCGGCCGCAGCCTTTCCCGCGCTGAGCGATTGGCTGTCGCACGCCGAAGCGACACGGCGCATCATGCACGAAAAATACGCGGACAGAACCGGGGCGGAACAGCTCAACGTCGCCATCCAGGAGAATGTGCTCGCGCAGCTCGAAAACCTGCGCACGCATCCTGTCGTCGCCTCCGCGCTCGCTCAGGACAAACTCAGGCTGCATGGCTGGGTCTACAAGATCGAGACGGGCGAAGTCTTTGTCTACGACCCGGCGACGCGCCAATTCGGGCGTGCGCCGTCGCCGCCGGATGTGCCCGCGCCGGAAGAGAAAGAGCGCGTCAGCGTTGACGTCTGAGTTCGCGCCGCCGCCGCGAACCCGAACCATCAAAGGATACGAAAATGTCTTTAGAACTAGATGTGGCGCCTTCTCGCCTCTCTGCGATCAAAGACGACGTCTTCGCTTCCGTCGTCGTGCTGCTCGTCGCTCTTCCCTTGTCGATGGGTCTCGCGCTCGTCGCCGGCTTTCCCTTCGAGAGCGCCGCCGCCGTCGGCCTCATCAGCGGCGTCATCGGCGGCGTCGTTGTCGGCCTGCTTTCAGGCTGTCCCCTGCAAGTGAGCGGCGCGGCGAATGGCGCGGCGGTGATGGCCGCCGTATTCATCAAGGACCTCGGCTTCGAGGTCTTCGGGCTCATCGTGATGATGTCGGGGGTGATTCAGATTGCGGCCGGCGCCCTGCGCTTCGGACCGGTGTTCCGGGCGGTCGCGCCGGCGCTGATTCAGGGCATGCTCGCCGGAATCGGCCTGCTGATTTTCGCCTCGCAATTTCACGTCATGGTCGACGATACGCCGCCCGGGACAGGACAGGAGTTTGGCGGCGTCATCAATCTCTGGTCGCTGCCGCTCGCCGTTTGGAAGGGCGTCACGATGGAGGCGCATCGGCCCGCGGCGCTGATTGGACTGCTCACGGTCGCCGCTATTCTCTCCTGGCGCCGCTGGGCGCCGAAATGGCTGTCGTTTCTCCCCGCTCCGCTCGTCGGCGTAGGCCTGGCGACGGCGGTCGCGGCGTTCTTCGCCCTCGACATCAAATATGTCCCGGCGCCGGACGATCTTTTCGCTGCGATCAACTTGCCCACGACGCACGCTCTCGGCCGGATCGGCGAAGGCGCGCTCTGGGCGGCGGCGCTGTCGCTCGCCTTTGTCTCCAGCGCGGAATCGCTGCTGACGGCGACGGCGGTCGACGCGATGCAGCGGCGCACGCCCCGCACCCGCTACAACAAGGAGCTTGTCGCGCAGGGCGTCGGCAATTTGCTTTGCGGCGTTCTTGGCGTGCTGCCGGTCTCCGGCGTCATCGTGCGCAGTTCAGCCAATGTCACGGCGGGTGGACGCACGAGACTCTCCACCGTGCTCCACGGCCTGTGGATTCTGCTGTTCATCACCCTCGCGCCCGACGTGCTGCGCATCATCCCCGTCGCAAGTCTCGCGGCGGTGCTGGTTTACGCGGGAATCAATCTGATCAATCTCGGCTTCGCGCGCTTTCTCTGGGGTCAGGACCGCGTCGAAACCGGCATCTACGCGGCGACGCTGGCGACGGTGGTCGCGACCGACGTGCTGACCGGCATTGCGGTCGGCGTCGGACTGTCGGTCGCGCGCTTGCTCTATACGTTCTCGCATCTCAACATCCGCGCCGAGCAGATCGACGGCATGACCGTGATCCATCTTGAAGGCGCCGCGACCTTCATCCGACTGCCGCAGCTCGCCGCCGCCTTTGAAGCCTTACCGCGGGGGGCGCGCCTCCATGTGCATCTCAACGAGCTGACCTATATCGATCACGCCTGTCTCGATCTGCTCGCGAGCTGGGACGAGCAACTTCGCAGCGACGGCGGCGAACTGGCGCTCGATTGGGATGCGCTGCACGGCCTGTTCCGGGAGCGGGCGCGTCCCGCGCCAACATCGGTCGCGGCCTGATCCACTGTCTCTAAAAGCGCGTCCTGTGGCGTTTGACTGGCTTGAGAGGAGTCGATCCAATGCGCAGGACGTTCGATGTCCAGGGAGACGGCGGTGTCAGCGGCGACGCTTCAAAGGACGAGACGGATCGCCGCTTGCGGCGGGTCGGTGCTCGGCGTTTTCGCGACGGCCGGCCCGGCGGCGGCCGTCGACGAAGATTTCAGGATCTGGGAAAACGTCACGACCATCGCCAAGCTCGGCTCATTCGATCCAGGGCTGGAGAAATGGCGGCTATGGCTGGAAAGCCAGGGGCGCTTTCGGAACGACGGCGCCGCCGCCGATCAGGCGCTGGGGCGCGCCGGCGTCGGCTATGCGCTATCCGACAAGGCCAGCCTGTGGCTCGGCTACGCGCATGTCGCGACCTTTCCGCAAGACGCCAAAACGCAACATGAAAATCGGATCTGGCAACAGGTCCTGCTCACCGACAAGGCCGCCTTCGGCGATCTGACAAGCCGCACCCGCCTCGAGCAGCGTTTTATTCAGAACGTGAACACCGTCGAATGGCGCCTGCGCCAATTTGTGCGCTTTTCGCATCCGCTCTGGGAAAACGCTCCCTTGAGCCTCGTGCTCTGGGATGAAGTGTTTGTGCGGCTGAATTCAACGACGCCTGCGACGCGGTTCGGCTTTGATCAAAATCGCGGCTTCGCCGGCCTCGGCTACAGTTTCAGTGAGAAGGCGCGCGTCGAGATCGGCTACATGAACCAGCTCATCCAATCGCGCGTCGTCTCGCGGCGCGAGCAGACGTTCGATCACCGGATCAATCACATTCTTTCGGTGAGTTTGTTTCTGAATTTGTAATTTCGCTATCGGCCATGCGTGGCGGACTTCTCGGCTTCGAACGCAGCGATAAGTCTTCTGTCCAAACTTATAAGATCGAGACCGCGCGACAATGCAAGCCAAGCATATGAGGCGTCGTAGATGGTCAAGTTCCGGCGCTGGGCAAACGCCAACGCCTCGCGCAATCCAACCTTGGCAAATTGGATTTTGAGCCGCAGAAAGATGTCGTAGGCCTCAATGCAGTCATCCGCTATGTCAGGATAGCGGCGCGCTTTTGTCAGCGCGACGTTTCCAATTTCGTAACACAGCAAGCTTGGCGCGACGATAATAGAATTCGCCCATGAATCCGCAAGGACCTCGCCTTCCGGTTCTTTGAACAGGACAGCGGCGAAAGCGGAGGCGTCAACGACGATCGCCGAGCGCACGCGTTCGCTCGTCGCGCATCTGCCGGACGATTTCTGCCGACTCGCTGCGCGCGCTTAGTTTCAGCCCCCGGACGCTATCCCGTATATCGGCCAGCGTCGCATGGCTCTCCTCAGCGGCCGCCGTCACAATCGCCATCAATTCGCCCTGGAGGCTACGGTGATTGCGCGCTGCGCGCGCCTTCAGCTTGGCGACGACATCGTCAGGCGCATTCTTTATGGAGAGAGTGACGGGCATTCTGGCTCCAAAATGGAGACGAAACACATCCATTTTGGTAGCATATGGCGCTCAAAACAAGAAGCGCAAATTCTCGCACTTACGCGAACTCCATGATCACGGCGTCGACCGCAAGGCTGTCGCCGGCCTTGGCCAGGATCTTCTTCACGGTCACGTCGCGCTCGGCGCGCAGCACGTTCTCCATTTTCATGGCTTCGACCATACACAAGGCTTCCCCAGCCTTGACCTCCTGACCTTCCGTCACGTCGACGGTCTTCACCAGGCCGGGCATCGGACACAACAGGTGCTTGGAGGCGCCGGCGTCCTTCTTCTTCGGCATGAAGGCGACAAGCTCCGCCTCGCGCTTGGTGTAGACGCGCGCCGTGACGTCGACGCCCTGATGCGACAGCGCATAGCCGTTGAGGATGGACCGCGCCTGCACATAGACCGTGCGGCCGTCGACATCGCCTTCGAGCACGAGTTCGCCCGGACGCCACTGGGTCGAAACGCGATGGGCGCGCTGATCGCCCTCGGCGAAACGCACGATCAGCGCTTCGCCTTGCGCCTCGACGCAGACGTCGAATCGCTGCTCGCCCAGCATGCACACACGTTCGCGCTCGAATTCGACCGGCCTGCCGCCGCGCAGCTGTCCGGAGATCTTGCGTTTGCGCTCATTGCCGATGTGGTCCATGAGCGTCGCGATCGCGGCAAGCGTGTGCGCCAGATCTCCGCGAGGCTCGGGCGAGGAAAATCCTTCCGGATATTCTTCACTGATAAAGCCCGTCGAGAGATTGCCGGAGCGCCAGCGCGGACTCTGCATGAGCGACGACAGAAACGGAATATTGTGCCGAATCCCGTCGATCACGAAGCGGTCGAGCGCGTCGGCCTGCGCCACGATCGCCCGAAGACGGTCCGGCGCATGCGTCACCAGCTTGGCGATCATCGGATCGTAATGGATCGAGATCTCGCGGCCTTCGGTGACGCCGGTGTCGTTGCGCACCGTGACGCCGCCCTCGCGCTTCTCTTCCGGGGGACGGTATTTGACCAGTCGCCCGACCGAGGGCAGGAAGTTGCGCGTCGGGTCCTCGGCGTAGATGCGGCTCTCGACCGCCCAGCCGTTGATCTTGACGTTTTCCTGCTTCAGTTGCAGCGGCTCGCCGGCGGCGACGCGGATCATCTGCTCGACGAGATCGACGCCGGTGATGAGCTCCGTCACCGGATGCTCGACCTGCAGACGGGTGTTCATTTCGAGGAAGTAGAAGCTCTTGTCCTGACCGGCGACGAATTCGACCGTGCCCGCCGAATCATAGTTCACGGCCTTGGCGAGCGCGACGGCCTGCGCGCCCATTTCGCGACGAGTCTTCTCGTCCAGCAGCGGCGACGGCGCTTCTTCGATCACCTTTTGATTGCGGCGCTGAATGGAACATTCGCGCTCGTTCAGATGGATGACATTGCCATGCTTGTCACCGAGCACCTGAATTTCGATGTGGCGCGGATTGACGATGAACTTCTCGACGAAGACGCGGTCGTCGCCGAAGGAAGACGCCGCCTCCGAACGCGCGCGCGTAAAGCCTTCGATCACTTCGGCGTCGGAAAATGCGATGCGCATGCCCTTGCCGCCGCCGCCGGCCGACGCTTTGAGCATCACCGGATAGCCGATGTCCCTGGCGATCGTCACGGCCTCTTCGGCGTTCTCGATGACGCCGAGGTAGCCGGGCACGACGCTGACATTGGCGGCCGAGGCGAATTTCTTCGACTCGATCTTGTCGCCCATCGCCTCGATGGCGCGAATATTGGGGCCGATGAAAACGATATTCGCCTCGGCGAGCGCATTGGCGAAGGCGGCGCGCTCGGACAAAAAGCCATAGCCGGGATGCACCGCCTCGGCGCCCGTTTCCTTACAGGCGGCGACGATCTTATCGATCAGCAGATAAGATTGGGCGGCGGGGGGCGGCCCGAGATGGACGGCTTCATCCGCCATTTCGACATGCAGCGCGTCGGCGTCGGCGTCGGAATAGACGGCGACGGTGGACAGTCCCATGCGCTTCGCCGTCTTAATGATGCGACAAGCGATCTCGCCGCGATTGGCGATCAGAATTTTCCGAAACATGCGCGCCCCAGTGCCCCAATCCCTCAAGCAATTGGCGCCGGACGCTCAGAAAACGCGGCCGACGCCTTCAGCGTTTAGCGCTTGGCGTCGCTCTCGTCGTCAGGCCGCCGCTCCTGCACGGCGTCGACGATCCCGAAATGCCGCGCCTCCTCCGCCGACATGAAATGATCGCGGTCGAGCGTGCGCTCGATCGTCTCATAGTCCTTGCCCGTGTGACGGACATAGATGTCATTGAGGCGCTTTTTGACTTTCAGAATGTCTTCGGCGTGGCGCTGGATGTCCGACGCCTGACCTTGAAAGCCGCCGGACGGCTGGTGAAGCATGACGCGCGCGTTCGGGAGCGCATAGCGCAGACCGTCGGCGCCCGCGGCCAGCAGAAGCGAGCCCATCGACGCCGCCTGCCCGACGCATAGCGTCGAGACCTTCGGCTTGATGAACTGAATCGTGTCGTAGATGGCGAGGCCGGACGTCACCACGCCGCCCGGCGAATTGATGTAGAGCGAGATTTCCTTTTTGGGGTTCTCGGACTCTAGAAACAACAGCTGCGCGATGATCACCGACGCCATGTGATCTTCGATCGGCCCGGTGACGAAGATGATGCGCTCGCGCAGCAGGCGGGAATAGATGTCGAAGCCGCGCTCGCCGCGCGAAGTGTTCTCGATCACCTGTGGGATGAGATATTGGCTGTAGTTTTCGATTGGATCGCGCATCGCGTATCGCCTCTGTGGGTCCGGCGGAGGCTGATGCGCCTCGCCGGGAGCTTGACCCGTCATATATCTGCGCCCGCGCCGGACGCAAAGACTCGATTGCGGCCGTCGCGCCACGATCCCAGCAGCGCGCCATGCGCATGAGCCTGTGATGCCGGATTTCCTCGCGGCGCGCCGCCGCCCGCGGGGACGGCAGCCGTAGCCCGACTATTCCTCGTCTTCCTTGAACAGCTCTTCGCGGGAGACGGTCTTGTCGGCGATCTTGATCAGCTTGGCGAGGTGATCGACGACGCGCTCCTCATAGATCGGGGCGCGGAGCTGGGCGAGCGCCTGCTCATTGTTGCGGTAATAGTCCCAAACCGCCTTCTCCTGGCCCGGGAACATGCGCGCCCGCTCGACCAAAGCGTCGGTCAGATCCTTTTCGTCCACCTTCACGTCGGCGCTTTTGCCGATCTCCGCCAGAACCAGCCCCAAGCGCACGCGCCGTTCGGCGATCTTGCGGAACTCGGCCTTGGTCTCTTCCTCCGTCTTGCCGTCTTCGGCGACGGATTGGCCCGCCCGCTGACTTTCCTGCTCGTGCTGGCCCCAAATATTGGCGAATTCCTGTTCGACAAGACTCTCCGGCAGCTCAAAGGAATAGCGGCTGTCGAGCGCGTCGAGGAGCGCGCGCTTCAGCTTCTCGCGCGAAGCCTTGTCGAAATCGGCTTCGAGATTGCCGCGAACGGCGGTCTTCATCGCCTCGAGCGACTCGAAGCCGTATTTCTTGGCGAGCTCCTCGTCGAGCCCGAGCGTCTTGGGCGCCGAAACGGACTTGACCGTCACGTCGAATTCGGCGTCCTTCCCCGCGAGCTGCTTGGCCGCATAGTTCTCGGGGAACCGGACCTTGACGACCCGCTGGTCGCCGGCGGCGGCGCCCTCGAGCTGCTCCTCGAAACCGGGAATGAAGGTTCCCGCGCCCAGAACCAGATCGACGTCCCCGCCCGCGCCGCCCTCAAAGGGCTCGCCGTCGAGCTTGCCGGTGAAATCGATCGTCAGCCTGTCGCCCTTCTCGGCCTTGGCCCCTTCTGGCCTCGCCTCGAATTCCTGAGCTCGATCGGCGAGAGACCGCAGCGCCTTCTCGATATCGTCCTCCCCCACTTCGGCGACGGGGCGCTCCAGGGAGATGTCGTCGAAGCCGCCGATGTCGAACTTCGGCAGCGTTTCGAAGGTGACGACATAGGAGAAATCGCCCTCCGCCGTCAGCGCACGCTCGACTTCCTCCTGCCCACCGGGGAAATCGATCTTCGGCTCGAGCGCGATGCGCAGCTCGTTTTCCTCGACGATCTTGCGGTTGGCGTCATTGACCGCCTCCTGCAGCACGTCGCTCATGATGCTCTTGCCGTAGAGCTTCTTGAGATGGCCGATCGGCGCCTTGCCGGGACGGAATCCCTTGATCTGACTTTTCGCCTGAATCTCGCTGAGCTGGGCGGCGAGCTTGGCGGCGAGTTCGCCGGCCGGCAGGACCACCTTGTATTCCTGCTTCAAGCCCTGCGAGGAGGTCTGCGTTACTTCCATCTCGATTTGCCTTCTTAATGACTGCGACGTCGCCGGCGCGCGACGATGATTATGCAACTGCCACGGTAGGCGGCTCTGGTGCGGGCGGAGGGAGTCGAACCCCCACGACTTTCGTCACCGGAACCTAAATCCGGCGCGTCTACCAGTTCCGCCACGCCCGCGATCGGCGGATAGGGCCGCCTCAATTTCCCTGCCCGTGAACCGGGATCGCTTGAGATGAAATCGAACCGTTCGATTCCCTCTCAAACGATCCTGTTCCCCGAAAAGGCGCAGTCCCTAGCGCGTTTTGAGGGCGCGCCAAGGCGCTCCCAAGCGCGAACTCGATTCGTCGGGCGTCGCTCTATAGCATGGACGCGGCGGGATGCCAGCCGCCGCCGGCTATTGCGGCGCCACCCGGTGATCCGCCCCCTCGAGGCCGCGGATCAGCGTGACGACTTTTTCGCGACCCTGGGGGTCGCGCCATTTGGCGTTGCAGAGCGTCGGACCGCAGACGACTTCCGGAAACTTATATAGGGGCTTGCCGCGGGCGGTTTTCAGCCCGTAGCCGACGTTCGGCTTCCAGCCGCCGGCGATCAGCGACTGTCGGTAATCGGAATAGCCTTGCGACGCCTGCGCCCAGGCGGCGAGCGGCAGAAACCCGCATGCGCAGCAGAAGCCTAAAATAGCGGCAGTCTTGTTGATGCGCGGCGCGCTCATGTCTCAAGCCTCCTCGTGCGACCTCGCGCTCCCCTCACGGCGCGAGAAAGGTTGAAGCGCTCGATCATTGCCCAACGGGCCGGGCTGCGCCATAGCTAGATGGCGATGTCACAATCTCTCTCCCGCCGAGTCGTTCTTTCCGGCGTCGTCGCCAGCCTGGCGGCGTTTCCGGCCGTGGCGCAGTCGCCGCCGCGCGCCCTGCGCCTGATCGAGGCGCGGCCGGGGAAGGCGCGCCTGTCCGGCGACGGCGAAACCAGCATTCTCGGTTTCGACGGAAGCGCGCCGGGACCCCTCCTGCGCCACCAGCAGGGCGACGAACTCGCCGTCCGTTTCCTGAACAGGCTCGACCAGCCCGCAACCATTCACTGGCACGGCTTGCGCGGCGACAATGCGATGGAGGGCGTCGCGCCGCTGACGCAGGCGGCGGTCGCGCCGGGCGGGTCCTTTGATTACCGCCGCAGGCTCGCCGATCCCGGCCTGTTCTGCTACCGGCCGAGCGTCTATGGCGCGACGCCGGAACTTATGGGGCGCGGCCTCAAGGGCCTGCTCGTCGTCGACGAGCCGGCGCCGCCGCCCACGGACGCCGACCTGCTTCTCGTGCTCGACGACTGGCGTCTCGATGACGCGGGCCAGGTCGTTGGCGGCTTCGACGATCCGGCGGCCGCGCGCGGCGTCGGCCGGATCGGCCCGCTGCTCTGCGTCAACGGCAAGGCTGCGCCGGCCCTGCAGAGCCTGGCGCCCGGCGCCAGGGTGCGGCTGCGCCTGGCCAATCTCAGCAACGCGCGCATCATGGTGCTGTCCCTCGCCGGCGCGCAGCCTTTCGTGATCGCCATCGACGGCCAGCCGTGCGACGCCTTCGAACCGATCAAGCGGAGCATTCCCGTCGCGCCGGGGGCCCGCTTCGAGCTGATGTTCGACATGCCGGAGACGGAGGGCGCCAAGGCCAATTTGATCTTGCGCGGACCGAACGGCGAGGATCGCGACCTTTTCGTCGCGGACGCCAAGGGCGCAAAGGCGTCGAAGCGACCGCCGATAGCGTCGCTGCCGCAGAATGCGGCGCTTCCTGCCGAGATCAGGCTTGCAAGCGCCAAGAAGGTCGATCTTGTGATCGAACCGCGCAAGGCCGCAACCGGCCCCGCCTGGACGATCAATGGCGCTGTGACCAAAGGCTACCAGGGCCCGCCGCTCTTCAAAGTGGCCAGCGGAACCCCGGTGACGCTGGGTTTTGTCAACAAGTCGGGAGCGGCGCTCGCGATGCATGTTCACGGGCAGTGCATGCGTCTTCTGCATGACCTCGACGACGGATGGGAGCCTTATTGGCGCAACGGCGTGATCGTTCCCCCCGGAAAAACCAAGCACGCCGCCTTCCTCGCGGAATCGCCTGGAAAATGGGCCGTGCATGATGATATTCTGGAGCACGAAGCGGGCGGACTGGCGACTTGGTTCGAAGTCGCCTAGAGGAAGCGTCAAAAAGGTTAATAGAGCCCAGAAATAGAATCACGTTTTTTCCGTCTGTTCAGTTCTCTGTCTGAACTTCTGTGACGGAAAAAGCTTCGACCGCGAGTTGAAGGCATTGCCAAATGCTGGATCGAACTCACTTGAAGCTTTGGGCGGCCTAGCCCGCCCGCGCCGCCGCGCCCTGCGGCGGGATACGGACGGCTTGTTTTCTTGCCTGATCGAGGGGGGAGGCCTTGGCCCCGAAGTATTGGATATGAGTAGCGCCGCGCACCTACGGCATCCTCCCCAAGATTTCCCTCACTGGCGCTTCGAACATCTCGACATTGAATATGACGCACAGACACAATCGGTGTGGATGAACTATCGCGCCGACTCGCCGCATTGCTACACTTTGCGGATGTTGCAAGACGCAATCGACTTTCGTGACGCGATCAAACGTCTGGCGCAGACGGAGGGCGCGAAATGGCCGATCCGCTACATCGTGATGGCCTCCAAGAAGCCGAATGTGTTCAGCCTGGGCGGCGATCTTGCGACATTCGTTTCCTGCATCAGGAACAATGATCGAGATTCGCTCCTCACCTACGCCTATGCGTGCATCGAGGTGATGTACACGCTGGCGTCAGCCTTCGATCTTCCTGTCTTGACGCTGTCCGTCGTTCGGGGACAGTGCATGGGCGGCGGCTTCGAAGGGGCGCTGGCCACCGACTTTGTCATCGCCGAGGAGAGCGCGCGTCTCGGCGTGCCCGAGATCGCCTTCAACACTTTCCCGGGGATGGGCGCTGTGACCTTTCTGACGCGGCGCGTCGGACCCGCGCGCACCCAGCAAATTCTCTCGGCCGGTCGCGTTTATTCCGCGCGCGAACTGTTCGATCTCGACATCATCGACGTCGTCGCGCCGGAAGGCCGGGCGCTCGAAACCGCCCATGAGTGGATGCTCGACCCCGACGGCGCAAACTGGCGGCGCCGTCAGGCCCTCGTCAAGTTTCGCAAGCAATGTTTCCCCGTACGAAAGGAGGAATTGCTTCGGGTGGTCGAGCTTTGGACGGATTGCTCCATGGCCATTTCGCGGCATGACCTGCGCTATATGGAGCGCCTTGTTTCGGCGCAGTTGCGTCTTCCCGGCGACGAGCTTCCCGGCGGCAAGGGCGAGGCTTCGAAAAAGCCGCCGCCTCCCAAAAAGGATTAGCTGATGCTCGTCCGCAGGAAACCAGCCGCCAGCGAAAGTTCCGACGTTCAGATCCACAGCGATCTCGTTGAAACCCTGTTCGGCACCGCCGGTTCGTTTTTTGCGGGCCTTCTCGGCGGCCTCATCGCGCCTGCGCTCGCCTGGTTTCTTCTCGGCGAGCAAGTCTATCTCTACTTCGTGGCGCTGATCGCCGTTCTCGGCGCCTTTCGTCTTTATGTCTTCCTGGCGCATGCACGCGCGCCCGTCTCGCTTCGACGACGCGATTCACGGGAATGGGAGAGGCTCTACGCGATCGGCGCGGTCGGCTTCATGACGGCGGTCGGCGCTTCCGTCGCCGTCTTGTTCTACAACCATTACAACGACGTTCTCGGCATTTACAGCATCGTCATCATGATGAGCGGCCTGAGCGGACTTGCGGGTCGCAACGCCGGCCGTCCCTGGATCGTTCTTGCGCAATCGCTCGGCCTCGCGCTTCCCCTTGCGATCGCCGCGATGATGCATGAAGAACGGCGCTACCTCGGCCTGGCGCTGATTGTCGTGCTGCTGATCGTCTCCATTCACTCAACGACCAAATTTCTGCACGGCAATTTGGAGTCGGCGCTGCGCAACGGCTTGGACGCCACCCGCCAACGGCAGAAATTCAGCCTCGCGCTGAACTCGATGACGCACGGCCTGTGCATGGGCGACGCCGACCTCTCGGTCACGGTCGTCAATCGGCGCGTCATCGATTTCTTCGGCATCGTCGCGGCGACGACGCCGATCCGGCTCGAAGCGCTGGCGCATGCGATCGGCAAGAGCGTCGGCATGTCGTCGCAGGAATGCAAAATCTTTTTTGAGCGATGGAGGCGGCACGTCACCATGCCGCGTGCGAACATCTTCACGCACAAGCTCGGCGAGCGGTTTTTTGAATTTCACTGCGAACGCGCCGAAGCGGGATCCTTCATCACCGTCATCGAGGACGTGACGATACAAAAGCGCGCGCTTCGCGAGATCGAGCGCATCGCGCATTTTGATGATCTGACCAATCTCCCGAACCGCTATCAGTTCCAGGAGACGCTTGAGGAGGAAATGGTTCAGCTCAGGCAACGCGGGTTTCACGCCGCGCTGCTCAACATTGATCTCGATCGGTTCAAAGAGGTCAATGACACGCTGGGCCATTCCATCGGCGATCAGCTGCTGTCTGCGGTGGGGGCGCGTCTCGCCGCCTGCGTGCCGCGTCCGCATGTGGTGGCGAGGCTCGGCGGCGACGAGTTCTGCGTGCTGCTGCGCGCCGGCGAACGCCTTCCCGACGTGGATCAACTCGCCGCCAATATACTCGCCGAGATGCATCGCACCTTCGTCGTCGACAACCACGTCATCAACATTGGCGCGAGCATCGGCATGGCCGCCGCGCCCAAAGACTCGGAGACCTCCGGCGGCCTGCTCAAATGCAGCGATCTCGCGCTATACCGGTCGAAAACGAAAGGGCGCGGCAAGGCGATCTGGTATTCTCAGGAGATGCAGGACGCGCTGACCCGGAAGCGCGCGATCGACACCGAATTGCGTCATGCGTTCCTGGCGAATGAATTGATCGTCTACTACCAGCCGGTCGTCGATTCCCGCACCGCGACCATCGTTTCCTTGGAGGCGCTGCTGCGATGGCGCCACCCGACCCGAGGAATGATCTCGCCAGGCGAATTCATCCCTATCGCCGAAGAAACCGGCATGATCATCGAGCTCGGCGCCTGGGCGCTGCGGCAGGCGTGCAATGACGCGAAATCATGGCCCTCAAACGTCCGTGTCGCCGTCAATATCGCGCCGAGGCAATTCCAACAGAAGGATCTCGCCGAAATGGTCGCGGCGACGCTCCGCGACTCTGGATTGGAGCCCGATCGTTTGGAGCTCGAAATCACCGAAACGACGCTCATGGTGTCAGATGACGTCGACAACAAGTTGCGCGAGATCGAAGCGCTCGGCGTCCGTCTCTCGCTCGACGATTTCGGGACCGGCTACAGCAGCCTCGGCTATCTCAATCGTTTCCCGGTCAAAAAGGTCAAGATCGACCGCGCCTTCGCGCGGCAGGCGATCGAGTCGCCCAAAACGCAGGCGATCATCTCGGCGATCTCCGCGCTCGCACAGGATCTATCCATCGATCTCGTCGCCGAAGGCGTCGAAACCGACGCTCAACTCGCTTTCATGGCGAGCAAGAATATTTTTCTCATTCAGGGTTACCTCTACACGCGACCGCGGCCGATCGAGGAGCTGAGACCGCTCCTCGATTATTGGCGGGACGCGCCGCGCCTCGTCAGCGCGGCGTAAGGATTTCGCCAGCCGGCCTCAGTTGCGCTCAAGCGCCACCAGGCTGCGCCGATCGACCCCCGGCTGCACCATACGTTGCGCGCGAAATATCGCGTGCGACGCGTTATAGCGCCGGCCGAATTGGGCCAGATAGCGCTCTATCGCAGCGGCGCCGGGCTGCGGTTCGACGACGTTTCTGACGATCAGCAGTTCGTGCGCGTCTTCCGCAGAGAGCACCGCATTGCTGTCCATCAGACGCTCGGCCTTCACGAAGCCCAACGTCCGACCGACTGCGGCGTAAAGCCCCAGGAGATCGGAGGGATCTCCCGAGAACGAGAATTGCGCGTCCCTTTCGGCGACGATGCCGGAGCAATGCATCGCGAAGTCGAAATCGGAGCCGGTCATGAGGCCACGCGCCCAGGCGAGCGTGATCACCGGCGTATCGACGATCAGCTCGGAATTTTCGGCGGCCATCTCTCCAAAACCCTGCGCCGGCCTTGGCGCCTCTCGCGCGCCATGGGCGAAATCGTAGACGATGTAGCGCAGTTCGTTCAGCTCGCCTCGGTCGATCGCCGACAATATGGCTGTAATTGTACGGATCGTGGGCGCGTCAAAACCCGGACGAGTCTTGCGCAATACTAGAGCCTGGTGCTCTTTCAACCATATGGTCGAAAGACAGCCGCCGGTCACAGAAAGTTCAGCTTGGTCACGCAGATAAGGAAAGTTCAACATGTTTCCCGCCATAGTTTGTGAAGGCTTGATTAAGTTAAATGAAAATTTAACTTCGCCAACCCTGGCGCTGATGATTGCCTTGAAATTGCGCCGAAGTTACGCCAAGTGCATGACGCTTAAGCAACTTCTCTGACACGCGAACCTTACGAAAAAATCATCGTCAGGCGACGGGATTGTACAATAAATGGGCTGCACAGACTTTTTCGAGCGCGTGTGGCCCTTGGTCGCGGGACAAGTGGGCGCAGCTGATTTATATTAACTAGAGCGCTGCTGGAGGCTCCGGAATCTCGCTCGTCGCAGCTCGCATTCGCTCGAAGCTCGCATTCGCTCAAAGGGTGTGCGAAAACTGGCGCGTCGAAACCGGACTGCGCGCCAATAAGAGACTGCTCATCGCAGAGCGGCCAGTTCAGAAGGGAGAAAACCAGATGATCATGCGATTTTTCGCCGCCATGCTGTTCGCGGCGGCCGGCTGGATCACGCAAGCGCACGCCCATGGCGACGTCGGCGTCAACCAGGGCCAATGCCTGATGAAACTCGGCCCGGACACGATGACGTTCACGGGGTATCAGCCGCAAAAGTCGCGTGAGCAGTTTTGCGACGATATTCCGGACGCCGGGCCCACCATCATCACCCTGGATGCGCAGCAGGACGAGCTGCGTGACATGAATCTCGAGATGCGCGTCGTCCGCGACGTCGGCCAGAAGGACGACAATGAAAATCTCGAGGCGAATACGGAGTATTACTCTCCCCCGAAAAAGTATAAGTCCGGCACGCTCACCTTCGAACACGTCTTTCCGCAGGAAGGCAAGTTCATCGGACTGGTGAAGGCGAGAAGCGACGATGGCGCGAAAGAATATGTCGCGCGCTTCCCCTTCTCCGTCGGCTTGACCCAGACCAGGGAGATTACGATCGCCGTGTTCTTCGGGGCCCTGGCGGTGGTCGGCTTCGGCCTCTGGTACAAGAACCAGTTCATGGGCAAGAAGCCCACGACGAAGGCTTAAGGCTACTTCAGCTTAACAGCTCCACTCGACCGTCGCGTAAAGTTACGCGGCGGTCCATTTGTTTGGCGAGCTCCAGATTGTGAGTCGCGATGAGCGCCGCCAGTCCGGTGCTGCGGGCGAGCGCCAACAACGTCCCGAAAACATGCTCCGCGGTGCGCGGATCGAGATTGCCGGTCGGCTCGTCGGCAAGCAGAAGATGCGGCGCGTTCGCGACGGCGCGGGCGATGGCGACGCGCTGCTGTTCGCCGCCGGAAAGCTCCGACGGCCGGTGCGATGCGCGCGGTCCGAGCCGCAAATAGTCGAGCAGCTGTTGCGCCCGCAGGCGCGCTTCGTTGCCGCTCAAGCCATTGATCATCTGCGGCAGCGCCACATTCTCGAGCGCCGAGAACTCCGGCAGCAGATGATGGAACTGATAGATGAAGCCGACAGTGGCGCGCCGCAGCCGCGTACGCTCGACGTCGGACATGCGCGACGTCGGCGCATTTGCGATCAGCACTTCGCCGCCGTCCTGGCGCTCCAGGAGTCCGGCGATATGGAGGAGCGTCGACTTGCCGGCGCCGGACGGCGCCAGCAGCGCGACCGTCTCGCCCGGATAGATTGACAGATTGACGTCCATCAGAATGTCGAGCCGCGCCGCGCCCTCGCGGTAGTGGCGGGCAATGCTGCGGAGTTCGAGAACGGCCTCGCTCATCGCGACTACTCGTGCCGCAGCGCTTCGATCGGATCGAGCGATGCGGCTTTCCAGGCTGGATAGATCGAGGCGAGAACGGCGAGCGTGAGCGTCAGCGCCACAATCGCCGTCACCTCGCGCGGGTCGACGATCGCCGGCAGCCGCGAGAGAAAATAGAACTCCGCGGGGAAGAGATTGGCGTCGAACAGCTTATTGACCCCGACGCGGATCGTGTCGAGATTTTTCGCCAGCGCCAGACCTAGCGCAAATCCGGCCAGCGTGCCGACGACGCCGATCGAAGCCCCGATGATCAGGAACACGCGCAGGACCGCGCCCCGCGTCGCGCCCATCGTGCGCAATATGGCGATGTCCTGAGTCTTGTCCTTCACGAGCATCGTCAACCCGGAGATGATGTTGAAGGCCGCGACCACGACGATCAAAGCGAGAATGATGAAAAGAATGTTCTTTTCGACCTGCAGCGTGTCGAAGAACGTCTTGTTGCGCTGGCGCCAGTCGGTGACGATCAGCGGCCGGTCGATGGATTTTTCGACGCTGATGCGAAAATCGTCCATCTTCTCGGGATCAGCGACGAAAGCTTCGACGACCGTCGCCTCATTCTCCCTGTTGAAGAAGAGCTGCGCCTCTGTGAGCGGCATATAGACGAAGACGCTATCGAATTCGGACATGCCGATCGAGAAGATCGCAACGACTTTGTAGGCTTTGATGCGCGGGGCGACCCCGAAAGGCGTCTGCACCCCCTTGGCGATGAGCAGGCTGACCGGATCGCCGACGCCGACGCCGAGCGTCTCCGCCAACCGCTGGCCGATGGCGACGCCGCCGGCCTTGTCGAATCCCGCGAGCGCGCCGCTCTTGACGTTGCCCGCGACGCCGGGGAGCCGCGTCAGGTCCTTCTCGCGCACGCCGCGCACAAGCACGCCCGATTGGCCGAACTGCGTCGATATGCCGGCCGCGCCCTCGACCATGGGAATGGCGAGCTGGACGCCGGGCAGCTTCGCCGTCTTCGCGGACACCCGGTCCCAATCCGTGAACGGAGTCTCCACCGCCTGCAAGAATGCGTGGCCGTTGATGCCGATGATCTTGTCCATCAGCTCGCGATGGAATCCGTTCATCACCGACGTGACGACGATGAGGGTCGCGACGCCCAGCATGATGCCGAGGAACGAAAAGCCGGCGATGACCGAGACGAAGCCGTCGGCGCGACGGGCGCGCAGATAGCGCAGCGCCACCATCCGCTCAAAGGCCGAAAAGGCCCCGGCGCCTCTTGCCGGTTGTGCCGCGCCGGCGCTTTTTGCCGGTTGCGCCGCTTCGGTCATGCCTGAGCCTGTCGCATTGCGGCGACGATGCGGGTGACGGCGTCCTGCGGCGTGAGAAGCTCCCGCTCTCCGGTGCGGCGCTGCTTCACCTCCACCCTGCCCTCGGCCAGGCCCTTGGGTCCGACCAGAACCTGCCAGGGCAGACCGATGAGATCGAGCGTGGCGAATTTCGCGCCGGGGCGTTCGTCGCGGTCGTCATGCAGCACGTCCAGTCCAGCGTTCTCGAGCTGCGCCACGAGATCGGCGCAGACCTTGCCCGTCGCCGGGTCTCCGACCTTCAGATCGGCGACCCCGACATGGAACGGCGCGACGGATTCCGGCCAGATCACGCCGTTGTCGTCATGGCCCGCCTCGATAATGGCGGCGGCGAGGCGCGACGGCCCGATGCCGTAGGAACCCATTTGCACGACGACCTCCTTGCCGTCCGGTCCGTTGACGACGGCCTTCATCGGCTCGGAATATTTGGTTCCGAAGTAGAAAATATGGCCGACCTCGATGCCGCGCGCCGCGACCCGGGCGTCCTCGGCAACGGCGGCGAAGGCGGCCTCATCGTGCATCTCGCTCGTCGCCGCATAGCGGCTGGTCCATTTGTCGACGATTCCCTGCAGACCCGCCGCATCGTCGAAATCGACCGAGACGGGCGGCGGCGCGAAGGACAGAAAATCCTTGTGGCAAAAGACTTCGCTTTCGCCGGTCGACGCGAGGATGATGAACTCATGGCTGTTGCCGCCGATCGGGCCCGACTCCGCCGCCATTGGAATGGCGGTCAGGCCCAGGCGCGCGAAGGTGCGCAGATAGGCGACGAACATCTTGTTGTAGGAATGCTGGCCGGCCTCGGCTGTGAGATCGAAGGAATAGGCGTCCTTCATCAAGAATTCGCGCGAGCGCATCACGCCGAAACGCGGCCGCACCTCGTCGCGAAACTTCCACTGAATATGAAAGAGATTGAGCGGCAAATCCTTATAGGAGCGCACATAGGCGCGAAAGATTTCCGTGATCATCTCTTCATTGGTGGGGCCGTAGAGCATCTCGCGGTCGTGGCGGTCGGCGATGCGCAGCATTTCCTTGCCATAGGCGTCATAGCGCCCCGACTCGCGCCACAGATCGGCGGGCTGGATGGTCGGCATCAGACATTCGATGGCGCCGGCGCGGGTCTGCTCCTCGCGGATGATGGCGTTGATCTTGTTGAGCACGCGCAATCCGAGCGGCAGCCAGGCGTAAATGCCGGCCGATTCCTGTCGGATCATGCCCGCCCGCAGCATCAGCCGGTGCGAGACGATCTCGGCCTCTTTCGGGGTCTCGCGCAAAATGGGCAGGAAATAGCGGGACAGGCGCATGTGGAATCCGGTTGGGCGAATCGGGGCGCGGCGAGCATAGCCTGTCCGCCGCCCGAGCCAACGGCGCGGGCGAGGCTGTTGAACCCCGGCGCGGCCGAAAACGCAAGCGGCAGGCGCCCTTCCTTTTTGGCCGCGCGCGCCCATTTCGGAGCATGAACGCTTGAGAAGGCCGGCATGGGCAAGGCTGTGGGCAAGGCTGTGGGCAGGGCTATTGGGCAAGGCTGTGGGCGAGGCGATGGGCAAGGCTAAAGGAGCGCCGGCGGCCAGACAGAACTGGGGAAGCGTCCGCGACAATCCCGAGTTCAGCCGCTTCGAACTCGACATCGATGGCGAGACGGCGCTCGCCTATTACCGCATCGACAATGACGTGATGGTCTTCACCTCGACGCAGACGCCGCCGGCGCTACAGGGCCAGGGCGTCGCGTCGGAGCTGATCCGCAACGCGCTGGAATTTGCGCGGGCGCGCGGGTTGAAGGTTCGGGGCGACTGCTCTTTTGTGGCGGACTATCTGCGCCGCCATCCCGAAGGCGCAGATTGACGTTGTGATTTCGCGCCCTCCCGCTTTCGGGAGAGTGCGGCCCGGAGAAATCGAGACATACAGCAGCGCATCATGCTTTCTCTGTGCGACGCTTCCGTGCGCCGATTCGCCACGCTCAATAATACCGAAGAGTTGCACCACCGACGAAAATCGTTTCGAACGCTCGGCTTGTCGCAACGACTTGCAACTCAGACGCCAATTCAGGGCGACAATTCTTAAACTATTTCAACAGGTAATTTTGCTGAGCGTCTTGAAAAGAGTAAGGCAATAGAAGAGTAAGGCAATAGAGAGTAAGACATTCGAAATGCCAACTCAATATCTAACGATTATTGATTGCCATCTACAATTTTAGTAAACGTTATGTTGCCATGCATAACTACAAATTCAACCGATTTACCGTCGGCGGCCGGATATATTTGATCGTCAGCACCCGTCATTTTTGGTGGAGAAGATCCTTGAGTGTATACAACGTTACAGTATCCGTATACATCGTCGATCCCATCAATTCTGTATTTAAATAATATTCGCCAAACTGGCCCGTCACGTCTAATGCTAACCGTTTCTGACCTCCATTCGCGCGGTTTCCGATTCGATCCACGGTCTCCATCGCGACGAGTTTGGGCAAGTGTTCCATGAATATAGATATTATCGCCCGACTGTTCCATAAAAGCTACGCCGAGATGCTCTTCTTTATCGAATATAGCAGAATATCTCCACGCGCCAGTCAAGCCTGAAGCCGCGGGCAGAACCACATCGCGCACCGTGTTTTTAACCCCGTCCAAAAAAATGTTCTGAAAATGTGGTATTTCAATAATAAATCCTACAAATATAGCAACGACAATTGCCTCTGCAATTGGAGCAAACCTAGATGTCCACCCACTTGCGTTGTGCAAATCAGCGCTTAAGACGGCTAATATACATGCTAGAATTAATAATGATATTGGATTCTCTATAAAAGATGCCAGCAAATTATTGCTATAATAGGTAGATGCAATATTATGCCAATTTAGCGATATTAATATCGCAATGATACCCAATACCATAAGGACAGATATTGAGGTAGTTATTTGATTTGATGGATTTTCATTTGGCGGGCTTGCCATGATTTTGTGCTCCAAATATTTACATTCATAGAACAATTGTTGGAAGTGCTATTGTATGGCAAAGGCTAACTGATAGAGAAATCGAACAAAAATTTCGCCCATTTTTTGTCATTTGACAAGCCCAAGGATGAATATCCACGCATTTCTTCGCAAAATTGTGACAATTGACCAAGTTGAAAATCGCTTGAGCCAGTTCTGGCGGTTCAGCCCTTGCGCCCGCCCACTCCCGGACGAAAGGCAGCGGAATTCAGCGATGCGATGCATGGAAGCGGCTACGCTTCCGCCTCCGCGGCAAGCTCCAGCCACTGCTCTTTCGCGGCGGCGGGCGGTTAGGTTAGCGCGCGACGGCGACGCCATTGCCGGTCGCCACGCCGACATGGAGGGCGCCGTTCCGCGTCCAATGTCGCGCGTTTGCGCGCATGGCGCAGGAGCGCGACTCGAAAGGCGCCTGTGACGCGCTTGCGTTGAGAACGTAGCAATTCGCCCTCAGATAGTGCTATATAATTCAAATGGCTAGGAAAGCGCCGGACGATCCTGTTCTTAAAGGCTTTCGCGCCGCCGTGGCTGAAATCTACGGCGACCGGCTTGAGCGCGTCGTGCTTTTCGGTTCACGCGCACGCGGCGACGCCCAGCCGGATTCCGATTATGACGTCGCGGTGTTCTTGCACGAGATGCCCGACCGGCTTGCGGAAATGAACCGGCTCGCCGATGTCGCGACGGACATTCTTTACAGCGAAGGCGGGTTCATTCATGCCATGCCTTACCGTGCCGGTTCCTATGACGAGCGAACGCCTTTGATGCACGAAATCCGCGCCGATGGCGTCGACCTTTGACGCCGGAAGCCGCCCCCTTCCTTAAAAAAATCGCGGGAGCTTCTCGAGCGCGCCGACGCCACGCTGCGTGTCGACTTGAATGAGGACGCCGGACGCACGGCTTACCTGGCTGGGTTTCATGCCGCGCAAGCCCTTATCTTCGAGACCACGGGACGCGCGTTCAAGAAGCACTCGACGGTGCAAGGCGAGTTTGGGCGGCTCGTGAAAGATGATCCACGCTTCGACATTGCGTTACGATCGTTCCTTCCCCGCGCCTACGACTTGAAGACGATTGCCGATTACGAAACCGGCCCGGGTTCGCATGTGTCTGCCGAAAGCGCCAGAGACGCAATCCAAACTGCGCGTCGCTTCGTAGACAACGTTGCCGGTCTGCTTCCAACGAGCGGGACGGCCGCGCCCTGACCGCGCGCAAGAATTCTGGCCGCGACGCGCAAAGCCCCTACGCTTCCGCCTCCGCCGCCAGCTCCAGCCATTGCTCCTCGGCGGCGGCGAGCGCTTGCGCCAGCTCCTCACGCTGCGACGCGAGGCGCGCTGCTTCCTGCGGATTGCGCGCGAAGGCGTCGGGCGCCGCGAGCGCCTCGTCGACGCGGGCGAGAAGCTGCGTGAATTTCTCGACGCGCTCTTCGGCGGCGGCGAGTTTGCGCCGCGCCTGCCCGGCGTCGCGGCGCCTTGGCGCCTGCTGCTTTGCCGCCCCCTGCTCTGCCGCCGCCTCCTGCGCCGGCGTCGCCGGCGCGCGCCTTGGCTCATCGCCACGCGATTTCGAGAGCACCAGCCGCGCATAATCGTCCATGTCGCCGTCAAAGGCGCGCACGGTTCCGTCGTCGACGAGCCACAGGCGATCGGCGCAGGCCTCGAGCAGATAGCGGTCATGCGAGACCAGCATGACGGCGCCCTCGTAGTCGTTGATCGCCTCGATCAGCGCGGCGCGGCTGTCGATGTCGAGATGGTTCGTCGGCTCGTCGAGGATCAAGAGATGCGGCGCGTTGAAGGTGGCGACGCCGAGCAGCAGCCGCGCCTTCTCGCCGCCCGACAGCTTGGCGATGAGCGTGTCGGCGCGCGCGCCGGAAAATCCGGTCTGCGCCGCGCGGGCGCGAATGCGCGCCTCGGGGACGCCCGGCATCAGCCGCGCGAAGATTGCGTAAGGCGTCTCGCCCTCATTCAGATCATCGACCTGATGCTGCGCGAAAAATCCCGCCTCCAGCTTCGGCGCGCGCACCATCTCGCCACTGCAGGCCGCCAGCCGGCCGCCGAGCAATTTGGCGAAGGTCGACTTGCCATTGCCATTGGCGCCGAGCAGGCCGATGCGATCGTCGTTGGAGATCGACAGCGTGAGCCGCGACAGCACGATCCGATCGCCATAGCCGACCGCCGCTTTCTCCAGCGCGATGATCGGCGGCGACAGCGGCTTTTCGGGCGAAGGCAGATGAATCGGCAGGACCGAATCGTCGACGATCGCCGCGATAGGCTCCATTTTGGCGAGGAGCTTCAGGCGCGACTGCGCCTGGCGCGCCTTCGTCGCCTTGGAGCGGAAGCGGTCGACGAAGGCCTGCAGATGCTTGCGCTGCTCTTCCTGCTTCTTGGCGCCCTTGGCGGCGAGGAGCTGCGCCTCGCGCCGCTGTTTTTCGAAGGAGGAGTAGTCGCCCTTATAGAGCGTCAGCTTCCCGCGCTCGAGATGCAGAATATGCGTGGCGACGTCGTCGAGCAGATCGCGGTCATGGCTGATGACGATCACGCTCGCCGGATAGCGCGACAGATAATCGACCAGCCACAGCGTGCCTTCGAGATCGAGATAATTGGTCGGCTCGTCGAGGAGCAGCAGGTCGGGCTGGGCGAACAGCACCGCCGCCAAAGCGACGCGCATGCGCCAGCCGCCGGAGAATTCCGACAGCGGCCGGCGCTGCGCCGCGGCGTCGAAGCCCAGCCCGTGCAGGATGGCGGCGGCGCGGGCGGGCGCCGAATGGGCGTCGATGTCGGCGAGCCGCGTCTGAATCTCGGCGATGTCGTGCGGATCATGCGCGGCCTCGGCCCGCGCCAGGAGGTCGGCGCGCTCGAGGTCGGCGGCCAGCACGAAGTCGATGAGCGCGGTCGGGCCGCCCGGAGCCTCCTGCTCGACGCGGCCGAGCCTGGTGCGAGCGGGAATCGAGATCGCGCCGCTTTCCGGGGCGATTTCGCCGCTGATCAGCCGGAACAGCGTGGTCTTGCCGGCGCCGTTGCGGCCCACGAAGCCCGCGCGGGAGCGTCCGGGGAGGAACACCCCGGCGTGGTCGAACAGCAGCCGGCCGCCGAGCCGGTAGACGAGATCGTTGATCGTGAGCATTGCTGCGATGCTTTAGGGCCTCGCCCGAAGGCGCGCAAACGCGACGCCAGGCGCGGCGATCTGGCGCCGCCGGTCGGCCTTGTCTTGCGCCGCCCGCGCCTCTATACACGCCCTCGCGCCGCCGCAATGCGGCCGCGCAGCCGCGCCCATCGTCTAGAGGCCTAGGACGTCGCCCTTTCACGGCGAAAACAGGGGTTCGAATCCCCTTGGGCGCGCCACTTCGGAACAAAACTGGGAACGCCAATTCCCGCCGTTTTCCCGCCTGATGCGGTGACAAGCGTGCGCAGGAGCGCCAAGTGGATCCGATCGTCATCGTCAACGACCTGAATAAGAAATACCCCAGCGGTTTACAGGCGTTGAAATCCATTGACCTTGATATTATGCGTGGCGAAATCTTTGCGCTGCTGGGACCGAACGGCGCCGGGAAAACCACCTTGATTGGGGTCATCTGCGGGCTCGTGCGACCGACGAGGGGCTCGGTGACCGTCGATGGCCACGACATTCTCCGCGACTACCGCGCCGCGCGCTCGAAGATTGGGCTTGTTCCTCAGGAACTGGCGACTGAGATGTTCGAGCGGGTCTGGGACACAGTAAGCTTCAGCCGCGGATTATTCGGCAAGCCGCCAAACGCTGCTTACGTGGAACGCGTACTCCGCGCGCTTTCGCTTTGGGACAAGAAGGATGCGCAAATCGTTGCGCTGTCAGGAGGCATGAAGCGGCGTGTGTTGATCGCCAAGGCGCTCGCGCACGAGCCTCAGATATTGTTTCTGGACGAGCCCACCGCAGGCGTGGACGTCGAACTCAGGCATGATATGTGGGCCTTGATGCGCCAACTGCGTGAAGACGGCGTCACGATCATACTCACCACGCATTATATCGACGAAGCCGAGGAAATGGCCGACCGCGTTGGGGTCATTGATAAAGGCGAGTTGGCGTTGGTCGAGGAGAAGCATGCGCTTATTCGCAATCTCGGCCGAATGCGCGTTCTAATTGGGCTCAAGCGGCCTCTTTCGGCGCCGCCGCATGATCTTGCGGCGTGGCCGGCGACGCTGTCAGAAGACGGACTGACGCTCACCTATACAATCCCAGGGGGCAGCGAGGCGGCCGACGTCGGCGTTTCCAACTTGATAAGGCGACTGGTCGAAAGAAACATTGATTTCGTGTCGTTCAACATGACCCGTTCATCGCTCGAGGAGATATTTGTCGACCTCGTAGGCAAACGCGCATGAACATATACGCGGTCCGCGCAATTTATTTCTTTGAGCTGAAGCGCACGTGGCGGACAATCATTCAGAGCGTCGCGACTCCAGTCATTTCGACATCTTTGTATTTCATCGTTTTTGGTTCGGCCATTGGAAGTCACATGTCGGCAATCGACGGCGTCGCCTATGGCGCCTTCATCGTGCCCGGCCTGGTGATGCTGACGCTCCTCACCGAAAGTATCGCGAATGCTTCGATAGGGATCTATCTGCCGCGCTTTACAGGCGCGATATATGAATTGCTCTCTGCTCCCGTCTCTGTGTTCGAAGTTTTGCTTGGCTACGTCGGCGCCGCAGCGACCAAATCGATATTTCTGGGACTGACGATTCTGGCGACGGCCAATTTGTTCGTGACTTTTGAAATCCGTCACCCAATTTGGATGATCGCGCTGTTGGCGCTGGTGTCCGTCAGTTTCAGTCTTTTCGGTTTCATTCTCGGCGTCTGGGCGGACAATTTCGAAAAATTGCAAATCGTGCCGCTCATGATCATTTCGCCGCTGACTTTCCTGGGCGGCGCGTTCTATTCGATCGACATGTTGCCGCATGGCTGGCGAACCGTCGCTCGATTCAACCCAATCGTTTATCTTGTGAATGGCTTTCGCTGGACCTTTTACGGCGCGGCCGATTTTTCGATTTTGACGAGTCTTGCCGTGATGGCTGGATTCTTTCTCGGGTGCATAGCTGTGATCGTATGGATTTTCGAAACAGGCTATCGTCTGCGCAGCTAGAGCAGGTTCCGAAAAAGTTGACAGACTTTTTCGATGAGAACCTGATCCACCATTTTGATTTCGAGCGGTTCCTTATCGATCACATGATTCCATGTGATCGGGAAGCGCTCTAGGCGCGCCTGACGCGCGCGGCAGGGCCTTTCTCCTCGCATGAAAAATCGCTCACGTCGTATATCGCGCCCCACCGATGTTCGAAAACGCTTTGGGGCTATTCCCAGATCAGCACATTGGGCAGATTTTCCGCAATCTGCCGCAGGCATGTGTATCCGACTCCGGAAAGTCCGCGGAATAGTCCCAAATTGAACGGCCTTTCCCCATGGCTCCAGCGATAGTCGCCGACGGATGCGGCGTTCGCAAGAACAGCCGAGAGTCGATCCGAGGCGAGGGTGGAAAGATCCTGACGGCCGAGCGCCGCGCCCGCCTCCCGTAGGAATTCGACATTGCCCATCGCGCCACAGCAGAGCGTGTCCACTTCACTTGGCCAACCTCGCTCAGCGCCGGCTACCGCGCCGCTAACGTCAACCGCGCGCCGCTCCAAAACCGGCGACGCCGTACGCGTCATGGCGATGCGTGCAAGCCCAATGCCCACAGCGCCATGGCACCATTGGCTGCGCCATTGTGGGGAAGCATAACGGAAGTCCGGCCAATTGGCGCGCTCGGGGTCATACTTGGAGTCTTCGTAGGCTATGCACTCCATCGCGGCGGTCGCAAACTCTCCGCAACCTGTCGCTGCGGATAGAGAAGCCAGCGCGTAGGCAAAGCCGGCGGCGCCATGCGACATTCCGGTAAGCGCCTCCAGTCCCGCGCCAAGGACGGCCCAGCTCCTGCGCCCTTCAACGCCGATGCGCGGTTGCGCGAGCAAGTGCTCGCCGCACTTGACCGCTCGTTTCAGCGCGTCGGCGGAATCTGCGTCGCGATATAGCCGGAGAAGACCGAGAATCGCGCCAGAAGAGCCGTTGATGACGTCGAGTTGCCTGTCGGCCTCGATCAGGTCATCGCTGAGCAACGCCGCGGCGCGGTGCGCGTCGTCAAGCAAGTCGTCGCGGCCGAGGAGTTTCGAAATGACGCTAAGCGCATAAATGATGGAGCCGAGACCAGTGGCCCCGCCGAGGCCAAGCGATCGCGCCAGCCGCGCCGCGTTGCGGTTACGCAAGTCGCTCCGCAGCCGCGAGATCCCGGCGAGCGCGAGATCTGCGGAAGCCTGACATTCCCCAACCACCGCGTGCGCGGCCAAAAAGAGCGCAATGCCACACGCGCCGTTATAGAGGTCTGGTCCGAGGACGACTAGCTGCGAAACCTCCGAGTTCGCGAGCCAGCTGAGGCCGATCCAGGCGGCGTCGCGCTCACGGCGAATTGCATGATCGGAGAGCTCTGCGGCGATCGCATCCGCTTCCTCAAGGAACGCATGTGGACTCAGCTTAGTGGACGTCTTATCGTTCGGGGGAGGCTCACCAGGCGAATCTTTCAAGGCCGCTTTCACGGGTTCCGAAAGCATGCTCAAACTCTGCCGGATGACCTGAACTTGCCACGCGATATCCTGCTCGCTCAGACGACCGATACGATCGCGGGCGCGCGCGAGCCCGCAATCCGTATCGATGCGAATTGCGACGCCTGCGCCGTCGCTTATTTCGCTGGCGTCGCTACGCATGACGAAGTGCGGCACGTTTAACTCGAGGAGCGCGGCTCGTTCGGTTCGCTGTAATGGCCAACGCTGATCTTCATCGCTCTCCCAGTCCGCGAACCTCGCAAGAAAATCCGCCTCCGCCGACCACAGAATTCCGTCGTTCATAACCTGATGGTTCCTCAGGCGATAAAGGAGCATCGTATAAAATTGCGTAGGACGAAGAACCTTGCGCGTCTGCAGACCGGCGAATGCGTCGCACAGGACTTCCGCGCCGTACTCGCGGCTTTGCGACAGAATGAAGTTCGCATATGCTTCGAAGCCGGCGATAAAATCATCAACATGATCGCTGAGCTTCGCGTAACAGCCGTCGACATGCGGTAGATTGGGGGTAGAGGACCCCGTCTCCTTCATCATTTTAGGACGCATTGCGTCCGTGTTGATGTCGATCCACACACGCTTCGTTCCAGAAGTCCATTCAGCGGCCATGCCGCCCACGACGAAAACGTCATTATCTGCGGACTTCCCGTAGGCAGGAAGCAAACCGACGGAGATTACGGAGTTCGCTATGATTGTCTTGGCGGCTTCGAACGCGCTGGCGTCGATCCGTCGGCGAGACTGACCTTCGTCAGCGGCTTGTATGATTGTTTCGAGATCGATCGGCACAGGGTGTTCGCCGGCTGCGATGATGTTCTCCTGATGCATGTCGGCTCCGACGAAGCTGTAAAACAGCGCGAGCCAGGCGCCCGCCCGCCGGTAAAATCTTCTGCAACCCTCTGAATCGGCGCAGCCGACGTGGCGGATATGCGCAGTCCAGCCATAACCCTCTCGCGAAATCGCGATTGGAGTTCTAAGCTCGATTGGCGCGCCAGCATTATTCAGTCGCTCTACGAGCGCGCGCCAGCGAACATCTAGACGCAAGTCCTTGGGCTTGTATACAACCCGCGAGCCGTCCTCGAACTCAACGATGAGCACCGAACGACCCCCGTGGTGCCGATCCGAAAGTCCCGCATCGATCTTCTTGACCACTCGCTCAGGCCGCGCGTGAAGAATTTCTCGATGGATAGCCGACAGATCGGCGTTAAGGCGGAGAACGAATTCCCGCGACGACTCGAGCCACTGGCGCGTGACGACGGCGATTAACCGCAGGAGCACCGGCTTTTCATCAAACAGACGCCGGAGCCCGCCAGACCGCATCTCACAGATAAAA
This sequence comes from Methylocystis sp. SC2, assembly GCF_000304315.1. NCBI lineage: Bacteria > Pseudomonadati > Pseudomonadota > Alphaproteobacteria > Hyphomicrobiales > Methylocystaceae > Methylocystis > Methylocystis hydrogenophila. The sequence continues at coordinate 3,278,867 of NC_018485.1, read as the reverse complement.
TGATGATAACACGATGTCTCGTCGGACGGTTGCGCCGCGGACTTGTCTTTTGACGACGACTGGCTTTGACGGACCTTCACGAAGAGTTCGTACAAAACTGGCGCGCAAAGATCGCAGAGCTCCTTCAGCAGCTGACGTTGCAGACAGGCTGACGCGGAGGCCGCGAAATTCGCGCGGCTTGTAGGCTCAAGGGAACCCCACAGCCTGGCGGCGGCCGCGGTGGCCAGTGGTAAGAACAGGTGTTCGAAGGGAGCGGCTTCAGACGTGGAAAATGAAAGAGAAACCGTGCTCGCGCCTTGAAGCGCCGTTGCGATCCAAGCGGCGTCTTTGAGCCATGCTGGAGGAGGCGCGGATTCGACTCGGCGGACAGTTGCAAATCGCCCGAGCGCCTTCGCCATTGGTATCTTGTCACGCTCCAGCCGCTGATTGAACAGCGACCAGTCGCCGCTCGCACAGGAGCGGCACCAAGCCGCGAGACGCTTCGCCGCAAATTCAGCGTCACCCTTTTGGCCGGGCAGCGTCTCGAAATCGTCAGAGAGGAGTTCCTCGATGGTCGAGGCGCGAACGATCAAGCGCTCGTAAAACGAATCCATGCGATTACCCGGACGAAATTGCACGCTGCCCCGCCTTCGGGAGACAATATGGTCACGCGATTGGACAGAGCGCGGCTGCTCTGCGACGAATATGCGAATCCAGATAGGAGCGCGCCGTCGTTTGAGGCCGTCTTAGATGGTTCTGCATAGAAGATAGAAGAAGCCGCCCAAAATTTGGGCGGCTACAAGTCGCGATGCTTAATATATGCCGGAGTTCAGCGGCAACATCTATTGTAGGCCGAGGTTTGATGTGTATACGACATTGCGCTCACGTCAGCTGCCGCTTCGAGCGCCTCATCTGACACGATGTAGCTGAGAGCTTCTTGTTCAATTGGGTTGAGTTGGACGGCATCATTCATGACTGCACCATGCGTTGGAAATGTACGAAGGGTAAACGCCAAGTTCGCGATTTGGTTCCTCATACAAAATGCATTCAGGTTCTAAAGTCGCCCATGTTATTGCGTAAGGCTTTCTCGCCGGGGAAAAGGTCGAGTAATTACGAGACTTTGGACTGAATAGACAACTGTCTGCCCCAAAGTTCCCTTTGGCTGGCAGGATTCTCCACGAAAGCCGCTTACTCTTTTGCGGCAGGCGATCAGCTCAGGGGTCGCCGGACGCGATCAGGCCGCGGGCGACGTTTTTCAGCTGACGAACTGCGCGAGTTGTCCGTCCCAATCAATGTGCGGGCGTCCAAGAACGGCCTATCGTCCGCCGGATGCTGAGCCCGACGCCATTAGCGCGCAGCGTTCATTTCCGGATGAGTCAGAAAAGGCCGCAGCGGCTCGGTCCCGTCCGTTCGTTATTCATCTGGATATTGGCGAGCCAACCAAGCTGCGTCCAACTGCGTGATGAGCCCGTATGTAAAGACAAGCGCCAGACCCCACACCCCGGTCATAATCACGACCACGGCCAGACAGTACAGCCATACGCGGTCCGGCCGAGCCTTCATCATCGGCCGCAGCGCGCAATAGAGCAGAAAAACTCCCCATAATGCGCCGACAAACAATGCGACGCTGGGAGACGGCGCAATCCTGACGGGGTCGACTCGGTGCCATGTCGGCCCGAAAATGCCGATGATCCACGCGGGCGTGCCGCAGTATGCAGCCGTTCTGAACGCCTGGACATAATCTCGCCGCCCGCCAAAAAGCCCCGCAAGAACGTTGATCGCCGCAGCCATCACGAATGGCATGAACAAGGACAAAAAGAACACCGGCAAAACGAGATTGGGGAGGGAGCTGAGTTCGACAGTCTGTCCGCCCGTGAATCCTTGATCGAATGAGGAGATGCCAAAAATCAACGCCTTGATGGCATTGGCGATCATCATTATTGACACGAATAAAACAACCCACCCGAAAAAAACGCCTCTTGGAGTTTCACGCTCCGTCGAAATGACCTCGAATTCTGATTTCGGCTGTAACATCAGCCGTTTCACGCGACCAAGTTTCGCGAGAAACCCGGATTTGCCAGCAACGCCGTTCCTCATTGCATGCCCCTCCACAATGAATTGCTTCAAACCACCATACTCAAATAGATCAGTAGCGAAGTCCACTGAAAAGCTTAAGTTCTGACGCCGCGGCGGCTGATTCTATCTAAAGCGGGATGTTTATTTACGGATTTGACCCAGACGTCGGATCGATTGCCTAACGGATTAGCGCGTTGTTCGCCCGTCAGCACACGCGTGCGGGTAGCCTCGACATCATCGTTGGAACAGTTCGAGATCAGGAAAATGAGCGATTCGCCGACAATAAACCTAAGCAACAGGCGCAAAACCGATGAGAAACGAAGACGATGAAGGCGCTGCTGAAACAGGGGCTCCTGGTGCTGATCCCGCAATCGGACGAGGAAGCGAGCGCGCTCGCCTCATGGAAATTGGCGCACGAAGACCATGTGCTGAATGTTCGGGCTGACCCGCCCCGCGTCAGTTCTCTCGAGCTTCATGACATGGGACATCGGCTCGAGGCGTGCCGCGAACCGCTCAATGTCGTCAGTTCGAGCTCGGATCCCCGCGCTAAGGCGATCAGCAATCTGGCGACGTCGCCGTTCGAGCTGGACGGGAGAATTTACCGATCCGTGGAGTCCTTTTGGCAAGGGCTGAAATTCGAGGATGAGGCCGACCGCGAGAGGTTGGCTGCGCTTGATGGTCCCCATGCGCGCCAGCTCGGCAGAAGCCTGGGCTATGGCGCGACGGTGGGTTACCGCGGCCGCGAGATACGAGTCGGCGCATGGGAGCATTGGCTTTTGATGGAACAGGCCTGTCGCGCGAAATTTCATCAGAATGAAAAGGCGCGCGCCGCTCTGCTCGCAACGGGAGAACGTCCGCTTATCCACGCGGTGCGAGTTGACAGCCAGACCATCCCTGGCGTGATCATGGCGCAGATATGGATGCGCCTTCGTAAGGAGCTGCGGAAGCCGGCGGCTCGCTGACCGTTGAGGGGACGCGCTCGTTTGTTCGGGTGAAGTAGCCCTCAAGTCTGAGCTGGACATGAGTCAAGCGCAAGGCGTGGGCATAAAGCGTCGCGAGCTGCGTCACGTCATCGATGAGCATCGCGCGGCCGTCGCAATGCTCGATGCCTGCGCCATCGAAATGTCGCCGCAGCGTTCTCGCTATTTCAGCGGGCGTCAGAACGTCCCGCAGATTTGGCCATTCGCCGACCGGCCATGCGTCGAGCCAGGATGAGAGCGCCGCCGGCAGTTCGCGGCGCCAGATCGCCAGATCTATCTCCGAACGGCGGATCATCCGTAACACGCGGGGTTGCTCTCCCTCGACGACTGAAGAAAAGCCCTTCGGCATGGACACGGAGTATGGAGAGTCGCCTGCGCGATGCGCAAGCGAAACGGCGCGCGCGATGGCGGCTGGCGCATCACGCGGCTTCCCCGCGCTTCCATTTCGGAAACGGATCGGGAAGAGTCTTCCACGCTTTTAATGGCAACACTCGCGCGTTGGAATCGCCAACGAGGCAGGCGTCCAGTGCGGCGCGAATGGCCTTTTCATCCATGTCCGAGCCGATGAAAACCAGCTCCTGTCGCCGGTCGCCATAAACTGAGTGCCAGTTCCGGCCGAGATGCTCGCGCCAGGCGGGATCCTGCGGCCATTGTGACTGCGGAATCTCCGCCCACCAAATTCCCATGGCTTCGTTGTGGACGAGAGCGCCCGCCTGACTGAGTTCTCCGACCCATTCGGGACGCGTCGCCTGCCAGAAATGTCCTTTGGCGCGGATGACCCCGGGCCAGGGAGAGTTCAGGAATTTGTGAAACTTGAAGGGATGGAATGGTCGGCGCTCGCGATAGACGAAGCTGCGCACGCCATATTGTTCGGCTTCCGGCTTGTGGTCGGAAAAACCATACAACTCCTTGAACCAGAGCGGATGCTGCGCTGCCTTCTCGTAATCGAAACGCTTCGTATCGAGAATGCGATCGAGAGGCGCGGCGCTCATCGTCGTTTCGACGATATCCGCCTCCGGGTTGAGGGAGCGGATAATTCTTCGAGCCGCGTCGATCTGCTTCATGCTTGCCGCGTCGATCTTGTTGAGAACGACGACGTCGGCAAATTCGATCTGTTCGACCAGCAGATTGACGAGAGGCCGCTGATCTTCCGGCCCGAGCGACTCGCCGCGATCAGTCAGGAAATCGCTCGACGAATAATCTCGAAGGAGATTGACGGCGTCGACGACCGTCACCATCGTGTCAAGCCGCGCCACATCTCCAAGCGATGCGCCGTCTTCCTCGCGGAAATGGAAAGTTGCAGCGACGGGCAGCGGCTCAGAAACGCCGGTCGATTCAATCAGCAGATAGTCGAAGCGGCCTTCTTCGGCAAGCTTTCTCACTTCACGCAGGAGATCGTCGCGCAAAGTACAGCAGATGCAGCCATTGGTCATTTCGACGAGTTGCTCGTCGGTTCGCGACAGATTGGCGTCGCCCTCTCGAATGAGATCGGCGTCGATGTTCACTTCGCTCATATCATTGACGATGACGGCGACACGCTTGCCGCTGCGATTGTTGAGAATGTGATTGAGCAGCGTCGTCTTCCCCGCGCCGAGAAAGCCGGAGAGCACAGTTGTCGGCAGACGATTGTCGATAGTTGGCGTGTGCATGCTGCTCCTCATGGACCGGATGAAATCTGGATGTCGACGCCCAGCTATCAGGAATGAGTATGTTATGTTATAACATTTCGTTTAGCGCCATGCTCAGAGTCTGTCAATCGCCAAAAGCCGCCACCGGCGCGCCAAACGGCGTCGCGGCCTGTTTCAGACGATTGGTCGGGATCGAGCGAGAGAATGCGCGTGAAGGTCGTCCGAAACGACAGCTTCGCTCATCTCGGGCCAGCGGCCCTCAAAATGGCGTCGGCGTCGGCCAGCCATACAGCGTCGTCTTCCTTGAGGCGCAAAAGAACGCGCCGCAGCGCGAAGGCGCCGTCAGGCGTGCCGACGACAAAGGGATGAATTCCGATGACCACGGTCGTGGCGTCTCGCGCCGGATTGGCGCGAGCCTCAAGGACCAGCTCGGATACATAGTCCAGCCAGAGCGCCTCGATCTCTCTGGTCGTTTTCATCCGCGCCAGATATTGCCCCATGTCGACGGTTACGGCCGGATAGGGCAGCAGGATGAGCGAGCCCTCCGGCGTCTTCAAACGTGAAACGACATCCGAATCCATCTGGTCGAGCGTGTAGGCGACGCCCTCGGCGGCCAACGCCCGCATCGTGTCGCGATTGGCGTAGACGCTCGGACTCGACCAGCCCGTCGGCCTGACGCCGACAGCTGCGGCGATGAGATCCAATGTGCGGCGAATGTAGGCCTTCTGCGCGGCGATCCCACTCCGCAGCGGCAGCAGGCGGCTCGTGTTGTTCATGCCATGCGCGACGATCGGCGCGTTCGGCAGCATCGAACGCAACTCCTTCCAGACCGATGGGCGCGTGCCGAAAAACTCCGCATTCACCACGATGGTGAGCGGCACATTGAGTTCTTGAAACAGCCGGCCGACGCGGACGACGCCCCAGTCGATCGCGTATTGGCGGAAAGCCTCGTTGACGAGGTCGGGCTTTCGGGACGCAAGATCCGGGCGGAAGATCGGACCCTGGCCGAAGCCGAACTCCTCCACGAAGAACGCGAAGCTGACTGCGACCTTTTTGCCGCCGGGCCAGGCGGCGGTGTGGATCGCTTCGCGCGCGAAACCCGTGACGCGGTCAATGCGATCTTGCGCGCCGCTCTCGAGAGGAAGCAGAACGGCAAGAAAGAGCGCAACTCCGACGATACGGCCAAACTCAGACGCATGTCGCGCCGTGATCGCGGCTGCGGGACTCGGGTTCACGGAAGATCGCTCAAGCTCTTCGCGCCGGGCCCCGGCGTGATCAGCGTCGGCCATTGACGCGAGCCGAACGGCACTTGCGGCGGCAGCACCACATTCATCTTGCGCTTCGCGTCTTCGTCGATGATCGCTTGCCGCGCGTCTCCGCCCATCAGTTCGAAATCCATGAGATGGTAGTCGCCGAAGAATGCGGCGCCCACCGATCGGTCGGCGATGATGCGCGTCAGCGACTCCAGCATATCGTCAGGCGTCGTGGTGAATGAGATTGTCTCGATCAGCATCAAGCGATCATTGATGGCGTCGGGCCCGAAGAACTGCGCGAGCACGCTGAACAGGACATTGTTCTGGCGCGCGACATAGATCGTATTGCTGGCCGCATAGGTTTTGTCCCAGTCGGCGCCGAGCATCTCTTTCCAGCCGCCGATGACATCCATCCAATGAGCGACCTGGGTCTGCGCCGCCCAAGCGATATTTTTCTTCAGCAGCGGCGACTGCGTCTTGGTGAATTTTTGCAGAGCGTCCGCTGAGATCGTATTGTTCTTCAGGCACTCGTCCATGAACGCGATATTGTTTCGCAGAATGCTTCGATTGTTTGTTCGCCAGTCCTTTTGCATGCCGCTGGCGTCAAGCGTGTCGAGCGCGGATTGCATGCGGCTCCTATACGCCGCCAATGCGCCGCGCCATGTCGTGTCCTTGGGACTGTTCAGATACGGAACGACGACTTCGGCCAACGCCATGGTGCTGTGGCCGACCGATTTCAGCAATTGATAGACGATCGGCGCCTGCGGCGCCTCGATCGGCGCCATGCCTGGACGATAAAGGATAAATCGCCCGCCGGCGCCGGAAAACAGTCCGAGAATGACCGGATGCTTGGCGAGGATGTTCTTCTTGAAGATCTGTGCGGCGTCGCCATACAGCTGGAACATCGTCGTATTCAACTGCAGTATGTTTTTGTTGGCGATGTCGGCGGGACTGGCCGTCTCGACGCCGACAAGTCCTGTGAAGTAGCTTGGCGGCTCCGTCGCGCATGTGGGCGAAGCCGCCAATCCAAAGACGACAACCGACGACAGCAGCTTGCGCAGACGGCTTGTCGCGAGCGTGGTGAGCATCATGAGACTCTCCAGTGAGATGAGGACGGCAAAAGCGCATCGCGGACCGGCGACTGCGTCGACGCCCATGCGGGGGCGCGCGTGGATCGGCTCGCCGGCCCGCCGGGCTCGCTTATTCTCCGCTATTTCGGGCATACCGCCCCGGTGTTGATCCAAGCTTCGACGAGCGCCCCCGCCTCCTTCTGCGTTCCCGGCGCGGGCTGTCGGCCAAATCCGGGCGCCCAAGCCCAGCCTACGAGCGTGTCGCCGCCGATGTGACGCGCAAGCGCGTCCAGCGAACGGCCGCCATTGCGCGCGGGATCTTTGATCTGCGCACAGATCTCACCGAGCGTTTTGCCTTCCCAGCCCATCTCACGCGGCGCGAGACGCCATTCGTGGTGACCGGGAACGCGGCCGGGGTCAAAATTGGCGTCCTGATGGCAGATCGGACAGCGCATCGCCGTGAGGCCTCGGCCATCCGGTCCCCGCTCGACCGGCGGCTGGTGAACCCGGCCCAGTTCGCCCTGATGCGGACGATCGCCGGCGGGATGACAATTGACGCAGCGCGGGTTGGTCAGGACTTTGCCGAGCTCGGTGAACAACGCCGCCGACCGCGCCGCGGCGTCGCCGACGCCGGCGAATGATTCCGGAGTCGCGAGCGTCGCCGATCGGCTGTCGCACGTCACGCATGTCGTCAGTCCCACGACGGCTGCGAGAACCGCAAATTTCATCTTCGGTCCCCCCTCCTGCGCCGCACTCACGCGAAACGCCGTTTCGCTACGTCAGGTATCGTCCCGGATCGGCGAGAATGACGTCGCGCACAGCCTCGTGATATTTGATGTAGCCCGTGCATCGGCACAAATGTCCGTCGAACGCGTCAGCGATCGTTTTCTCAAGATCGGCGCGCGCCACCGGCGTCTTCGCCAGACGCTCGAGCAGAACCTGCCCCTCGTTCAGGAAGCCGGCAGTGCAATAGCCGCATTGGAACGCGAAATGGTCGATGAACGATTTTTGCAGCGCAGTGAGCTCGCCATTCGTCGCATGGCCTTCCACGGTCCGAATGGATTTCCCGTCGAAGCTCGTCGCCGGAACGATGCAGGTCGGGCTGGTGTGGCTCGTCCCGTCCGGATCGTCGATGATCACCGCGCAACTGAGGCACTGGCCGGCGCCGCAGCCAAACTTTGTGCCGGTGAGCCCAAGGCGCTCGCGCAAAAAATCATTCATGGTCAGTTCGTCGCGCACCGTCACCGGGCCATATGCGCGCCCATTGATCTTCATGCGCACGGTCGTCACGCGAGCGCCCCCTTGAGCATGTGTTGAGTCACCGGCAAGGCGTGGAAGCGACGCCCCGTTGCGTCGAAGATCGCGTTCAACAACGCCGGAACAATGGGAATCATCACGACCTCAGCCATGCCCTTAGGCGGATCGTTCGGCAGCGGCGGCAACACTTCGATCTCGAGTCCCTGCAAAGGCAGGTCCGACCCGCGCGCGATCAGATATTGCCCGAGATTCCACTGCCCGTTGCCGGGTCCATCTTCATAGAGCGGCAGCGATTCGAGCAGCGCGTAGCCGACGCCCATCGCGAAACCGCCCTGCGCCTGGCCAAGAACAACTTCGGGCGTCAGCGCGCGACCGCATTCGAGGACAGTATATGCCCTGTCGATGCGCAAGGCGCCGGTGGCGCGCTCGATCTCGACACGGACGAGCGTGCCGCACAGCGACGTGTAGGAGGCCCCGAACCGGTTGAACACGGTGGGCGGGTATTTGACGTCGGCGCGATCTAAGCGAACAAATTTTCCTGAGCCTTTTCGCACCGCCAGCGCATCAATTTCGGCCGTCCACGCTTGTCCGCCGATCACGAAAGTCGCTTTCGACCACGCCCAGCGCGAGAAGCTGTGCGCCATCGCCGCCGTCACGCCTTTGCGCGCATGGGCCCTTGCGGCGATCTCCGACAGCGGCAAGGATCTCAACTCCGGCATCACGAGCCGCCCCTGCTCCCAACGCGCCGCCTCCCATTTCGCGGCTGTCGGATCGGTTGGCGCGAGTCCCCACAGTTCGAGCGCCGCGGGCCACAAGCCGAACCGATATATGACGCGGGCCGCTTCAGACGCCGAATGAGTCCCGACGTGCGCGCCAATCGAGGCGGTTGTAGGCATACTGATCGCCGGAACCCAGCGCGGATCGCGCTGTAGGAGGTTCTGCGTCGCCTGGTCCATGGCGTAAGGATCGCCGGAGGTGACGAGGCCCAGCGCCGAGAAGCCGTCGACTTCCGCGACGGCGACTTCGTCGGCCACGGCGCCGAGATGGGCCGCCACCCGGTTCGCGAGCGCCGTCCCTATGCCGTTCCCCATCTCGACGTGATCGCAGTGGATTGAGATCCGACCCTGCGGGTCGATCGCCACCGACGACAATGAAGTGTCGGCTCCACTGCCATAATCCTTGGTGACGCACGCCACGCCCGTGCCGACAATCCTCCCTGCGCGCTGACCAAGCGCTTTCTCTTCGGCGCGACGTCGCCAGATCGCATGCTTTTCCAGTCGGTCCAGGATCTCGGGCGTACGGACGACGACGTCATACGTGTTCCCCGCCATTGTTCGACCGCCGGTCTTCAGCGCGTTGCGTCGGCGGAACTCGATCGGATCGATCGCCAGCGTCGACGCCGCCTCGTCGATCAACGCTTCCAGCGCCGTCAGCGTCTGCAGCGTGCCATAGCCCCGCATCGACCCCGCCGTCACGCCGCGTGAATGCAGCGCGACGGTGGTGACGTCGACTTTCGGAACGTCATAGATGCCTATCGCGGCGTTGGCGGAAACCGCCGCGACACTGGCTGAATAATTGGCGAGGCCGCCGCCATCCAGCACATGGTCGGCGGCGAAGGCGGAAATTTTTCCTGTCGCTCGATCGACGCCGATGCGCGTGTGGATCTTGAACGCATGCCGCTTAACTCCCCCCTGGAATTGCTGATAGCGATCTTGGGCGAGCCGCACGGGGCGACGGGGAAGGAACATCGCCGCCAGCGCGACGTAAAGCGGGAACGGCGTGTGGTCGCGCCCGCCAAATCCGCCCCCCATATAAGCGAAATGCGCGTTGATATGCGCCGGCCTGAAGTTGGCGCGCGCTTCGCCCAGCAGAGTCGCAACCGAAGTTGCGGCCTCGTACGGCGACTGCACGCCGAGCACGAGCTCCAGGTTTTTGCGGTCGGCGTCATACCAGGCGAGACCACATTCCGGCTCGAGAAACATTGGATCAACGGATTGAGTCTCGAATTCGCGGTCGAGAACGAGAAGGCTTCGAGCGTTGGCGTCGAGTTCGGCGCGGATCTGTTCGCCGTAGTCCGCCGTTTTAACGTAGGCGGCCCCCGTCGGCACGGGGAGCCGCGCCCATATTGGGCCGCCTCCTTCTTGAAAGAACCCTGGACTGACCCAGCCATCCTTGACCGGCGAGCACACGTCGGGCGCGTCGGGCGTCGCGCCGGCGATGCGCGTGAACCGGAACGCGCCGTAATCGCGCTCGACGACGGGGCCGGTTTCGGCGCCGAATTTCAGGAGCGTTTCATTGCGCAACGCGAGCCGCGCCTGATCGAATGCGTCGAAGCTTTCATAGATCAACAAAGCCGCCGGCTGACCGAGATACAGGGGCGTCTTGCCCACTGGGCAGAACAGGTCGCCGGAATAGAATTTGGGAACGCGGGCGCCGATGCGCGCGAGATCCGTCGCGGTGACGACCACGGAAGGCTTCAGCGCGCCGCTCAAGCGGGCGAGATCGACGCCTTCATATATGTGCGTGGCGTTCGCCGTCCGGATGAGCATGGCGTGCGCGGTATGCGCCGGCCATCCCGGGAGATCCGCGGCGCGGAAATCGGACGCGTACAGCTTCGCCCCTGTGACTTTGGCGACTCCATCAATCCGACCCGCGCCCGTGGCGGCCGGATTCCAGCGCTGTCTTCCGGGCAGCGTCTCGCGCGCGGCGAATCCAGGTTCATTGGCTAGGGCGAGACGCGATAGGCTGAGCGCAATGCCGCTCGCGGTGACCAGTTTGGCGAACTCGCGTCGAGAAGCCTTCACGCTCCGACCTCTTGCCTCCACCTCGGCGATCGCCAACGGCGATGCTTTCATTCGCACGGGCGTAGACCGTCGGCAAGCTCGGCTCCGCGTCTTGCTCTTTACGGGCGCCGATCCGCCGGAGATCAACCGACCAAATCGACGCTGCAGTCGCCGTAAGCGCATTGCGCGATTGGCTTCTCGCCAACCGCGCTGCGACGCATCCAGCTGAGCCGCTCGACAGGCGGTCGCGTTCACCGCGGCGGCGTTGTCGCCGTCGTCGGTTCCAGTGAGAAGATTGCGCCTGCGAAGAAACCGCCGCCGACGGGCCTCGCGCCCGCTATGCTGCGGCGCGCAATTGCGCGACCCGCACCGGCACGGGCGGGTGCGAGAAATAGAAGGTCGCGTAGAGCGGATCGGGCGTCAGCGTTGCGAGATTGTCGCGCGTCAGTCGCGTCAGCGCCGAGATCATCGGCTCCTTGCCGACGATATCGCGGGCGAAGGCGTCGGCTTCGAACTCCGCCCGGCGCGACCGCCACGCGAGCACGGGCGAGAGCACATGCGAGATCGGTTCTCGCGCAAGCAGCAGCGCGACGAGCACCACGCCGGGGTCGCTCGGCAAGCCAAACCAGCCGGCGAAAACATCCGAGCCGAAGGCCCACCACAGCACCGCGAAGCCGACGAAGGCGATCGCGGCCGCCAGCATCAGCATCTGCCGCACATGGCCGAATTTGAAGTGGCCGAGTTCATGAGCGAGAATCGATTCGATCTCGTCCGGCGAATGTTTCTCGAGCAGCGTGTCGAAAAAGACGATGCGCTTGGCTTTGCCGAAGCCGCTGAAATAAGCGTTGCCATGCGTGGAGCGCGTTGAGGCGTCCATCACAAAAAGGCCTTTCGACTCGAAGCCGCATCTGGCGAGCAGCGCCTCCATGCGCCTTTTCATGGCGCCGTCTTCAAGCGGCGAAAACTTGTTAAACAGCGGCGCGATGACCGTCGGATAGATCACAGTCATCGCGATCGCGATGACGATGAAGACCACATAAGCGATCACCCACCATGTGTCGGGAGCGGCGCCCAGAAGCCAGAACATGCCGAACAGCAAGGGCGTCGAAATGGCGAGCTCCAGCGCGCCGGACTTTGCTTGGTCGACGAGAAACTTTCGCGGCGTCAGCCGATTGAATCCGAACTTTTCTTCGAGCCAGAAGGCGCGCGCCGCGGCGAAGGGCATGTCGATCAAACTGCCGATCACGCCGAAGACGAGAACGAAAAGAACGCTGCGAACGAGGCCAGGTTCGACGAAAGCGGCGATCGCCGCATACAGCGGCGCGAGCCCCAGCGCCAGCCACGCGATACAAACCGCGGCGTCGAAAATCGTTTCCGCGATAGAAAATTCTGTTTTTGCGATCGTATATTCGGCGGCGCGGCGATGCTCGTCGAGCGTGACTTCGTTGGCGAAATCCGCCGGCACCTGATCGCGATGGGCCTCTACCGTCGCCATCTGCCGCATGCGCAGATAAACGCCGAGGCCGGCCGAGGCGGCGATCGCCAGACAAATCACGACGCCCACTGCGTTCATTCGTCTCTCCCGCAAACGTTCATGCGGCAATATAGGAAAGCGCCGCCGTGTTTGCGAGAGCGCCGCCTTATGCGGGCGCCGAGCTGGGCAGCTAGATCTCCCCTTTCGTGCAGACGACTTTCTCCTGAACGTTGCAGCGCGAAACGACAGGAGCCGCTCGACTTTCTCGCTGCGGAGCGGATCGTCAAGGCGCCGACACGCAGACATGCGCAGGCTTTGACGATCTTGCGCCGAAGATGTGCGCATACGCGCCCCGGTCTGCGATACGACGACTGAACGGGCCGATCCGCCATGAAGACGCTGGTCGAGTCCGCTCGAGGTCTATAATTGGGCGATGGCGCCTGCGACTCTTCCTTAAGGCTGAGAACGCCATCCAGCGGAGGCGCGAAACGGAGTTGCCATTGAGACTGTCCTTCGCCATCGCGACCATCGCCGCTCTTCAAGGAGCGGCCGGCGTATCTCTCGCCGCCGCCGCAGCCCATGCCGACGCGAGTCCTTTTCTCGCGACCGCAAGCCAGTTTCTCATGATCCACGCCGCCGCCGGCGTCGGCCTCGCGGCGCTTATACGCACGACGCCGCGACCAAAGGCGAATGGGCTCGCCGCTATCGCGCTGGCGCTTCAGGCGGGGGTGACGCTGTTCGCGGGCGACCTTGCCGCCCGGGTTTTTTTATCGGGAAGACTGTTTCCTCTCGCCGCGCCGATCGGCGGCGGGCTGACGATCTTGAGCTGGTGCGCTCTCGCCATCTGGGCGGCGTTCGCCATGTTCGCAGCAAATTCACTGCAAAAGCCGCCCGAAAGCTAGACAACTGCGGCATTCCGCCCCACCATTTATTTATGTCGTTTTCCAGCTCCGGCCTTTCTTCCTCGGCCGCTCCAAGCGATGACTCCCAGCGCACGAGCGATCCTTTGCTCGGGCGACGGCTGCTGATTGTCGAAGACGATCCCTATATCGCGCTGGCGCTGGAAGAGACGCTCGCGGAATTCGGCTTAGTTATCGCGGGGATGGCGCGCAGCGTCGAGGAAGCGGTGCGGCTGTCCCGCGAGGACGGAGTCGATCTGGCCTTGCTCGACGTCAATATCGGCCACGAAAAGATTGATCCAGTCGCCGACGCGCTCGCCGCCCGCGGCTGCCCATTCATTTTCACGACGGGGTGCGGGCGCGCAGGACTGCCCGAGGCGCATCTTGAGCACGCCATGGTCGAAAAACCATTCTACGTCGAGGAGATCCTGACCGCGCTCCGCAGCGAACTGTCGCGCGCCGAAGAGCGCTAGGCTCGGCCTTTCGCCACTATATCGCCGCCCTTGACCGCGACAAGCGACGTCTCAAGACTCGCATCAGGAGCACCCGGCTGCAGCCCTCCGCCATAACCGACAAGCCTTCCGCATCGCTGAGAGCGCGCCGTCCTTCAGGCGCTGCGCTTCGGCTGCTGGCGACGGCGTTGGCGGCGGGGGCGGCGCTGGCGACGATCGCCGCCGCCGTCGCGCCGTGGCTGTTCTCGCCCGGCGCTCTCATCGACGCCGTCGCCGATCAGCTCCAAGGCTCTTCGGGGCTTTATGTCGCCGCGCGCGGGCGAACGAGCTTCTCGCTCTTTCCGCGTCCAAGCATCGCGGTCGAAGGCGTCGCCTTCGCCGACCGCAACGGCGCGCTGCTCATCGAGTCGAGCGAGCTGCGCGGCGACGTCGACGTGCTGCCGCTGGTCGCGGGGCGTCTCAGAGTCGCGTCGGTGAAGCTCGTGCGGCCGCGCGCCCACATCGATCTTGACAGAAAGCCGGCCGGCGCGCCCGGCGCAGCCGCCCGAGCGGCCGCCGCAAAGCCGGCGACGCTCGAAGCCGCAGCGGCGGATAACGTGCGGTTTGGCGCGGTGTCGATCGTCGACGGCGACGCGCGGATCACCTACCGCAGCCGCGTCTATGCGCTGGAGCGAATCAACGCAAATTTTGAATGGCGCCGCATCGGCGAGGCGGCGGCCCTGACCGGCGCGTTCGATTTCAACGGCGAACGGCTCGAAGCGATCTTATGGGTCGCGCGTCCGGGAGCGTTGTTGCGCGGAGAACCCTCCGTTGTGACGACCCGGCTCGACGGCAAAAGCCTTCGGGCTGAAGCGCAAGGCGTCGGACAACTCGGCGCCAACGCCCGCTTCGAGGGGCGCGCGGCAGCCAGCGCGCCATCGGCGCAACAGACGCTGCAGCTCTTCGGCGTCGCCGCGCCCCTGCCCGGCCCCTTCGCTGACGCGCAATTCTCCGCGCAAGCGACGCTCGCGCCCGGAGAGGCGCATTTCAAGGGCGCGCGTCTCTTTGTCGACGGAAACGAATTTCGCGGCGATATCGACCTGCAGAAAGAGGACGGCCGCCCCACGCTGACCGCGGCGCTGCAAAGCGAATTCCTCTCGCTGCGGCCGTTTCTCGCCGACGCGCCGCCGCTTGTCGCCGCGAACGGACAGTGGAGCGATCAGCCGTTCAATCTGCCGGACCTCTCCGGCGCTGACGTCGATCTGCATCTTACCGTCGGCCACGCCAGACTTGGCCGGCTCAAGGTCGAAGACGCCGCGATCGAAGTCACGTTGCGCGACGGCGCCGCGGAGTTCGCGATAACGCAGGCGCGCGCCTATCACGGCGGACTCAAGTTTCGGGCCTCGATCGCGCCTTCGCCCGACGGTCTGGCGCTGCGCGCCGATGCGCAGACAGCGGCGGTCGAAGCGGGCCCGCTGCTCTGGGACGCTTACGGAAAACCTGTCCTGGCGGGAGCGCTTAACGCGACTCTCGCGGTCGACGGCGTCGGCGACCGGATGGCCACGCTGATGCAAAGTCTCAACGGGCGCGCCAGCGTCGCTCTCGTCGACGGCGAGATCTCCGGCGTCGATCTCGAGAAAGCGCTGCGCCGATTGGAGACGCGGCCGCTATCGAGCGCCTTCGACATCCGCTCGGGCCGCTCGGCGCTCGTCGCCGCGAGCGCCGCCGTCAAAATAGAAAACGGCGTCGCCGACATCGCCAAAGGCGTCGCGCGAGGCCCTGGCTTTACGCTTGCCTTCGGCGGCTCGGCGCGCCTCCCGGAGCGCCGTCTCGCGATCAGAGCGATGGCGCGCGAAGCCGACGGCGCCGGACTGACCGCCGAATCGGCGCCAAGCATCGCCCTCGACCTCGCCGGCCCCTGGGACGAACTTGCATTGGGGCTGGACGCGCAAGCCTTCATTCGCCGCTCCGACGCGGCCGCGCCGCTGCTGCCGCGAACCGATCCGACGCCCCCGGACGGACCGGCGGGGCAATGACCCGAGAACGTTAAACGTCCTCCAACTGCGTTTCGTGCAGAAGTCTTGTCAGTTCGTCAGGAATATCGAGATAGCGAAAGCGGCGAAGCTCAAAACCGACCTCGACGACGCCCCAGGGAGGCGCATAGGTTCGCCAGGGCGACACTTCCCCAAGAATGACGACGTGACCGCCATCAATGCCGCGGGCGATCCGCGCGACCGTGTAAATGGCGCCACGGGCCAAGCCCTCGCAACGACCATAGGGGCCCGCGGTCGCGTCTACGCAAACCACCTCGGCGCCGGGAGGCGTTTCAGGACTGATCATTTAGCGACCTCGTTCTGCGGCGCGATGAACGCGCGCTCCTAAATTAATTATGGAGCGCGCGTCGGCGGACGAAAGAGCCGACGCGCCGCAGAGCGGTCACCAGATTTTCAAAAAACCGAAAATGCCTCTCTTCAGCTTCTTGCGGTCGAGCGCGCTGAGCTCGTCATAGACGCGGCGCGCCGAGGCCCGCAGCTCCAGGAGCCTGTCGTCCGAGACGTCGAAATCAAGAACGGCGGACTTCAACTCGCGGCGCGCCTGGTCCAGCCGCGCCTGCGCATCCGCAATCAACGCATTCAGCATCATTACCCTCTTCGATGGTGACGTCGCGCCGAACTATAGCGCAACTAGGGAGAAAACGAACCCGAATGCGGCGCCCGCGGGCCGCGCGATCCGCGTCTTCCGCGCTATCGTTCTGCGCACGCCTACAAATTGACGGCGCCCATTTCTCGCGTGAGAAAGGCGAGGCCTCGGAGGGAATCGAACCCCCGTACAAGGATTTGCAGTCCTCTGCGTAGCCACTCCGCCACGAGGCCTTAGCACGGCGTGCGCCGCGTGGGCTCGCTCATACAGGAGGGCGTCATGACGAGCAAGCCAAGTCGCACGCGCCAAGTCGCACGCGTCAAGTCGCGCGAGGCAAGTCGCACGCGCCAGGCCGCGCGCGCCAAGTCGCGCGTCCGCGCGTCAATAGGGGCGGCCGTCCTTGTGCGTCATGATCCAGCGGCCGTCCGGGCCAAGCGCGGCTTTGAGGTCGTCGTCGGGATAGGTCGCCTCGTCGCCTGCCGACCGGTCGCCAATTTCCAGATAGACGACGTCGCGATCCGTTCTGTTGACGAGGCAGTGGGCTGCGCCCTGCGCCGGAAAGCCCGCGCACATGCGGGCGCGCAGGAGGATCTCTTCATCGTCGCGCAGCAGCGTCGGCTCTCCCTCCAGGACGAACACGAATTCGTCCTGCCGGCTGTGGCGATGCTTCAGCGCCGACTGCGCGCCGGGAGCAAGCCGCGTCAGATTGACGCCGAAATTGGTCAGCCCAAAAAAATCGCCAAGCGACCGTTTCTCGCGCCCCCGAACCCGCGCCGCGAACGGGTCAGGGTAGCTCGAGCGCCTGGCCCGAGGGGCGACATCCGCCGCCGCGACTGCGGCCGACAGGGACCTAATCGGCTTTTCCATGGCGCAGCTTTCTTTCGGGCCCCTGGACTGGCCAATTTGACAGGGGGCGCCCATTTTGACCATCTTCCGCCGCTCGCCAAGCCGGCGCGCCACCTGGAATAATCACGAAATGAATGTCGTTATCGTCGAATCGGCGGCCAAAGCGCAAACGATAAACAAATATTTAGGCAAGAATTTCAATGTGTTGGCCTGCTACGGCCATGTCCGCGACCTTCCCGCGAAGGACGGATCGGTCGATCCCGACCAGGATTTCTCCATGGTCTGGGAAATGGACGCCAAGGGCGCAAAGCGCGTCGCCGCCATCGCCGAGGCGGTGAAGGGCGCGGACAAAGTCATCCTCGCGACCGACCCCGACCGTGAGGGAGAGGCCATCTCATGGCACTTGCTCGACATTTTGAACAAGAAGCGCGCGCTCAAGGATAAGAAGATCGAGCGCGTCGTCTTCAACGCCGTCACCAAGGCCGCGATCCAAGAGGCGATGGCGCATCCGCGCCAGATTGATCAGGCGCTGGTCGACGCCTATCTCGCGCGCCGTGCGCTCGACTATCTCGTCGGCTTCACCCTGTCGCCGGTGCTCTGGCGCAAGCTCCCCGGCGCCCGTTCGGCCGGGCGCGTGCAGTCGGTGGCGCTGCGCCTCGTCTGCGACCGCGAGCTCGAGATCGAGAAATTCGTCGCTCGCGAATATTGGTCGCTCGTCGCCCATCTGAAGACCAAGGCGGGCGAACCCTTCACCGCGCGACTGGTCGGCGCCGACGGCAAGAAGATACAGCGGCTCGACATCGGCGCGGGCCAGGAGGCCGAGGACTTCAAAAAGGCGCTGGAGACCGCCGCCTTTGTGGTGCGCTCGGTCGAAGCGAAACCGGTGAAGCGCCACCCTTACGCGCCCTTCACGACCTCCACCCTGCAGCAGGAGGCGTCGCGAAAGCTCGGGCTCGCGCCGGCGATCACCATGCGCATCGCCCAACGCCTCTATGAGGGCGTCGACATCGGCGGCGAGACCGCTGGCCTCATCACCTATATGCGAACCGACGGCGTCGACATGGCCCCCGAGGCCGTCGCCAGCGTGCGCGGCGTGATCGGACGGGAATATGGCGAGCGTTTCGTTCCCAAGGTTCCGCGCAAATATACGACGAAGGCCAAGAATGCGCAGGAAGCCCATGAGGCGATCCGCCCGACCGATCCCGCGCGACTGCCCAAGGAAGTGGCCAAATATCTCGAACCCGAGCAGGCCAAGCTCTATGAGCTGATCTGGACGCGCACCATCGCCAGCCAGATGGAGTCGGCCGAGATGGAGCGAACCACCGTCGACATCGACGCCAAAGCCGGAGCCCGCGCCTTGGAGCTGCGCGCGACGGGTCAGGTCGTGCGTTTCCCGGGCTTCCTTGAACTCTATCAGGAAGGCCGCGACGACGGCGAGGACGAGGACGGCGGTCGCCTGCCGGCGATGGCGCAAGGCGAGCCGTGCACGCGCGAAAAAATCGACGCCACGCAGCATTTTACGGAGCCGCCGCCCCGCTTCACGGAAGCGACGCTGGTCAAGCGCATGGAGGAGCTCGGCATCGGGCGCCCCTCGACCTACGCCTCGACGCTCGCGGTGCTGCGCGACCGCGACTATGTGCGGATCGACAAGAAGCGCCTCGTGCCCGAAGACAAGGGACGCCTCGTCGTCGCCTTCCTCGAAAGCTTCTTCTCGCGTTACGTCGAGTTCGACTTCACCGCGGATCTCGAAGAAAAGCTCGATCTCGTCTCCAATAATGAGATCGATTGGAAACAGGTGCTGCGCGATTTCTGGCGCGATTTCTCGACCGCCGTCGACGGGACCAAGGATCTGCGCGTCAGCGAGGTGCTCGACAGTCTGAACGAGCTGCTCGGTCCCCACGTCTTCCCGCCGAAGGAAGACGGAAGCGATCCCCGGCTCTGCCCCGCCTGCAACAGCGGCCAGCTCTCGCTCAAGATCGGCAAGTTCGGCGCCTTCGTCGGCTGCTCCAACTATCCCGAGTGCCGCTACACGCGCACGCTCTCGCCGCCGACGGGCGACGCCGCCGACGCGGCGCGGCCAGGCGTGAAGGTTCTCGGCGTCAACCCGGAAACCGGCGCGGAAGTGACGCTGCGGGATGGGCGCTTCGGCGCCTATGTGCAGGAGGGCGAACAGGAGGAAGGCGGCGAAAAGCCCAAACGCGCGTCGCTGCCCAAGAGCATCAGGCCTGACGATCTGACGCTGACGCAGGCCATCGCCCTGCTCGCGCTGCCGCGCGAAGTCGCGAAACATCCGACGAGCGGCGATCCGATCGTCGCCGGCATCGGGCGCTTCGGCCCCTATGTCCAGCACGGCAAGACCTACGCCAATATCGGCCGCGACGACGACGTGCTGAGCATTGGCGCCAACCGCGCCATTGATCTCATCGTGCAGAAGGAATCGGGCGGCGGGGGCTCCCGTTTCTCGCGCGGCCCGGCGGAGCCGGCGCGCGCGCTCGGCGATCACCCGGAGGGCGGCGCGGTAAGCGTCAAATCCGGCCGCTTCGGTCCTTATGTGAACTGGGGCAAGGTCAACGCCACGATCCCGCGCGCCGTCGATCCGGCGTCGCTGACGCTCGAACAGGCGCTGGAGCTGATCGCGGAGAAGGCCGCCGGCGGCGGCGGGACGGGCGGCGGACGCTTGCTGGGCGAGCATCCCGAGGGCGGCAAGGTCACGGTGCGCCCCGGCCGCTTCGGCGCTTACGTCAATTGGGGCAAGATCAATGCGACGCTGGCCAAGGGCGCTTCGGCCGAGGACGTGACGCTCGAAGAGGCCCTGCGACTGATCGAAGCCAAGGGCGGCGCGCCGAAGAAGGGCGGCGCGAAAAAGGCGTCGGCCAAGAAAGCGCCCAATAAGAAAGCGCCGACCAGCGCCAAGAAGAAAATCGAAGACAGCGACGAGACGCCTTTTGACGATTCGAAACCCGTAAAGGTCGCGTCGACGGTCGCAAAGAAGGCTGCAGCCAAGAAGGCCCCCGCCAAAAAGCTGGCGACGAAAAAAGCCGCGGCGAAGTAGAAGAACGCGTTCTCGAATCTCCACAATTTTGAAGCGGCGTTTCAACTTTGCCGCCGGCGTCCTATATGAGTGATGCCGAATGTGCACGCCCGCCGCGCCGAACGGCGATTTTATTGCCTCTTTTGAGCGAGCCCTTGGCGAAAGACGACAAAGCAAAACACGCGGCGAAACACGCGGCGAAACACGCGCCCTCTCGCGAAGACATTCTCGCCTTCATCTCCCGCGAAACCGAGGCGGGCGGCCCGCGCAAGATCGGCGTGCGTGAAATCGCCCGCGCCTTCGGCGTGACCGGCGACGACCGGATCGCCATCAAGCGCATGCTCGCCGAACTCGCTGACGAAGGCGTTCTGGAAAAGCGCGGCAAGCGCGTGACCCGCAAGGGGACGCTGCCGCCTGTCGCGCTCGTCGACATCATCGCGCGCGACCGCGACGGCGAGATGATCGCCGCGCCGGTCGAATGGGACGAGGACGAGCTGGGCGCGGCCCCTCGCATTCGTATCCAGGCGCCGCGCCGCGCCCGGCCGGGCGAGCCCCTGCCCGGCGTCGGCGACCGCGCGCTCGTTCGCGCCGAACCAGATCGCGACGCAGGTCCGAACGATCCGCCCTATGTCGGTCGCGTCGTCAAACTCCTGTCGCGTCAGCGCCAGCGCGTGCTCGGCGTGCTGCATATCGAAGCGAACGGCGCCGGCCGCATCGAACCGATCGACAAGAAACAGGCCGGCCGCGAGCTCGCCGTCGCCGCCGCCGACATCGGCGAAGGAAAGCACGGCGATCTCGTCTCGATCGATCTCGTCGGCAAGACGCGCTTTGGCGCGCCGCGCGCCCGCGTGCGCGAGACTTTGGGCTCAGTAACGGGCGAAAAGGCGGTGAGCCTGATCGCGCTGCGCGCGCATGACATTCCCGACGTCTTTCGCCGCGAGGCGACGGCGGAGGCCGAACGCGCGCAGCCGGCGTCTCTACACGGGCGCGAAGACTGGCGCGACCTGCCGCTCGTCACCATCGATCCGCCGGACGCCAAGGATCACGACGACGCGGTCCACGCCGCGCCGGATGACGCGCCCGACAATGACGGCGGATTCGTCATTACGGTCGCGATCGCCGACGTCGCGCATTATGTGACGCCGCGCTCGGCGCTCGACCGCGACGCTTTGGAGCGCGGCAATTCGGTGTATTTCCCCGACCGCGTCGTGCCGATGCTGCCCGAACGCATCTCCAACGATCTGTGCTCCTTGCGGCCCAATGAAGATCGGCCGGCGCTCGCCGTGCGCATGCGCGTCACCAGCAAGGGCAGGAAGATCGACCATAGTTTTCATCGCGTGATGATGCGTTCGCACGCCAAGCTCGCCTATGCGCAGGCGCAGGACGCAATCGAGGGCCGCACCGACGACACGACAAAGCCGCTGCTCGCCCCCGTGCTCAAGCCGCTTTACGCCGCGCATGAAGCGCTGCAGCACGCCCGCAATCTGCGCGCCCCGCTCGATCTCGATCTGCCCGAGCGCAAGATCCTTCTGAAAAAAGACGGCTCCTTCGACCGCGTCATCATTCCGCCGCGGCTCGAAGCGCATCGGCTGATCGAAGAATTCATGATTCTGGCCAATGTCGCGGCCGCCGAAACATTGGAGCAGCATCGCCAGCAGCTGATCTATCGCGCGCATGACGAACCTTCGCGCGAAAAGGTCTCGGCGCTTTCGGAATTTCTCGCGACGATCGGCGTCAAGCTCGCCAAGGGCCAAGCGCTGCGCCCGGCGCATTTCAACGTGATCCTCGATCGCGTGAAGGGCTTGGAGCATGAGAACATCGTCAACGAGATCATTCTGCGCACCCAGGCGCAGGCCGAATATACGCATGAGAATTACGGGCATTTCGGCCTCAATCTGCGTCGCTACGCGCATTTCACCTCGCCCATCCGCCGCTACGCCGATCTGATCGTGCATCGCGCGCTCATCCGCGCGCTGAAATTCGGCGAAGGCGCCCTGCCCGACATGCCGGTCGGCGAACTTGCGGAGATCGCCGCCCGCATCTCGGCCGCCGAACGGCGCGCGATGGCGGCGGAGCGCGAGACCGTCGATCGGCTCATCGCGCATCATCTCGCCGACCAGATCGGCGCGCGCTTTCAGGCGCGCATTTCCGGCGTGACGAGATCCGGTCTGTTCGTGCGCCTCGCCGAGACGGGCGCCGATGGATTCGTGCCGGCGGCGACGCTGGGCCGCGAATATTTCGCCTATGACGAAGCGGCGCATGCGCTGACCTCGCGCTCCGGCGTCAGCTACCGGCTGGCGGATATTATAGAAGTGAAGCTGATCGAGGCGGCGCCGATCGCCGGCGCCTTGCGATTCGAAGTCGTGAGCGGCGGCGAACGCCGCGCCCCGCCGCCGCGCGCGAAAAAGGAACGTGAGCGAAAGCCGGCGCGCCGCAAAAGATAGTTTGATACGGGTCCGGCTGATCCGTTCGCTTGGACCGCTGTCATTCCCGACAGGCCGAAGGCCTGATCGGGAATCCAGAGCCGATTCCAAGAACGCTGGTTTGTTCTGGATTCCCGATCGCGCGCTTTGCGCGCGTCGGGAATGACAGGCGAGCCGTTCGAACGGAGCGTCGATCGACGCCCTATGTGATGCCCGTCACAACCGACTCTACTTCTCGCCAAACGCCGTTGCGCTTTTCGAGAATTACCGCCACGACCATAAATTCGAGAGGTAAGGGCGTCACCTTACCGTCTGGCCATCGTATGAATTGCCGTTCTTCAACAACTTTGACGAACGCAGCCTTACGAAATCTGGTGTCGAACACCGGAAAAGAATATTCTGAACGCCTATAGTTTTCAGATAGAGGAGAAGCTTCAATCTTACGCTCATCTCGCAATTTTACTTTTTTCTTGAATGCTTCAAACAACTCGTGAAATTCTTCTTTATCCTGATCTTCTGCGCAGAAAGCTTCCGGCTGCTTACCTTCCGGATCGAATATTTTCTTGACTTCATGAAAACCAGAAGGATGTTCCGCGGTCAGTCCCGCAAGCGCCTTGATCCCGAAATATTTGCGCGACAAACCCTCGGGAATGCTCGTCCACCTCCAGCTCGCCGCATAGAAGCAGCGCGGTAATGGATCGCGAGTCTTGTCGGGGTGCATGACCCCATAGGCGCGAAAGAGCGCGATCGCCTCTTTCACGACCCGCTCCTCCGCCTCCTCCGCCAGAGCGACGCCGGAAAACAATATGGCGGCGAGCGCGAAAGCGGTCGCGATATGATGTTTGAAATTCAACCTGGCCTCCATTGAAAAAGTTGAATTCACGCCTTCGAGAAAACGCAAAAGCCCCGCCGCTAACGATCGGCGGGGCTGCCATTGTATCCAAAGTTGCCGGCGGGCGCGCCGCGCCGTCCAATGATTATACGAGCGAAGAACCGACAGGCCCGGCGCGCTTCAGGCGCCCTTCGCGCAGATGAAGACCTGGCGGCGCCTGCCCCAGCATTCCCCCGTCCGATAGACCTTGCCGAGGCTGCGGCCGCCGAGGCTCGCCGTCCACGTCCGTCCATGATCTTGCGTCAGAACGACGGCGTCGGCTCCGGCGTTGAGCGTCAGCGTCGAGCGCCCGGGCTGGCGCAGCATGCAGCTACGCTCGAAGAGAACGCGTCCATCAATCTTGACGAAGCATTTTGCGCGGCGGCCTTCGTTCGCGGGCTCGTCCCCGCCCTGGCTTTCGCGCGCCGCGGTCCGCGCCGCCGGCGCCTCGTCTTCCGGCTCCGCCGTAACGGCGGCATCGACCGGCGGCGCGTCGTCGGAGGCGGTATTCGGCGGCGCCGCATCAGGCGGCGGAACCCTCGCCGCGCCGAGCGCCGGCGCGGCCGCGGAGACGTCGGTTTTTCGGGGCGGCGGCAGCGGCTCAGGCAAGGGCTCCGCCGCGGCCTGGGCCTCAAGAAGCCGTTCTTTCAACTCCTTGGAGTCGGGAATCATCGGCGTCGGAGGCGCAATGGACTCCGGCGGGGCGCTCAGGGCGAACGCCGAAGATGGCGCGACGTCGGCGGCTTGCGCGGCCTCGGTCGCGGGCGCCGGCTCGATCCGCACAGGCGTCGTCGGCGTTTCGACCTGACGCAGCGTCGCGCCATCCGCGCGCGGCGCGGGCGCGCCGCGCAGCGCGAGAGTCGCGACGACGACGCCTCCCAGCAGGATCGTCCCGGCGACGATATAAAACCAGATCGGCGCTCTGAGTGACGCGGCGCCCTGGACCGCGCGCCACTCGCCAGCGACGCCGCTCGAAAAATCCCTGATCCAGCCCAGCGCGCGCGTGTGGCGGAAGGGCTTCTCCAAGCTTTCGAGTTCTCTTAAGAGGCGCCGCTTCTCTTGGAGTATCCGCCGTTCGAAATTCTCCAACTCCGCGACTTTGCGCCGCTTTTCGAGTGTTACGCTCATACTACTCACTCCAAGCGCGTTCGCGTGAAGGCGAAGGAAGCACTTCTTCACGTCGATACATGCAGGCTCTGCGCTCGACGGCGCGCGCGAGCGCCAGCTACTTACGAGATATTTCTCCCCGCCTGACTATTCCCGCGCAATTCGCCGGAGTCGCTCCAGCCACACGCCGCTTCTCTTGTGGATTAACCAATAACATTATGGCTGTTCTTTGCCGTATCCTCTTGACGGGGCGCGAATCGCGCCGGACGCAGACCCGCCCGGCGCGCCTTCTTGACATCGTTCGCGCCGCACGTATGTTGCCGGCCAATTCGCTCCCGGCGCTCTCCGCGACCGGGACGATTTCTTTTCTCTGATAGACTGGGATGAGCGATGGCCAAGTCCGCCATGATCAAGATCAAGCTCCTGTCCACGGCGGATACGGGCTATTTCTACGTGACCAAGAAGAACGCGCGCACCAAGACGGAAAAGCTCGTCTTCAAGAAATATGATCCCGTCGTGCGCAAGCACGTGGAATTCAAGGAAACCAAGATCAAGTAAGCGCGCGCAGATAAAGCGCGCGCCTTGTCGAGGCGTGCGTCACAATCGCTGGACTAGCCGGAAGGAGCGTCGCCGCAGTGACGCTCCGAAATTTTTTGACTGGGGAAGAAACCGCCTTGGGGAAGGCGGCCGACTGACGATGGCTTCAAGGAGGCCACTCCAACCACCGCCAGTCGGCCAACCCCACGGACCCAGGAGATGCGGCGGACCTGAGCACTCCGCAGGGTATTCAAAGTTGTGCCGAATACGCATCGAACGCTTACGCACGCCATAGGTCTTCTTACAGGCCCTTCGACGCCGCCAGACGCGCAACTCATTTGGCGCAGTCACGTTACTCCGGCTGCACAAAAATGCAACTATCTGATATGAAATTTCACAGATGGGGAGTTGCGAGGGCGTTTCGACGACCAGCGTAACCAATAACATCGCGCCGTGATGAACGTGGCGCTGGAGGAGTAGATGGCATCTGGATTCCGCTTTGTTCTTGGGCTTGTGGCCGGCGTCTCGGTCGCCCTAACGCTTTCCGCCTGCGGCGAACATATGCCCGGCGACGCCACGGGCGCGAAGGTCTTGCGCAATCTTCTGGAGAAGAACGGCGTCGACGCCAAGCTCGTCTCCTTCAAGAAGGTGCAGGGCCGCGAAGTGAAGCGCGAGAACGTCGACGCCTACGAATTGATGTATGAGGCTGAAATTCAATTTCCCGAGGGTTTCGAAGCCAAATGCGCCGATGAGCGCGAGCGCGGAACATGCGCCTTTCTCGGTCTCGACGACAATCGGACCTTCGCCAAGGCCGAAGTGCATACGAGCGAAGGCACGCTGCATTTCGTGAAGAGCGAAAAGGGCTGGATGGCCGAGGATAGCAACGCCTATTAGCGCCGTGCGGGCGCTCGCGCCGATCGTCATTATTCCGGCGCGCCTAGACTCGACGCGCCTGCCCGGCAAGGCGCTCGCCGACATCGACGGTCGGCCCATGATCGTCCATGTCTGGGAGCGCGCATGCGCCGCAGCGCTCGGACCCGTCGTGGTCGCGACCGACTCTCCCGAGATCGCGCGCGCGATCGAATCGGTCGGCGGACGCGCGGCGCTCACGCGCGGCGCCCACCCCTGCGGCAGCGATCGCATCGGCGAAGCCTTGCGGGCGCTCGACCCGCAAGGCCGCCATGGCGCCGCCGTCAATCTGCAGGGCGACCAGCCGTTGCTTCCTGACGGGGCGCTCGCAGCGGCGCTCGCGCTTCTCGACGATCCAGCCGTCGACATCGGCACCCTCGCCTGCCCGGCTCGCGCCGAAGACGCTGGCGATCCCAACGTCGTCAAGCTCGTCGGAGCCTCGCTCGCGCCTGGACGGATTCGCGCGCTTTACTTTACGCGCGCCGCGGCGCCTTATGGCGCGGGGCCGCGATTGAAGCACATCGGCGTTTACGCCTTTCGCCGCGCCGCGCTGGAACGATTCGTCGCGCTTGCGCCCTCTCCGCTCGAATTGCGTGAGCGCCTCGAGCAGTTGCGGGCGCTCGAGGCCGGCATGCGCATCGACGCCGCGCTGCTGGACAAGGGCGCCCCATCGGTGGATACGGAACGCGATTTGGAGGCGCTGCGCGCCGCGGCGCGCGAACAGGACGCAATGTGACGCAATATATCGCCTATCAGGGAGAGCCCGGCGCGAATTCCGACCTCGTCTGCCGTCAGGCCTATCCGCATCTGACGCCGCTCCCTTGCGCAAGCTTCGAGGACGCCTTCGCATCGGTGACCGAGGAGCGCGCCGCGCTCGGCATGATCCCCATCGAGAATTCGATCGCCGGACGCGTCGCGGATATTCATCATTTCCTGCCGCATTCGGGTCTGCATATCGTCGGCGAACACTTCCTGCCGATCCATTTTCACCTGATGGCGCCCAGGGGCGCGACGCGGCAGGGGCTCAAAAGCGTCTACAGCCATGTCCATGCGCTGGGTCAGTGCCGCCGCGCCATCCGCCAATTTGGACTTGAGGCGCATACCGCCGGCGACACCGCCGGCGCCGCGCGGGAAGTCGCCGAATGGGCCGATCCGACGAAGGCCGCGATCGCGCCGCGGCTCGCCGCCGACATCTACGATCTCGACGTGCTGGCGGAGAACATCGAGGACGAGGCGCATAACACGACGCGTTTCATCGTGCTGTCGAAGACCAGGCATTGGGCGGCGCCGAGCGCGGGGTCGACGATCACCACCTTCATCTTTCGCGTGCGCAACGTGCCGGCCGCGCTCTACAAGGCGCTCGGCGGCTTCGCCACGAATGGCGTCAACATGACCAAGCTCGAAAGCTACATGGTTGACGGAGAATTCGCCGCGACGCGCTTTCTCGCCGACGCCGACGGCCATCCCGAGCAGCCGGCGATGGCGCGCGCGCTGGAAGAACTGCAGTTCTTCTCAAAGGAAGTGGAGATTCTCGGCGTTTATCCTGCGAGCGATTTTCGCCTCACCAATATCCGCGCCTTCGCCTTTGGGGATTGACAGGCCTCAAGCGCAATTGCTTTCCTTGCCGGCCTTCTTCAGCGGGAACGAGACTGTCGCCGCCAGGCGACGCTTTGTTCGCGCCATGAGCGACGTCCCTCGAGACGCAAGCGCCCGTCAGAACGGCCAAATGATTTTAAGGAGCAAGCGCTCGAAGGGAACAGCTCATGGCCGTCGCCTATGACCCCAATAACATCTTCGGCAAGATTCTGCGCGGAGAAATCCCTGCGCATAAGGTCTATGAGGATGACGTCTCCCTCGCGTTTATGGACATCATGCCGCGCGCCGAGGGCCATGTTCTGGTCATTCCGAAGGAAGGCGCGCGCGGACTCCTCGACGTCTCGCCGGAAACCCTCGGCGAATTGATGAAGCGCGTGCAGCATGTCGCGAAGGCGATCGAAAAGGCGTTCGCCGCCGACGGCCTGACGCTGCATCAATTCAACGAAAGCGCCGGCGGACAGGTGATTTATCACCTGCACTTCCATCTGCTGCCGCGTTGGGACGGCGTCGCCTTGCGCCCTCCGGGGACCATGGCGGACGACGCGAAGCTCGCGGAACAGGCGGAGAAAATTCGCGCCGCGATGGCGCCGTTCGCAGGATGAGTCCGCTGCGGCGCCGGCTTGCCTGATCGGGCGAGCCTCGCTGGAAAAACCTATTCTTCGCCGACCTTGGCCGGCCTCAGCGCCACCGGGCGCAGCAGGAAGGACGGCACGTGGTCGCCCAGCCCGATGACGGGCGGCCCATCCTCTTCATGATGGCGCGGGCGGCGCTCACGGCGCTCTGCGGCCGGCGCCCCATAGGCCGGGGGCCGTACGCCTTCTCCGTCGGCCTTGACGCGGCCGCCGCGCGACCGGCCGATGCTCACGGGCGCCTCGCGTTCGGGGGCGGCGGTCGTCGGCCGGCGGTGGACGGGCGCCTCGCGCTCGGCGGCGGCGGCTGTCGTTCGGCGGCTGACGGGCGCTTCGCGATCTGCGGCGGCCGGCCGGCGGCCGCGCTCCCGGCGCGGCCCGCGTTCGGCGCGCTCGCCGCGGCGCTCCTGCGGGCGGCTCGTCTCCATGGGCGGCGGCAAGGCGTCGAAGCCCGGTCCCTCCCAGTCGATCGCCTTGCCGATGAGGCTCTGGATCTGGTCGATATATTTCATGTCGTCTTCGGTGACGAGCGTGATCGCCACGCCCGACCGGCCGGCGCGGCCGGTGCGGCCGATCCGGTGCACGTAATCTTCGCTGTGCGTCGGGACGTCGAAGTTGAGCACATGGCTCACGTCCGGAATGTCGAGGCCGCGGGCCGCCACATCCGAACACACGATCAGCGACACATCGCCAGTCTTGAAAGCGTCGAGCGAGGCCATCCGCGCCAGCTGATCCATGTCGCCGTGCAGGGCGCCGGCGGAAAAGCCGTGCTTGACGAGCGAGCGATGAAGGGTAGCGACGTCGCGCTTGCGGTTGCAGAAGATGATCGCGTTTTTGAAGTTTTCGGCCTCGCGAATGAGCGTGCGCAACGTCTCGCGCTTGTCGGCGTGGCCCCGCGAAGCGACGAGAGCCTGCCTGATCGTGGTCGCCGTCGTCGCGGCGCGCGAGACTTCACAACGGATCGGATTATGCAGAAAGGCTTCCGTGAGCCGCGTGATTTCAGGCGGCATCGTCGCGGAGAAGAAGAGCGTCTGCCGCGTGAACGGCACCAGCTTGCAGACGCGCTCGATGTCGGGAATGAAACCCATGTCGAGCATACGGTCCGCCTCGTCGATGACGAGAATTTCGATCCCGGTGAGCAGCAGCTTGCCGCGATCGAAGAAGTCGAGCAGGCGGCCCGGCGTGGCGATCAGCACGTCGGCCCCGCGCATGATTTTGGTTTCCTGCTCGCCGAAGGCGACGCCGCCGATCAGCAGCGCGACGTTGAGACGATGGTTCTTGCCGTATTTGGCGAAGCTTGCTTCGACTTGCGCGGCAAGTTCGCGCGTCGGCTCCAGAATTAGCGTTCGGGGCATTCTGGCGCGGGCGCGGCCGCTTTCGAGACGGCTCAGCATCGGCAGGGTGAAGGCGGCTGTCTTGCCGGTGCCCGTTTGGGCGATGCCGAGAATGTCGCGCCCCTGCAAGGCGGGTGGAATGGCCTGCGCCTGAATTGGCGTGGGCGTCGTATAGCCGGACGTTTGGACGGCTGCGAGAACCTTTTGGGAAAGGCCCAGTTCTTCGAATGTCATTAATTATCCTGAATTACGGCTCGCATGTGCGGAAATTCCGCTTGCGCGCTAGCCGTAAAGAAGCGCGCGGGGATGTTGAGAGAAGTCGCCGTTGTCGCCGCACCGGCTATCTGGCCCGCCGACGGTCCGCCGCAAAGAAGCGCGGGCGATAGCCACGGGAATGCTTTAAGGGCAATTGCCAGATTGTCAATAAATATATGCGCATCGCGCCGCGCACACGAGGGCTGGTCGCAAAAAAACTAATGATCGGCGATTTCGCCAGCTTCGCCGCAAGGCGTCAGCGCCTTCCGCCCATTGCGCCTGTCCGGGATCTTGCCTGTCGGCAAGCGGTCGACGTCGGCCGCGCGCTGTTCTGGCGACGCCGGCGCCTCGGATTGCGGCGCCGCCCTGGCAAGGCGGCGCAGATCGGCTTCCGCGCCCTGGGAGAGGCCGACGGGCGCCAGCGCTTCGGGAGGCTCAAACATATTCGAGAGCAGCTTGGCGCCGAGCACGCTGCACAAACAAGCGGCGATTGACAACGCCGCGAGACTCCAGACGCCGGCCGGAAGGCCGGCGCGGGGGTGGCTTGAACGACGATGCTCGACGGGTCGACGCACTTGAATGCCTGAAGGTTAGCGGTGTGACGCTAATCTTGCGTGGGTAAATTTTTTATTGATGCGGCTTTCGACAAAACTCGCCGAGCGCGTCGCGCGACCCCTTGCCAAGCCGGAGGGAAAGCTCAAAACTAGCGATGTTCTTGATTTCCCTCACCGTGGAAATGGCCCAGATTCTGCGAGGCGACCCTAAAAGAACCACTGTGCCGACCTACATGAAAAGGATCGAAAGGGTGAAGACGTGGCGGCGGAGGATTTAACGCTAGCGATGGCGGCCAAGACGCCGCGAGCGGCCAAGGAGCCGCGCAAGGGGGGAGGCGACGTCGGCCCCGGGGCCGGAACCGCGCTCGTCACGCGAACGCGTCCTCAGACGCGCAAGCCCAATATGTACCGGGTGCTTTTGTTGAATGACGACTACACGACCCAGGAGTTCGTGGTGATCGTGCTGCGCAAATATTTCAACAAGTCGGTGGAGGAGGCCACGCGCATCATGCTCCACGTCCACAATCACGGCGTCGGCGAATGCGGCGTCTACACCTACGAGGTCGCTGAGACCAAAGTCACCCAGGTCATGGATTTTGCAAGGAAGCATCAGCATCCTCTGCAATGCATCATGGAAAAGAAATAGGACGAGCGCATGCCGACCTTCTCGCGCAATCTCAAGCAGACTCTCGACCGTGCGCTCGCGTCCGCCCGCGAACGGCGCCATGAATATGCGACGCTCGAGCACCTCCTGCTGAGTCTCGTCGAGGACGTCGACGCGTCGGCGGTGCTCCGCGCCTGTTCCGTGGATCTCGACGTCCTGACCAAGAATTTGCGCGACTACATCGATCGCGAGCTCGACAACCTCGTCAATGAAGACGCGGATGAATGCAAGCCCACCGCCGGGTTTCAGCGGGTCGTGCAGCGGGCGATCATCAGCGTCCAATCGTCCGGCCGCGAAGACGTCAGCGGCGCCAATGTTCTCGTCGCGCTGTTCGCCGAGCGCGAAAGCCACGCCGTCTATTTCCTGCAGGAGCAGGACATGACGCGCTATGACGCCGTCAATTTCATCAGCCATGGCATCGCCAAGCGTCCCGGGCTTTCGGACGCCAGCCGGAGTCCGCGCGGCGTCGAGGAAGACGGCGAGCGCAGCGAAGGCCGCGAGGGGCGCGACGGCGAGAGCCGCAAGAAGGAAGGCGCGCTCGAGGCCTATTGCGTCAATCTCAACAGGAAGGCGCGCGACGGCCGCATCGACCCGCTGATCGGCCGCGAGCCGGAAGTGCTGCGCACGATTCAGGTTCTGTGCCGCCGGCAAAAGAACAATCCCCTGCTCGTCGGCGATCCCGGCGTCGGCAAGACGGCGATCGCCGAAGGCCTCGCGCGCAAGATCGTCTCCAATGAGGTGCCGGAGGTTCTCGCCGGGGCGACGGTGTTCGCGCTCGACATGGGCGCGCTGCTCGCCGGCACGCGCTATCGCGGCGATTTCGAAGAACGCCTCAAGCAGGTCGTGAAGGAAATCGAGAACCACAAGAACGCGATCCTCTTTATCGACGAGATCCATACGGTGATTGGCGCGGGCGCCACCTCGGGCGGCGCGATGGACGCCTCGAATCTTCTGAAACCCGCGCTGGCGCAGGGCGTTCTGCGCTGCATCGGCTCGACGACCTATAAGGAATACCGGCAGTATTTCGAGAAGGACCGCGCGCTCGTTCGCCGCTTCCAGAAGATCGACGTCAACGAACCCTCGATCCCCGACGCGATAGAGATCGTGAAGGGGCTCAAGCCTTATTTCGAGGAGTTCCACAAGATCCGCTACACCAACGACGCGCTGAAGGCGGCGGTGGAGCTCTCGGCGCGTTACATTCATGACCGCAAGCTGCCGGACAAGGCGATCGACGTGATCGACGAAACCGGCGCGGCGCAGATGCTGGTCGCGGAAAACAAGCGCAAAAAGACCATCGGACTGAAGGAGATCGAAACGACGATCGCCACCATGGCGCGCGTGCCGCCGAAGACCGTCTCCAAGGACGACGCCGAAGTTCTCGCGCATCTCGATGAGACGCTGCGGCGCGTCGTCTACGGTCAGGACAAGGCGATCTCGGCGCTGACCTCGGCGATCAAGCTCGCGCGGGCCGGTCTGCGCGATCAGGAGAAGCCGATCGGCTGCTATCTCTTCTCCGGACCGACCGGCGTCGGCAAGACGGAAGCCGCGCGCCAGCTCGCGACATCGCTCGGCATCGAGCTCGTGCGCTTCGACATGTCGGAATATATGGAGCGCCATACCGTGAGCCGGCTGATCGGCGCGCCTCCCGGCTATGTCGGCTTCGATCAGGGCGGACTGCTGACCGACGCCATCGACCAGCATCCGCATTGCGTGCTGCTGCTCGACGAGATCGAGAAGGCGCATCCCGATCTCTACAACATCCTGCTGCAGGTGATGGACCACGGGAAGCTGACCGACCATAACGGCAAGACCATCGACTTCCGCAACGTCATCCTCATCATGACGACGAATGCGGGCGCGCAGGATCTCGCCCGCACGCCGATCGGCTTTACCCGCACGCGCCGCGATCTCGACGACAGCGAAGCGATCAACCGGCTCTTCGCGCCGGAGTTCCGCAACCGCCTCGACGCCATCGTGCCTTTCGGTCATCTGCCGGTCGACGTCATCAAGCGCGTCGTCGACAAATTCATCATGCAGCTCGAAGCGCAGCTTGCCGACCGCAATGTCACGATCGAGCTCACCGACGAAGCGCGCAGCTGGCTCGTCGAGCATGGCTATGACGAATCGATGGGCGCGCGGCCGATGTCGCGGGTCATTCACCAGCACATCAAGACGCCGCTCGCCGACGAGGTGCTGTTCGGCCGCCTCAAGAATGGCGGCGCCGTGCGCGTCGTCGTCGTCGGCGACGACAGCGGCGCGAAGTCGCTGGGCTTCGTCTTCCCGGAGGGTCCGGTGTTGCCGCGGCCCGAGCGCGACATCTTCGAGGCCGGCAAGAAGCGCGCGGCGGAGGAAGCCGCGTCGGGAGATGACGCAATTCGCGCTGCGGATACAGAACGCGACGAACGTCCGGCGCCGTTGAAGAGCTGACATCGCATCTCAAAGCGCGATGTTTTTTCGGAAAATCGCCAAGCCCCTCACCTTACCTCTCGTCTCGCGGGGAGAGGTAAGGTGAGGGGCTTGGGGTTTAGCGCGAACGAACTTTCTTTGCTCTCGACGCTTGCGGCTCCGGCTCCTTCGCGACCGACGGCCGTCGCGCCATCGCTTCGGCGAGATAGCGGCCGGTGTGGCTGCGCTTCTCCTTGATGATCTGAGACGGCGGTCCCGCCGCGACGATCTCGCCGCCCCCGTCGCCGCCCTCCGGCCCCATGTCGATGATCCAGTCCGCCGTCTTGATCACTTCGAGATTGTGCTCGATCACCAGGACCGTGTTCCCCTGCTCCACGAGTTCATGCAGCACTTCGAGCAGCTTGGCGACGTCGTGGAAGTGCAGACCTGTCGTCGGCTCGTCGAGAATATAGAGCGTGCGGCCTGTGGAGCGGCGCGACAGCTCCTTGGAGAGCTTGACGCGCTGAGCCTCGCCGCCGGACAGCGTCGTCGCCTGCTGGCCGACATGGATGTAATCGAGGCCGACGCGTTTTAAGGTTTCCATCTTGTCGCGAATCGATGGCACCGCCTTGAACAGAGTCGCCGCCTCCTCGACCGTCATGTCCAGGACGTCGGCGATGGATTTTTCGCGATATTTCACTTCCAGCGTCTCGCGATCGTAACGCTTGCCCTTGCACACGTCGCAGGTGACGTAAACGTCGGGGAGAAAGTGCATCTCGATCTTGATGACGCCGTCGCCCTGGCAGGCTTCGCAGCGGCCGCCCTTGACGTTGAAGGAGAAGCGTCCCGGCGCATAGCCGCGCGCCTTCGCCTCGGGGAGGCCCGCGAACCATTCGCGAATGGGCGTGAAGGCGCCGGTG
Organism: Methylocystis sp. SC2; assembly: GCF_000304315.1. Classification (NCBI taxonomy): domain Bacteria; kingdom Pseudomonadati; phylum Pseudomonadota; class Alphaproteobacteria; order Hyphomicrobiales; family Methylocystaceae; genus Methylocystis; species Methylocystis hydrogenophila. The sequence goes on along the minus strand of NC_018485.1, from coordinate 3,244,336 downwards.
TAGGTCGCGGGATTGGAGCGCGGCGTGCGGCCGATCGGCGATTGGTCGATGTCGATGATCTTGTCGATCTGCTCCAGGCCTTCGAGGCGATCGAAGGGCGCCGGATGCTCATGCGCGCCGGAGAGCCGCCGCGCGACGGCTTTGTAGAGCGTCTCGATGACGAGCGTCGACTTGCCGCCGCCCGAAACGCCGGTCACGCACGTAAACAGGCCGAGCGGCACTTCCGCGGCGACGTCCTTGAGGTTATTGCCGCGCGCGCCGAAGAGCTTGAGCCAACGGCCGGCCGTCGGCTTGCGCAGCTTGTGACGCAGGATCACCTGCTTCTCGCCGGTCAGATATTGCCCGGTGAGCGACGCGGGATCGTTCATGATCTCCTGCGGCGTCCCTTGCGCGACAATCTTGCCGCCGTGAATGCCGGCGCCCGGTCCGACATCGACGACATAATCGGCGGCGAGAATCGCGTCCTCGTCGTGTTCGACGACGATCACGCTGTTGCCGAGATTGCGCAGCCGCCGCAGCGTGTCGAGCAGACGATCATTGTCGCGCTGATGCAGACCGATCGACGGTTCGTCCAGCACATAGAGCACGCCGGTGAGCCCCGAGCCGATCTGCGAGGCGAGACGGATGCGCTGGCTTTCGCCGCCCGAGAGCGAACCCGAATTGCGCGAGAGCGTCAGATAGTCGAGACCGACGTCGACGAGAAAATTTAGCCGGTCGCGAATCTCCTTCAAGATGCGGAAGGCGATTTCATTGCGCTTCTTGTCGAGCGCGTCGGGGAGCGCGCGGAACCAGTCGAGCGCCGCGCGCACGGAAAGCTCCGAGACTTCGCCGATATGTTTGCCCGCGACTTTGACGGCGAGCGCTTCGGGCTTCAAACGGAAGCCTTCGCAGGCGAGACAGGGCGTCGCCGACATATAGCGGCCGATCTCTTCGCGCGCCCATTCGCTGTCGGTTTCGAGATAGCGCCGCTCGAGATTGATGACGACGCCTTCGAACGGCTTCTTCACGTCATAGGCGCGAAAACCGTCGTCATAGGAGAAGCGGATCTCCTCCTCGCCCGAACCATAGAGGATGACGTTTCGCGCCTTTTCAGAAAGCGTCTCCCACGGGACGTCGAGCCGAAATTTGTAGTGCTTGCCGAGCGCTTCGAGCGTCTGCTGGTAATAGGGCGAGGTCGACTTCGCCCAGGGCGCGATCGCGCCTTTGCGCAAGGTCAGCTTCGGATTGGGCGCGACGAGGTCGGCGTCGACCTTCTGCTCATGGCCGATGCCGCCGCAGACCGGACAGGCGCCGAAGGGATTGTTAAAGGAAAACAGCCGCGGCTCGATCTCCGGGATGGTGAAGCCCGACACCGGGCAAGCGAATTTCGAAGAAAACAAGATGTGATGCGGCGCGTAATGCGTCGAGACGTTCGCCGCGGCGGTCGGCAAATCGGCAATCGGCAGTCGACCGATTTCGGACTGCCGACCGCCGACTGCCGACTGCCCATCCGCGAACTCCACCACCGCCAGTCCGCCCGACAAGTCCAGCGCCGTCTCAAAACTGTCGGCCAGCCTGGCGCTCATGTCGGGACGCACGACGATGCGATCGACGACGACATCGATGTCGTGCTTCAATTTCTTGTCGAGCGCCGGCGCGTCGACGATCTCATAATAGGCGCCGTCGATCTTGAGGCGCTGAAAACCCTTCTTCGTATATTCGGCGATCTCCTTCTTGTATTCGCCTTTGCGGCCGCGCACGACCGGCGCGAGCAGATAGAGTCGCGAACCTTCGGGCAGCGCCAGCACGCGATCGACCATCTGCGAGACGGTCTGGCTCTCGATCGGCAGCCCTGTCGCCGGCGAATAGGGCACGCCGACGCGGGCCCAGAGCAGACGCATATAATCGTGAATCTCGGTGACCGTGCCGACGGTCGAGCGCGGATTTTTCGATGTCGTCTTCTGTTCGATGGAGATCGCCGGCGACAGCCCGTCGATCTGATCGACGTCGGGCTTCTGCATGATCTCCAGAAATTGCCGCGCATAGGCCGACAGCGACTCGACATAGCGGCGCTGGCCTTCGGCATAGATGGTGTCGAAGGCGAGCGACGACTTGCCCGAGCCGGAGAGGCCCGTGAACACCACGAGCTTGTCGCGCGGAATCGTCAGATCGACATTCTTGAGATTATGTTCGCGCGCGCCGCGAATGGAGATGGATTTGGAGTCAGCGAAAGCCTTCTCCACCACTAGGGCCACGGATTTTTTGCTGTTGCTCGCCATTGATGAGGGCTGGTGGGGAACGGGAAGCGCTAATTTAGGCGCTCGCGGGGGCGAAAGCCACTTGTTGCGCTGCGCAAATCACAAGCTGCCGCTCTCCGGATCAAATTCCTCGTCATTGCGAGCGAAGCGAAGCGATCCAGGACCTGGCGTCGCCTCTGGACCAAGGCGTCATTTGCGCTCGCGAGATCATCCGATCGCCGCCAAGACAATAGGCGCCTTTGTCGAATGGCGGTAACTCAGCCATATTCTGGCGCCTATCGCCATCAGCGCAAAAAATCCATGACGAAGAAACATCTTAGACTTGAAGCGGGGAAACCCCTCTACCGCCACCTCTATGTCCAGGTGCTCGCGGCTATTGCGCTGGGCGCGCTGTTCGGCGGGCTGGCGCCGGAGGCCGGCGCGCAGGACTGGGTGAAGGCGCTCGGCGACGGTTTCGTCAAGCTGATCAAAATGGCGATCGCCCCGATCATCTTCTGCACGGTGGTGTCGGGCGTCGCCCATATCGAGGACGCGCGCAAGGTCGGCCGCGTCGGACTCAAGGCGCTCCTCTATTTCGAGATCGTCTCCACATTCGCCCTCGCGCTCGGCCTGCTGGTTGGCAATTTTGTTCAGGTCGGCGCTGGCTTCGCCGGAAGGCCCGACCCTGCCGCCATCGCGAAATATACGGCGCTCGCCGAAAAGCGCGGCGGCGTCGATTTTCTGCTCGACATCATCCCCGACAGCGCGATCGGCGCCTTCGCCAAGGGCGATATTCTGCAGGTTCTGCTGTTCTCGCTGCTTTTCGGCTTCGCGCTCTTGGCGCTCGGCGAACGCGGCCGCGCGCTGCGGGTGATCATCGACGACGTCGGGCAAGCCATGTTCGGCGTCATCGCCATCATCATGAAAGCCGCGCCGATCGGCGCTTTCGGCGCCATGGCCTATACGGTGGCGAAATATGGTTCAGCCGCGCTTCTCTCGCTCGCCGGACTCGTCGGGCTGTTCTATCTCACGGCCGGGCTCTTCGTCGTCTTGGTGCTGGGCGTCATTGCGCGCGCGGCCGGCTTTAACATCTTCAGCCTTATCGCCTATTTGCGCGACGAGCTGCTCATCGTGCTCGGCACGTCCTCATCGGAAAGCGCCCTGCCCGCTCTGATGGAGAAGCTGCAATGGCTCGGCTGTTCGAAGTCGGTCGTCGGACTCGTCGTGCCGACCGGCTATTCCTTCAATCTCGACGGCACCAACATCTATATGACGCTGACGACGCTGTTCATCGCGCGCGCGATGGGCGTCGAGCTGGATCTTTCGCATCAGGCGACCATCCTCATCGTCACAATGCTGACGTCGAAGGGCGCAAGCGGCGTTTCCGGCGCGGGGTTCATCACGCTGGCGGCGACGCTTACGGCGGTCGATCCGCAGCTGGCGCCAGGCATGTCGCTCGTGCTCGGCGTCGATAAATTCATGAGCGAGTGCCGCGCCTTGACGAATTTCATCGGCAATGGCGTCGCGGTGATCGTGGTCTCCGCCTGGGAGGGCGAGCTGGATCGCGCGCGGCTGACGGCGGGGCTCGCACGCAAGATTGATCCTTCCGACGTCGCGATCGGCGTCACGACGAAATAAGCCAGGAGCCCACAGGCGCGCGCATCCATTAAGCCTTGGAAAGAGAACAAAATTCCGCTGTGCTTGCATGAAGTTACGGCAGATGCTAGAACAAAAAACGAACATTAAGGGTCTCCTGGCGCCACATCAGCTGTGGACAAGCCGAGCCGGCGCGCCCCAGGAGCGGCCTTTGCACTAGAGTGCCAGGCGTCAAGCAAGCGGAGAGCGACATGGCGGGCAGCGTCAACAAGGTGATCCTGATCGGCAATCTCGGCCGCGATCCGGAGGTGCGGACGCTGCCGTCCGGCGATCGCGTCGTCTCCTTCTCGGTCGCGACGACCGAGTCCTGGCGCGATAAGAACACCGGCGAGCGCAAAGATCGGACCGAGTGGCACAATGTGTCGATCTTCAACGAAAATCTCGGGAAGATCGCCGAGCAATACTGCCGCAAGGGATCGAAAATCTATCTCGAAGGCCAGTTGCAGACCCGCGAATATACCGACAAGGACGGCAATCAGCGCAAGGCGACCGATGTCGTGCTGCAGCGTTTTCGCGGCGAGCTGACTCTGCTCGACAGCAAGGGCGGACGCGGCGAGGGCGACTACGACAGCGGCTATGGCCAGAGCGGCGGATCCTTCGGCCGCTCCTCGCCGATGGAGCGCGGTCCCGCCGAACGGCGTCCCGCCCCGGCCGGCAAGCTTTCCGACCAACTCGACGACGACATTCCCTTCTGACCTCGGCCGCGCGCTCGTTTAGAGCAGGTTCCGAAAAAGTTGACAGACTTTTTCGATGAGAACCCGCTCCAACGTTTTGATTTGGAGCGATTCCTTATCGATCACATGATTCCATGTGATCGGGAAGCGCTCTAGAGCAGGCCCATGTGATCGCGAAGCGCTCTAAGAGCGCCCGCGCGACGCATATTCGAGGATGATGTCCGCCGCCCGAGCGCTCGGCGTCCGGCCTGCTTCGAGCAGGCGCGCGCGGACGCGCTGGAAGGCCGCGAGCTGCGCTTCGCGCGCGGCGCTCTCGCGCAAGAGCGGCCTTAAGGCCTCGGCGAGCGCGCGCGGCGTCGCCGCCTCCTGCAGGAATTCCGGCACGATATTCTCGCCGATGATAAGATTGGGCAGCACGATCGATTCGACTTTGACGAGAAAGCGCAGCAGCGATTCGGCGCGCGAGATCCTATAGGCGACCGCCATCGGCACGCCGGCGAGCGCCAGCTCCAGCGTCGCGACGCCGGACGTGACGAGCGCGGCGCGCGCATTGCGGAAGGCGGCGAATTTCTCAGCCTGGCTGACCAGACGCGGCGTCAGCGGCCAGCCCTGCAATTCACGCAGCAAGGTCTGCTCGACATTCGGCGCGACCGGAATGGCGACCTCGAAGTCGGCGCGTTCGCGCAAGAGAAGTTCGACCGCCTCGCCGTAGATCGGCGTCATGCGCCGCACTTCCGCCAGTCGCGACCCGGGCAGAACAAGCAGCGAGCGCGCGCCGCGATCCTGAAAAGGCCGCGTCAACTCGTCGAGACGCTCGACGAGCGGATGGCCGACATAGACGCATCGCGGGCCGCCGAGGCGAACATGCGCCTGCGGCTCGAAGGGCAGCAGCGCCAACAGGCAATCGACGTATTCGCGCATCGCGGGCGCGCGGCCAGGCCGCCACGCCCATACGGTCGGGCTGACGTAATTAATGATCGGCAGGTCAGGTCGGGCGGCCCGCACGCGGCGCGCGACGCGATGGGTAAAATCCGGCGCGTCGATGATGACGAGACAATCCGGCGCCTGATCGACGACCGCGCGCGCCGTCTGTGCGATCCGCCGGACAAGGCGCGGCAGCCGGGCCAAGACCGGAACGAGGCCCATCACCGCGATGTCTTCGAGCGGAAACAGCGAAACGAGGCCTTCGCGCGCCATCGCCTCGCCTCCGACGCCGGCGAAAACGGTCTCCGGACGCGCGGCGCGCAAAGCCCGCATCAGCGCTGCGCCGAGCTGATCGCCAGAGGCTTCGCCGGCGACAAGGAAGATGCGCGGCGCGCTCATGGCGATTCAGCGCGCGCGCGAGGCGCGCAAAGCGGCCGCGTCGAAGGCGCGCGCAGAAATTCGACGATCGCCGCACTGTCTGCGTCGCCGGCGAAATCCCGTGACAGACAGTCGATGCGTTCGCTCAGCGCGCGCGCCTCTCGCGCGAAGAGCAGGCGATAGGCCCGGCGCAGCCGCTCGATGCGCTCCGGCGCGAAACCGCGCCGCTGCAGGCCGATGCGGTTGAGGCCGAACAGATGGGCGCGATTGCCCGACGCAAGCGCGAAGGGAATGACGTCGCCTTCGACGCCCGAGAGGCCGCCGACGAAGGCATGCGCGCCGATCCGCACATGCTGATGCACCGCCGTCGCGCCGCCGATCATCGCATGGTCCCCAATCTCGACGTGCCCGCCTAGCAGAACCTGATTGGACAGTATCACGTCGTCGCCCAGCCGACAGTCGTGAGCGACGTGCGAAGCGGCAAGAAATACGCAGCGCGCCCCAATGCGCGTGCCCTCCCCCGCGCCTGCATTGATCGTCACGCCTTCGCGAATGACGCAATCGTCGCCGATCGTCAGCGCGCCCTGCGCGAGCGCAGCCTTGATATCCTGCGACGGCAGTCCCACCGCGGCGAAGGGGAAAATCCGGGCGCGCGCGCCGATCCGCGTCCGCCCGCCGACGACGACATGGGAGAGGAGAGTCGCGCCGTCGCCGATCTCGACGCCGGCGCCGATATGGCAAAACGGGCCGATGGCGACGCCGGCGCCGAGCCGCGCGCCGTCTTCGATCACACAGGACGGATGAACCGAAGGGTTCAATGTCGCACTCGCCGCGCCGGCGCTAGAGCGCATTGCGAAAAAGAGGGAACCGGTTTTCGCATAGAGCGCGCTCTAAACTTTGGGAATCGATCACGTTATCTGCATTTGGGCGATTCCGTCCAAATGCAGCGTGATCTAGGCGCCCATCATGACGCTGATCTGCGCCTCGCACACCAGCCCGCCGTCAACCATCGCGCGCCCGGAATACCACCAGATGTTTCGCTTTTGCGCCGTCTTCGCCATGTGGAATTCGACGCGGTCGCCGGGCGTCACCGGCTTGCGGAATTTCGCATTGTCGATCGTGACGAAATAAACGAGACGTGAACGGTCCGCGCCTTTCAGCGCGCGGATGGCGATGACTCCGGCGGTCTGCGCCATCGCCTCGATGAGCAGGACGCCAGGCATGATGGGACGTTCGGGAAAGTGCCCCTGAAACTGCGGCTCGTTGATCGTGACGTTCTTCACGCCGACGCAAGACTCGTCGCCGCGGATGTCGAAGATGCGATCGACGAGCAAGAACGGATAACGATGCGGCAGTTGGCTCATGATCTGCAAAATGTCGGCGCTCTCCAGAGTCGCGCCAGCCGCGGCCTCGGGCATTTCTTCCTCCCTCTCGAGGGCATGGCGAGCGCCATCCCTTGTTTCTTGATTGTCTTACGTCGGCTTGTCCCTGCGCGCGAGTCGGTCGAGCAGCGCCGCGCCGCGCAGGAATCGCCGCAACGGTCGCGCTGGCGCGCCGCCGACTCGCGCCCCGGCCGGCAGGTCGCGCATCACCCCGGATTTGGCCGCGACCGCCGCGCCCTCGCCGATTGTGAGGTGGCCGGCGACGGCGGATTGTCCGCCAAGCGCGACGAAATCGCCGATCTCGCAGGAGCCGGCGACGCCCGATTGGGCGACGATGGCGCAAAAACGGCCGATCACCACATTGTGGCCGATCTGCACGAGATTATCGATTTTCGTTCCCTCGCCGATGATCGTGTCGCGCGACGCGCCGCGATCAATCGTCGTATTGGCGCCGATCTCGACATCGTCCTGCACGATCACGCGACCGACCTGCGGCGTCTTGAGATAGCCCTCGCGCGTCGGCGCGAAGCCGAAGCCGTCCTGCCCAAGCCGCGCCCCCGGGTGAATGACGACGCGGTCGCCGATCAGCGCATGGGTGAGGCTCGCATGTGCGCCAATCGAACAGTCGCGGCCGATGCGCACATTCGGACCGATCACCGCCTGCGGCCCGATGATCGTTCCAGCGCCGATCTCGGCGCCCGGCCCGATCACGGCGCCCGGATCAACGACCACGCCCGGTTCGAGTCGCGCCTGCGGATGCACCGCCGCTCCCGGAGAAACGCCGCTGGACTGGAATAAGGAGCCGGGCCGCAGCGCGTCCGGAAAGAGATGCGCGGCCGCGAGCGTCATCGCGCGCTGCGGATCGTCGACGAGAAGCGCGACGACGGCGTTCGGCAGCAGATCAAGATGACGCGCGCGCAGAAAGCAGGCGGTCGCTCGGCATTCCGAGAGCGCCTTGCGATAGCGCGGATTGTCGTAGAAGCAGAGGTCGCCCGGCCTGCTCCAATCGAGCGGCGCGACGCCAATGATGAGGGGCGGCGGCGCGACCTCGCCCGCCGCGGGCGCGCCGTCAGGACCGCCGCGAATTTCTGCGCCGGCGATCTGCGCGATCTCGCTCAAAGGCGCGGGCCGCGCCAATGGAAAGAAGGCCGCCGCGCTCATGCCGCCAGCGCCTGTGCGGCTGCCCAAGCCGGCCCTTGAGCCGTCCGCCGGGCGCGGTTCGCCCGGCGATCGTCTCCAATCATTAGAAGTTGGTGCCGCCGCTGAAGCGGAAGTTCTGGGTGATGTCGCCATAGACCTTCGAGGTCACGACGGCGTAATCGAAGCGGATCGGTCCCATCGGCGAATTCCACAGCACCGAGGCGCCGACCGACGAGCGGATCGCGAATTTATTCGCGATCGGCACGACGCAATTGCCCTGGCCGAAGCCCGCCTGCTCCGTATAGGCCCCGATGCAGGTCACGCCGGGTATCGTCGGCAGATTGTTGGCGAAGTTCGTCTTGCCGCTGAAATTCCATAGCGAACCGGCGTCGGCGAAGAGCGCGCCTCTCAGCCCGAGATCCTTGGGCAGGTACCAGAACGGGAACTGAACTTCGAGCGATCCGCCGACATAGTTGGAGCCGCCCAGCGAGTTGCCGCGGTTGTTGTTGAAGCTCGTCAGAATATTCGAATCGCGCGGACCGATGCCGCCCGGCGCGAAGCCGCGCACCAGGCTGGGGCCGAGGTTGAAGTTGTCCTGAATACGCGGCTTGTAGCCGCCGAAGGTCGACAGATCGCCGCCCTGCAGACGGGCGATGCCGACCACATCGTCGAGATAGGGAATCTCGCGGAAGTAGCGAATGTCGCCGGTCGTGCGCAGATAGCGCGTGCCGCCGCCAAGACCGGCCACGTCCTGATTGAGCGAGGCCAGCCAGCCATTATGCGGGTTCTTGAAGTTGTCGATGGTGCTGTAGTTCAGCGAATAGCCGACGAGCGACGTCAGCAGCCCCCCCTGCGACTCCTTGATCGCGAGCGAGGCTTCGCCGTTCGTTTGGCAGTTGACCAGCAGGTTCGGATAGCCGGCGGACTGCGGGTAGAACGGACTGAAACCAGGCGTGTAGCCCCACACCGGCACCAAACAGTCATTGTAAGGACGATTCTTGTCGTTCGGGATGGAGATCGTCGTTTGATAGATCGAGTAGTGCGGCGAGAAGCTGAGCTCTTCGGTGATCGGTATGCCGAAGCGCACCGTGCCGCCGTAGGACGTCGAACTGTAGATCGAGTAGTTATAAGCGTCCTGCCGACGCACGAAGACGTCGAAGCCGGCGGCGATGCGCTGGTCGAGGAAATAGGGCTCGGTGAAGCTGAACGTCACGCCGCGGGCGATCTGGCCGCCCTGCACCGAAAGGCGCACCGCTTGGCCGCGACCCATGAAGTTGCTTTCCGACACGGACACTTCGGCGATGAAGCCCTGGTTGGTCGAATAACCGCCAGAGATGCCGAAGTTGCCGGTGGGCTGATCCTCGACGTCGACGTTCAAGATCACGCGGTCGGGCGCCGAGCCCGGCTCATTGGTGATTTTCACCTTCTTGAAATAGCCGAGGCCATTCAGCCGGCGTTCGGCGCGGTCGATCAGGACGCGGTTATAGGCGTCGCCCTCGCCGATATCGAACTCGCGGCGAATGACATAGTCGCGCGTGCGCGTATTGCCGCGAATGTTGATGCGCTCGATGTAGACCCTGGGTCCTTCCTCGAGCAGAAACTGGATCGCGACCGTCTGATCGGCCGGATTGCGTTCGCCGCGCGGGCGGGCCTGGGTGAAGGCGTAGCCCCGCTTGGCGATTTCGCGCGTCAACGCTTCGACGGTCTTCTCGACCGCGTCGCCGTTGTAGACGTCGCCTGGCGCAAGCCGCAGCAAATCATTCAACGCGGCGCCGTCGACGTCGGGCAGATGGGATTCGACGCCGACGGAGGACACGCGATACTGCGGGCCTTCGTTCACGACGATGGTGATGATGTAGCCGGCGAGCGTCGGATCGAACTGCGCGTCGGAGCTGATCACGCGGAAATCGGCATAGCCGTTCTTAAGATAGAATCGACGAATGAGCTCGAGGTCCGCGGCGATGCGGTCGGGATCATAAACGTCGCTCGTCTTGAGGAACGACAGGAAGTTCATTTCCGTCGTCTCCATCATGCCGACGAGACGGCGTGTGGAATAGACCTCATTGCCGATGAATCGGATCTCCTTAACGCCGGTCTTGTCGCCCTCAACGATGGTGAAGACCAGGTCGACCCGTCCGTTCGGCAGCTCGACCGTCCGATAGCTCAATTTCGCCGCGGCGCGACCCGACCGGCGATAGACTTCGGTCAATCGCGCGACGTCGGCCTCGGCCAGCTGCGGGTTGAAGGGCGTGTGGGCGCGCGAGCGCACCTGCTCCTGCAACATGTCGGTCTTGACCTTGCTGTTGCCCTCAAACGCGACGCGATTGATGTCGGGCGCGGCGAACGCCGGAACGCTAAACGCCAGCAGAGCGGCCACAACCGCGAACAGGAACGATGATTTCCAAATGCCGCTGATTGAGCGCATATAGTGCAGGTCCTCGTCGCAACGTCGCCGCCCGGGCCGCGGCGCGAAACTCATGTAAATTCGCCGACGATCGGCGCTTCGCCAGCGTTGAGCGATTCCTTCTACAAGGTTTGCCCGACCCTGCAAATGCAGAATAAATGGTGTTTCCGCAATTTGTCGAAGGCGTGACGTTAAAGCCACGATTCATGGTCAGCACATGATTAAGACGTGGCGCCGCAGGCGCGATCATGTCCAAATTACGACGAGAATCGCGCCCTGTCGCGGCGCCATGCGCGTCGCATCGTTGCAACGGCCGCATGCGCGCCAGAGCGCCGCCCGATCACATGGAATGATGTGATCGGAAGGAATCGCTCAACGCCAAAATGATGGAGCGGTCTGCATCGAAAAAGTCTGTCGGCTTTTTCGGAGCCTGCGCTACGAGCCCGAGCCGGTGAGCTTGTGAATGAGTCGCGCGATGTCGTTATAGGTCGAGAAAATCATCAGCGCGCCGACCATCGCGAGACCCACTCGGAAGGCGACTTCCTGCGCGCGCTCGTTGAGCGCGCGGCCGCGCGCCGCCTCGATCGCGAAGAACAGCAAATGTCCGCCGTCAAGCAGCGGCACCGGCATCAGATTGAGCAGACCGATCGACACCGAGAGAATCGCGATGAGGCTCAACAGCGGCGCTATGCCCACCTTGGAGACCGCCTGCGCCATTTGCCCCGAGACTTGCGCGATGCCAATCGGTCCGGAGAGCTGATCGGCGCTCTCCCGTCCGGTGATGAGTCCGCCGATGTAATTTCCCGTGCGGCGCACGACCGTCCATGTTTCCTGCACGCCCATCGCCACCGCGTCGGCGGGTCCGTAGCGTTCCTGGCGGATGTCGGCCGCGGCCTTCGACGCCTGAATGCCCAGCATGCCGATCCGGATTTTGCCGATCGCGCTCTCGACCTCGCGCAGGGCGGGAACGACCGGAAGCGTCAGCTGCTGATCGCCGCGTTGAATCACGAAAATGAGTTTCTTGTCGGCCGAGCTCGAAACGATTTCCTGCAGATTCGAAAAGGAGTCGACCGGCGCGCCGTCGACGGTGAGCACCAAGTCGCCGGCCATGAAGCCGGCGGCGGCGCCGGCTCCGCCAGGCGTCAGCGCGCCGACGCGCGGCGCATAGGTCGTGCGTCCGTAAACCCCAAAGAGAATGGCGAAAATCGCGATCGCCAGAACAAAATTCGCAAAAGGGCCGGCGAAGACGATGGCGGCGCGCTTCCATACCGACTGCGCGGCGAAAGTCACTGCGCGCTCGGCCTCCGGCATCGCGCGCACGGCCTCGGGGTTCGGCGCGCTTGCGGCGTTGGCGTCCCCATGGAAGCTGACATAACCGCCGAGCGGAATGCTGGCGATGCGCCACCGCGTGCCGAGACGATCCACCCGAGACCACAGCTCCGGTCCGAAGCCGATGGAAAAGGCGTCCACCTTCACGCCGCACCACCGGCCGACGATGAAGTGCCCAAATTCGTGCACAAACACGACCAGCGTGAGAACGAGCACGAAGGGGATGAGATAGAAGGCGAAGGTCGTCAGGAAGTCTAACAAAGCGCTGTCTCGCAGGTCTCGCTTGCGCCAAGCCTGCCGGCGGCGCGCGCCATGATCACTGAAGCAGCATGCCCGATGCGGCACGCCCGGCCAAGGCCGATCGTGATCTTTCTCTGACAATATGGTCCACCGCGAGGGCGTCCTCAACTGTGGCGGGCGCATTTGCGGTTCCGTCGCGCAACGCGGCCTCGCAGGCCTCGGCCACATGGCGCGCGATCCCGTCGAAGGAAATGCGGCGATCAAGGAAGGCCTCGACGGCGATTTCATTGGCGGCGTTGAGCACGGTGGGCAGGCCGCCGCCGGCGCGCAGGACCTCGAGCGCCAGTTTGAGCGCCGGAAACCGTTCAAAATCAGGCGCTTCGAATGTCAGCGTGGCGATTTTCGCCAGATCGAGGCGCGGCGTCGGGGTTGTCAGCCGGTCTGGATAGCCGAGACAGTGGGCGATCGGCGTGCGCATGTCCGGCACGGCGATTCCGGCGGTCACCGAACCGTCGGAAAACGCGACGAGGCCGTGGACGATCGACTGCGGATGGACCACGACTTCGAGCTTTTCGGCCGGAATGCCGAAAAGATGATGAGCCTCGATCAGTTCGAGCCCCTTGTTCATCATGCCGGCCGAATCGACGGTTATTTTCGGGCCCATCGCCCAATTGGGATGATTGAGCGCCTCCTCGACGCTCGCCGCGGCGATGCGCTCCTTGCTCCAGGTGCGGAAGGGGCCGCCGGACGCCGTGACGATCATGCGTTCGATGCAGGAGGGGTCCTCGCCGCCAAGCGCCTGGAAAATGGCGTTGTGCTCGCTGTCCATCGGCAGCAGCCGCACGCCCATTTCCGCCGCCGTCCGCATGAAGGGAACGCCGGCGCAGACGAGACATTCCTTATTGGCGAGCGCCACGTCGCGGCCGGCGGCGAGCGCGGCGTAGGTCGGCTCGACGCCGGCGGCGCCGACAATCGCCGAGACCACGAGATCGGCGTCGCGCAGCGCGGCCTCGATGATCGCCTCGCGACCCGCGGCGACTTGAGTGTTGGTCCCGGCGAGCGCCGCCTTGAGCGCCGCATAGGCGCTCTCGTCGCGGATGGCGGCGAATTCGGCCCCGACCGCGCGGGCGACCCGCGCGAGCGCCTCGACGTCGCGGCCCCCCGCCACCGCCGACACCGAGAATCCTTCCGGATCGCGTTCGAGAAGGTCGACCGTCGAGCGGCCGATCGAGCCCGTCGCGCCCAAGAGCACGATGCGGCGCGGGACCGGCGCCGGCGGCTGGGCCGGAGCGTGGGCGTGAAACTGTCCGTTTGCTAAAGCCATTGGGTCCCGCCCTACCAGAAGAAAAGACCGGCCGCCACCGACGGCGCGCCGCGCAGCAGGCCCACCGCCGCCGCGAAGGCGCTGGCGAAGATGAAGCCGTCGAGCCGATCCATGGCGCCGCCATGCCCGGGAATGAGCTGGCTCGAGTCCTTCACGCCGAAGCGGCGCTTGACCGAAGATTCGAAAAGATCGCCGACTTGCGAGAAGGCGGCGGCGGCCAGTCCGACCAAGAACACGCGCCAGCTCGCAAGTTGCGGGCCGGCGACGACATACACGGCGGCGAGGCCCAGAACTGCGCCGCAGAGAACGCCGGTGATCGTGCCCGACCATGTCTTGCCGGCCGAGACGCGCGGCCAAAGCTTCGGTCCGCCGATCAGCCTGCCGCCAAAATAGGCAAAGACATCGGTGCCCCAGACCACGGCGAACAGGAAGACGATCGCAAGCGCGCCGAAATCGGGCGACTCGCGCAAAAGGCATACGGAGAAGGCGAGCGCGCCGGCGTAGACAACGCCCATCGCCGCCCAGAGGCGACGTTCGGCCCCCGCAAGCGCTGCGCCCGCAAGGGCGAAAACGGCAATCGCGAGCGCGGCGGCGCCCGGCATGAAGACGCGCCCGAACGCCGTTGCGGCGGCGACCGCCGCGCCGCCGACGGCGATTCTGGCGGCGCGCCCCTCGCCGCCGATCAGGCCCTGCCACTCCCAATTCACCGCGAAGGCGGCCGCCAGCCAGAAGAGCGCGAAGACGTCGCCGCCAAGATAGAGCGCGCCAAGCGCCGCGATGACCATCGCCGCGGCGGATGCGAGGCGCGGCCCAAGGTCGGCGAAGCCTCCGGCAGACGGCTTTTCAGGAGACTGCCCGGCGCGACTGATGTCGCTTCGATCCGCCGTCATGAAGCGGTCTTGGCGCTGCGCGCCGCGGCCTCAAGCCCGCCAAACCGCCGATCCCGATGGGCGTATTCGGCGATCGCCGCCGAAAGCGCCGCTTCGTCGAAATCCGGCCAGAGAATCGGCAGGAAGACGAATTCGGCGTAAGCCGCCTGCCAGAGCAGGAAGTTCGACAGCCGCTGTTCGCCCGACGTGCGGATGATCAGGTCGGGATCGGGAATGTCCGCCGTATCGAGCTGTCCCGCAATCGCCTCGGCGTCGATCTCCTCGGGCGCGAGCCGGCCTTGCGCCACCATTTCGGCGAGCGCGCGCGCCGCCGCCGCGATCTCCTGCCGCGCGCCGTAGTTGAACGCGACGACGAGGGTGAGCCCGGAATTCGCCTGCGTCATTTGCTCGGCCTCGCGCAGCAGGTCCGAAATGTCGGGCGCGAGATCGGCGCGCGCGCCGATGACGCGCACGCGCACATTGCTCGCGTGCAATTCCGCCAGATCGTTGCGGATGAAGCGGTGCAGCAGCGAAAGCAGGCTTTCCACCTCCTCGCGCGGTCGCGACCAGTTTTCCGCCGAGAAGGAATAGACGGTCAAATAGCCGATATTCAGCTTGATCGCCGCCCGCACCGTGCGGCGCAGCGCCTCGACGCCGCGCCGGTGTCCTTCGAAGCGCGGCAGGCCACGTTTGGCCGCCCAGCGGCCGTTGCCGTCCATGATCAGCGCGACATGACGCGGCGCCGCGCGCGCACGCAGCGCCTTCGTTTCCGCCTCCAGAATGTCGCTTTCAGTCATACTCGGGTTCCAAACGGCCATAGGACCTGCGCCAGAGGACGCCGCAGCTTCCTAGACCTGCATGATTTCCTTTTCCTTGGCGGCGAGCGCGGCGTCGATCTCCTTCACCGTCTCGTCCGTCGCCTTCTGCACCTCTTGTTCGTGGCGCTTCTCGTCGTCCTCGGGAATCGCGTGATCCTTTAGCAACTTCTTGAGAATGTCGAGGCCGTCGCGGCGCACGTGGCGCACGGAGACCCGCGCCTCCTCGGCGTATTTATGCGCGACCTTAACGAGTTCCTTGCGGCGCTGCTCGTTCAGCTCCGGCATGCGGATGCGCAAATTTTGACCTTCCACCGTCGGTTGAAGACCGAGATTGGCCTCCCGGATCGCCTTGTCGACGGCGATGACCAACGCCTTGTCCCACACCTGCACCGAAAGCAGGCGCGGCTCGGGCACGCTGACGGTGGCGACCTGATTGAGCGGCGAAACCTGCCCGTAAGCTTCAACATGAATCGGATCGAGCAAGCTCGTCGAGGCGCGTCCCGTGCGAAGCCCACCGAATTCATGCTTGAGGGTCGCGACCGCGCCCTGCATGCGGCGCTTCATATCGGCAAGGTCAAAAGTTTCCGCCATGTGAACAACCTGTCTTTGATCTGTCGCCGCTCTCACGAAGACTCGCGCGGCTCGGCTTCTTATAATTGGAACGCGGCGTGGCAAAAAGGCGCACGCCGCCGCCTTCGCCAGCGCTCCGGCTCGGCGGCGCAAGATTTATTGCACGAATTATCGTCGGGCGCGAAAGGGGCTTACGGCGCAACGAGGGTGGCGCGCGCCCGACCGGACAGCGCCCCGTCGATGGCGCCCGCCTCGGCGATCGAAAACACGAGAATCGGGATCTTATTCTCGCGGGCGAGCGCGAAGGCCGCCGTATCCATCACCGCCAGGTTTCTGGCGATCGCCTCGTCATGGCTCAGCCGGTCGTAGCGCTGCGCGGTGGGATCGCGCTTGGGATCGGCGGTGTAGACGCCGTCGACCTGAGTGGCCTTGAGCACCGCGTCGGCGGAGAGTTCCGCGGCCCGCAGCACCGCGCCGGTGTCGGTCGTGAAGAAGGGATTGCCGGTGCCTCCGGCCGCGATGACGACGCGTCCCTTGGCCAGATGATGCAGGGCGGCGCGGCGCGAAAAGGATTCGCAGATGGACGGCATGGGGACCGCGGACAGGCAGCGCGCCTGCCGCCCCTGCCCCTCGACCGCCTGCTCCAGCGCCAGCCCGTTCATCACCGTCGCCAGCATGCCGATCGAATCGGCGCGCGCGCGTTCGATGCCGGTGTCGGCGCCCTTGATGCCGCGAAAGAAATTGCCGCCGCCGACGACGACGGCGATCTCATGTCCCGCTTCGGCGGCGGTCGCGAGGTCGGCCGCGATTCGGGCGATCGTGACGGCGTCGAGACCATGCGGAGCCGCGCCCTGCAGGGCTTCCCCGGACAGTTTGACGACCACACGCTTGAATCGTCGCGTCGACGTGAGGTCGGACATGAGGCGGATCTCGCTGACTGAGGCGGGGCGCGTTCTTCATACGGAGGCCGGGCGGCGCCGGCAAGTGAGGCGCCTCACCCAAGCTTTGGATGCGGCCATTGTCGCGCGCCCGCGGAGCCGCCGACGCAGCAGCTCTCGCGGGCCCCACGCGATTGCGATCGAACCGCCCCGCGCCGGTCGGGGATTCATTCAGGACGCTTGATTACGGCCCGACTTCCCCGCCCGTCGCGCCGAACACCTGGCCCGTCGTGAAGCTCGCCTCATTGGACGCGAGCAGCACATAAAGCGGTGCGATCTCCGCCGGCTGTCCCGGCCGGCCGAGCGGCGTATCGGCGCCAAACTCAGGCAGGTGATCCGGGAATTGTCCGCCGCTCGGCTGCAACGCCGTCCAGAACGGGCCCGGCGCGACGGCGTTGACCCTGACGCCTTTGTCCGCGAGCTGCTTCGCCAGACATCTGGTGAAATTGAGAATGGCGGCCTTGGTCGCCGAATAATCCAGAAGCTGCGGCGAAGGGTCGAAGGCGACGATCGAGCTCGTATTGATGATCGACGATCCCGGCCGCAGATGCGGCAGGGCCGCTTTGGTGATCCAGAACAGCGCATAGAGATTGGTGCGGAACGTCCAGTCGAGATCCTCGGTCGTAATGTCGAGAATCGATCTGCGCGCGTGCTGACGCGCGGCGTTGTTGACGAGAATATCCAGGCCGCCGAGATCGCGCGCCGCGTCGTCGACGAGCTTGCGGCAGAAGGCTTCGTCGCGAATGTCGCCCGGAAGCGCCACCGCATTGACGTCGGCCTCGCCCATGAGGTCCATGACCTCCTTCGCGTCCGCCTCCTCTTCCGGCAGATAATTGATCGCGACGTCGGCGCCTTCGCGGGCGAAGGCGATCGCCGCGGCGCGGCCGATGCCGCTGTCGCCGCCGGTGATGAGCGCCTTGCGGCCAAGGAGACGCCCTGAGCCGCGGTAGCTCTCCTCGCCATGATCGGGACGCGGCGTCATGAGGCCGGCGAGCCCAGGCCAGGGCTGCGTCTGCTTCTCGAAGGGCGGCTTGGGATAGAGTTCGCGCGGATCGCGCAGTTTGCGCGCGGACGGCGCATCATCGACGCCGAGCACGGAGGTGGCGGCGTCGATCGCGCGCGCAACGCGCGGCCCGCGGATCGTTTCGTCTGCGGCGGTCTTCTTGGCGCGCATAAGCGGCTCCCTCTGCTCGATCTTCGCCCTGCGACGAAAACCACAACTTCCGGAGCCTAAACGCCGCCCGCCCGCGATTGTTTCGCGCGGGCGCGACAACTAAAAGCATCGCCAACAGCGATTGCATCCATTTGCGCACGCGGCCCCAAGACGGATGAGGCGAAGGCGAAGGTCGCCTCTGTGGAGTGACGGCGCGGACTTTCAGCCGTCATGGCCGGGCTTGTCCCGGCCATCCACGCGGCGCCGCTGAGTAGACCCGCGGATGCCGCCGCACTAGCCGGCATGACGCGGAGAGGTCGCGGACACAAAAAGGCCGGGGTCAACGCCCCGGCCCGCACTAACCTTCACCACCAGCGGGGGAATGACTTACCCCTTCGCAGCGGCCGCGACCTCGGCGGCGAAGTCGCTCGTCTGCTTTTCGATGCCTTCGCCGAGCGCATAGCGCACGAAGCCCTTGATCGCGATCGGCGCGCCGGCCTTGCCCTCGAGCTCCTTGACCGCCTGCGCGACGGTCTTGCCGTTATGGTCCGGATGGTTGGAGACCTGATCGAGCATGCAGACCTCCTTGGCGTAGGTCTTGATGCCGGAGTCGACGATCTTCTGCAGCACATTCTCCGGCTTGCCGGCGTTCTTCTCCATGAGAAGCTTCTTCTCGCGCTCGACCGTCGCCGGATCGAGGCCCGAAGCGTCAAGCGCCAGCGGATTGGCCGAGGCGACATGCATGGCGAGCTGGCGCGCGAGCGTCGCCAGCACGTCCTTGTCGCCTGTCGATTCGAGCGCGACGATCACCGCGATCTTGCCCTGGCCGTCGACGACCTGCGCATGCACATAGCGGCCGACGACGCCGTCGCCGAGGCTTAAGGACGCGGCGCGGCGCAGCGTCAAATTCTCGCCGATGCCGGCGATGGCGTTGGTGATCGCCTCGCCAACCGTTCCGCCGCCGGGATAGGCTTCCTTGCCGAGCGCCTCGACGTCGGTCTTGCCGCTCTTTAAGGCCACTTCGGCGATGTTCTTCACCAGCGTCTGGAAATCGGCGTTGCGGGCGACGAAGTCCGTCTCCGAATTCACCTCGACGACGACGCCCGATTTGTCCGACACGAGCGCGGCGACAAGCCCTTCGGCGGCGACGCGATCGGCTTTCTTCGCGGCCTTGGAGAGGCCCTTCTTGCGCAGCCAGTCGACCGCCGCTTCGAAGTCTCCCTCGGTCTGGGTGAGCGCCGACTTGCAATCCATCATGCCCGCGCCGGTGCTCTCGCGCAGTTCCTTCACAAGGGCGGCGGTGATCGTAGCCATGGCTGAAATTCCTTCTTAAGGGAGTCATGCGACGACGCCGGCCCACTGGACCGGCGCGCGCGTCTTAAGCATCGGACTTGACGGATTGATCAGGCTGCGAGGAGCGCCTTCGCCTGATCGACCCAGCCGTCGCGCGCAATGCGGCCGTTCAGCTTCAATTCGGCGTCGAGCTTTTCGACGTCCGCCGGAGTCATCGCAGCGATCTGCCAATAGTGGTAGACGCCGGCGTCGTTCATCTTTTTGACGAGCTGCGGGCCGACGCCGTGCAGCTTGGCGAGATCGTCCGGCGCGCCGCGCGGCGCGGAAAGCAGTTCGAAGGCCTCGAGCGGCGTCTCCGCATCGGCGCCGGCGGCCTCGGCGGAACGCAAATCCTCGCGGACCACCGGGCGCGCCTCGAGCGCGGGCTCAAGCGCCGGCGACTCATCGGCGCCGATATCGATTCCCGCCGAGCCCTGGCTGCGCGAAATGCCGTCGATGGCGGCTCTCGCCACGAGATCGCAGTAAAGCGCGATGGCGCGGCCGGCGTCGTCGTTGCCGGGGATCGGATGGGTGACGCCATCCGGATCGCAATTGGTGTCGAGCACGGCGACGACGGGAATCTTGAGGCGATTCGCCTCCTTGATCGCGAGCTGCTCTTTGTTGGTGTCGATCACGAAGATCAAATCCGGCGTGCCGCCCATATCCTTGATGCCGCCGAGCGCCTTTTCGAGCTTGTCGCGCTCGCGGGTCAGCAGCAGGCGCTCTTTCTTGGTGATGCCCGATGCGCCGGCCGAGAGCTGCTCGTCGAGCTTGCGCAGACGGGTGATCGATCCGGAAATCGTCTTCCAATTGGTGAGCGTGCCGCCCAGCCAGCGGGAATTGATGTAATATTGAGCGCTCCGCTTGGCGGCGTCGGCGATCTGCTCCTGCGCCTGGCGCTTGGTGCCCACGAACAGCACGCGTCCGCCTTTGGAGACAGTGTCCGAAATCGTCTTCAGCGCCTGATGGAGCAGCGGCACCGTCTGGGCGAGATCGATGATATGGATGTTGTTGCGGGCGCCAAAGATATAAGGCGCCATCTTCGGGTTCCAGCGATGGGACTGATGGCCGAAGTGCGCGCCGGCCTCCAGCAGGCCGCGCATGGTGAAATCTGGCAGAGCCATAGTGTCTTTCTCCGGTTGAACCTCGGCGAGAGAGTAAAGAGGCCGGAGAGCCGGCCACCGGAGCGACGTCTTGAGGCAGACGCCGCGTAACCCTCGCCTGTGGAATGGCGCGCTTATAGGCGATGCGCCTACTTCCGGCAAGGGCCGCCGCCGGCCGACGCGCGCGGACGCTTTCGCCATTCGATGCGCGCCGGCGGATCGGGGTTGGAAGGGAACGCGAGGACAGAGAAACGCGCGTAATTTTTTGCGCCGTCCGCGACGTTCTGTCGCACGTTAATTGATTGAAAATAAAAAGTAATCTTGCTTTTTTGGCGGACGTTCCAGTCAGCGCAGGAGCGCATTGCCATCCGATCGGAAACAAGCTAGGCTCCCTCTCGATGCGGCAAGCATTCACGTAAAATCAAGAACAGGGGGAAAACGCATGGCCGTCAACGTTCACAATACCGGCGATATCGGCAAGATGCTGCTTTGGATCGCCGCCTTCGTCGCCTTCGTGGTCGTCGCTCTGACCTGGGTTCCGGATTGGATTTCTCCTGAAGGAACCAACGGCACGGGCAACCGCAACGGCATCCAGGGCGAAGGCGTTGGCTCTACCGCCCGCATGATCCAGTAAAACATACCCCTGCCGAAAAGACTCGCCGGGCGCGCAAGCTCCCGGCCCTTGTCTTTCTGGCGGGCGATCGGCCGGTTACCGCGCAGATCATTTTGGAGCCGACGTTCTCGACGTGATCGAGCGTCGGCTTCCACTTTTTCGGAGCCCGCTCTAACGCGCCCGACTCCACACTTGCGCCAACCAAGTCCAATATTGCGTCAGCCAAATCGTTTGCGCGGCCGGTCCGGCTTCGACGAGCACGGCGCTGAGCAAGATCAGCGCGCCGCCCAGCATCGCGGGCCCGGTCAGGCGCTCGGACAGCAGGATGGCGCCCGACACGGCGGCGAAAACGCTCTCCAGCGACATGATGAGCGCGGCTTCGGCCGCTGGCGTATATTTGAGCGCCACGATTTGAATCGTGAAGGCGATCCCCCCGGAGCACAGCCCCGCATAGAGAATTGACGGAAGGGCCGCGATCAGGCCATCGAGCGAAAAAGGCTCGCCGGCAAGGCCCACAACGGCTCCAAGAACGCCGATGACGCCGAACTGCGCGAAAGCCAGGAAATACGGCCGGTCGGTGCGCGCCAGAAAGGTCGGAACGAGACTGATCCCGGCGGCCCACGCAATATCCGCAATCAAAACCAAGGCGTCGCCCGACGTCCAGCTCTGGAGCCGCCCGCTGTCCGTCAGCAGCCAGGCTCCCAGGATGGACGCGAGGCCTGCGACGAGAACGACCTGCCGGGGTCTTACGCCGGTCTGCGCGAAGACGAACGCTGGAACGAGCACGACATATAGCGCCGTGAGAAATCCGCCGTTGGTCGCCGTCGTCGTGGCGAGGCCGACTTGCTGCAGAGCGGCGGCGGCGAAGACGCAAAAGCCGATCAGGCCGGCGAGAGGCAAATCGCCCTTTTTCAGCGCAGCTTCACTGTGCCGGCCTTCGTAGAGCGCCAGCGGCGCGAGCGCGACGCACGACAGGAGAAAACGGACGCCGACGAAGGTGATCGGCCCCATAAGCTCGCCGGCGTTTTTTTGCGCGATGAAGGCCGTCCCCCAGATAAAAGCCGCCAGCACCAGCAGCAGATCAGCGCGAATGCGGCTCATAATACGCCTGTGCTCTTTAGCCTTTGACGGCGCTGCGCCAGTCGTTCGGTTCCTGCATTCCACGCATCGGCGAGGGCGCGCCAGAGCGCGAGGGCGGCTCGATAAATCGGGGTCGCCAATAATCCGAACGACGAATGCGGGTCGGCGGCGTCTTCCTCGACGCCATATTTGAGGCGCGGGTTCTTGGTCGAAGGCATCTCGAGCGATCCGAACATCCAGTCCCAAACGGCGAGAACGCTGCCGAAGTTGCGATTGAAGTGCTGGGGATCTGTCGAATGATGGATCTGGTGATGCGCGGGGCTCAGGACGATGTGTCCCAAAACGCCGCGAAAGGGAATCCAGAACTGCGAATGTTGAAGATGCCCGATCGTCCAAAGGAAGAAGATGAAAAGGATGTTCTTCCCGTCGACCGTGAAGGATTCCGTGGTTCGCCCAAAGACCCACGCCAATATGCCTGACGCGCCGCCAATGAACGTCGCGAGCATGTAGCCGAAAATGATGTTGTCGATCGGATGATTGCGAAAGTTGGTCACCGGGGTCAGCGCCTCGGCGGTGTGATGCACCTTATGGAGTTCCCACAAAAACGGGATTCGATGCTTGAGATAGTGATCGACCCAATAGCCGATCTCATAGGCCAGAAAGAGCACGACGGTGGAGAAGAGCTTTATCGACAGGTCGCAGCACGAGACCGGCGCAAAAGCGCCAAACGAACCGCGCAGCGCGGCGCTCACGAGCGTCGCGACGGCGTTCGACGAGATGACGAGCGCGCCCACCACGACCGGCATGAGAACGACGCTCAGAATGAAGAGCTTGACGTCCGCGGCAAAGGATTTGGTGAGCAGGAGTCGCTTGTCGAACACGGCCCGCGCGATGGCCCGCGGATTGACGCGCCCCCGGCGCATCTTGCGCTGATAGGCCAGCGCGCCAACGGCGATGACAAACGTCGTCGCCAGGGAATAGACCGAAAAAATCGATCCCGTCGAAAACAGTTCGTTGGAGATCTTCGCAGCGGAAAAGCGGAGCGCGCCGTAAACGTCCATCGAGCTTTCGGGTCCAGATGATGTTGAGAGTTCAGCCTAGAGCGCTTCCCGATCACATGGAATCATGTGATCGAAAAGGAATCGCTCAAAATCAAAACGTTGGAGCAGGTTCTCATCCAAAAAGTCTGTCAACTTTTTCGGAACCTGCTCTCTAGGACTGACGCGCCTCGGGATGCCTGCTCGCGTCGCTGGCGCGCGTTCCCGTCCGCCACGGAACTGCCTGCCCGCAAAGCGTATTCGCTACGCGAGCCGCTGCCAAGAGCGATACGCCGGCGGATCTCGGAGCGGCTTTCAGGTTAGAATTCGATTCCCTCCTGCGCTTTGACGCCGGCGCCGAAATGATGCTTGACGAGGGTCATTTCGGTGACGAGATCGGCTGCGGCGATGAGCTCCGGCTTGGCGTTGCGTCCGGTCACGACGACATTGAGATCGTCGCGCCGCGCGGCGAGCGCGCTAAGCACCTCCTCCAGCGGCAAATGCTCATAGCGCAGCGAAATGTTCAATTCGTCGAGCACCAGCAGGCGAACCTCGGGGTCCTCCATGAGTTCGCGCGCCTTCTCCCAGGCGCGCCGGGCGGCCGCTTCGTCGCGGGCGCGGTCCTGCGTCTCCCAGGTGAAGCCCTCGCCAAGCGTGTGCCAGGCGACTTGGCCGAACTCTCGGCCAAGCTTTTCGAGCATGTTGCGCTCGCCGGTGCGCCACTGGCCCTTGCCGAACTGAACGACGCCGATCTTCCAGCCATGGCCGAGCGCGCGCAGCGCCAGCCCGAAGGCCGCCGTCGACTTGCCCTTGCCGGCGCCGGTGTGGACCATCAGCAGGCCTTTGCGAGCGATGGTCTTGCCAGCGACCTCGGCGTCCTGAACCGCCTTGCGCTTCTCCATCTTGAGACGATGACGGCGATCAGACTCGTCATTCTCGTGAGACGGCATCGAATCTCCCGTTCTCGGATCCCGTTCGGGTAACAGGATTGCGACTCTTGACCAATATCGGCGCCTATTGCCATTGTCCGGTGGCGTTACCGGTATTTTCCACGGAGAATGTTTCTTGTGACAAGGCTTATTGCGACGCTGTGTGTCGTTTTGTTACTGTTCGTGCCGGTCTCGCTGCTCGGAGCCCCATCGCTTGACCTTCGCGCGATTGATGCGCTGGAATTATTTCAGAAGGTCTGTTTCGCAACAGACGGCTCCAAGGACAAGATCGTTGTACTGTTCGATCCAGCGACGTGGAATTTCGGTCGCTTCAAACAGCTCCCGGCGAGCGCGGTTCAGAGACTTCAAGGGGGACGGCCCGGCGGAGTCGCTTATGCAATCATCTCTCCGAACGGCGCCGAGCTCCTCGCCGAATATGAGAGTCGCGGAATTTGCGGGGTTCGCGTCCAGGCGGCCGACGAGAATTCAATCCATTTGATCTTCGACATGTCGCTTGCGATTCACAGACTGGCGTTGAAGGGCGAAACGAGTCTGGAAGATGCGTCGACACAAGAAGTCCAAGGTTACAAAACGACCTTCCGCGCGTGGCGCATTACCCCCAAAAAGGGCAAGCCCACGCTTGTCGCGATTACCTACACCGATCGCCCCGGTCTAGCGTACCAACATTTCATAACGCTAAGTCACTAGGAGAGCTCGCTTGAGACTCACCCCGTTTGACGGAAGCGTGAGCCGCGCATATGACTACTCGGGACGGTCCTTCGCAAGAAGTGAAAAGGGAACGCGGCGCGGACTTGTGTCCGTATCCGCGGCTGCCCCCGCAACTGTAGCCGGCGAGGCCCGCGCCATCCGCCACTGAGCCTTAACGCTTGGGAAGGCGGCGCGGTCCGACGAGCCGGAAGCCAGGAGACCTGCCGTCAGGGCGATTGTTTTGGATCGCCGCGCGCATCGCATCGCCGCCGGTGGGGCGGCAGGGAGACCGATATGAACGTCAAATCATCCGCCAACGCCGCCGCCCTCCCCTCTTCGAGACTCGAGGCGCTGAAGGCCGCCGCCGTCGCGCTCACGCTTGGCTTCGGACTCGTTTGGCTCGCGGGCTTCGCCTATCCGGAAAGCGTGCATGACGCGGCGCATGATACGCGCCACGCGCTCTCCTTTCCCTGTCACTAGGCCGCAACGCGCTTGATCGCGCGCGTTTTGACGACCGGCCTCATCGCCGGCCTTGTCGCCGGGCTTGCGGTCGCGGCCCTGCAGCACTTCACCACGACGCCGCTCATCCTCGCCGCCGAGGTCTATGAGGCGGCGCAGCATGCGCATGACGGCGCCGAGGCGGGCGCAGCGCTTTCCGGCCTGAGCCGCACGGCGGCGACCAGCGTGGCGACGATCGCCGTCTCGATCGGCTATGCGCTGATATTGCTCGCCGCGATGCTTCTCTCCGGCGACGCCATCGCGCCGCGCCGCGCCGCGTTGTGGGGCGCCTGCGCCTTCGCCGCGACCGGGCTCGCGACGAGTCTCGGCCTCGCGCCGCAGCTTCCCGGCATGGCGGAAACCGACCTCGCCGCGCGTCAAATCTGGTGGCTTGCGACCGCGCTGTCCACCGGGGCCGGACTGTTTGCCTTGTTGCGGCTTGACTCGACGGCGGCGAAGATCGCCGGCGTCGCGCTGATCGCCCTGCCGCATTTCTTCGCGCCGCAGCCCGCGACGCCCGAAAGCACCGCGCCCGCCGAACTCGCCGCGCGCTTCGCCGCCGCCTCGCTCGCCGTTCAGGCGATCAGCTGGGCGCTCGCCGGCGCGCTCGCCGGCCTCGTCTGGCGACTTCAGTCGCGTCAACAGGAATCCTCATGAGCGCCAAAATCCCTGCAACGATCGTCACCGGCTTCCTTGGCGCGGGGAAGACGACGCTCATTCGTCACGTTCTCGAAAACGCCAAGGGCCGACGTCTGGCGCTCGTCATCAATGAATTCGGCGACGTCGGCGTCGACGGCGAAATCCTGCGCGCCTGCGGCGTCGAGAACTGCCCGGAAGAAAACATCGTCGAACTCGCGAACGGCTGTCTGTGCTGCACCGTCGCGGACGATTTCATCCCGGCGATCGAGGCGCTGCTCGCGCATGAGAAGCGTCCCGATCACATCATCATCGAAACCTCGGGACTGGCGCTGCCCAAGCCGCTGGTGAAGGCCTTCGACTGGCCGGCGATCCGCTCTAAGCTGACCGTCGACGGCGTCATCGCCGTCATCGACGGCAAGGCGGTGGCGGAAGGGCGTTTCGCCGACGATCTCGACGCGATCGCCAAGGAGCGCGAAGACACGCAGACGATCGATCACGACAATCCGCTTGAAGAAGTGTTCGACGATCAGCTCGCCTGCGCCGATCTCATCATCCTCAACAAGACCGATCTGCTGGTCGCCGACGAAGAACGCGCGGTCGCCAATCGTCTGACGCAAGGCGCGCGTCAAGCCGCGAAGATCGTGCGCGCCAGCGGCGGGCGAGTCGATCCGCTTGTGCTGCTCGGCCTGTCGGCGGCGGCGGAGGACGATCTCGCAACCCGTCCGTCGCATCATGACGCCGAGCCCGAACATGATCACGACGACTTCGACAGTTTCGTCGTCTCTCTCTCGGCGATCGCCGATCCGGCGGCGCTGGTTGCGCGACTCGCCGAAGCGGCGCGCGCGCATGACGTGCTGCGCATCAAGGGGTTCGTCGAGGTCGTCGGCAAGCCGATGCGCCTGCTCGTGCAAGGCGTCGGCGCGCGCATCGAACATCATTTCGATCGGGCGTGGAAGCCCGATGAGCAGCGCATGAGTCGCGTCGTGATCATCGGCGAGAAAGGCCTCAATCGCGACGCCGTCATCGCGACGCTGGCGCAGCCGTGATACGCCATGCATCTCCTCCCGCGCGATCTCCATAGTCTCGATGACGCCGGCGCCGCCATCGATCTTGGACAATCTCCCGCCGAGATCGTGTTTCTGTCCTTTTCGGATTCGGAGCTGCGGCTGCTGGCGCGGCTTTATGAGCAAAGCGGCGCGCGCCTCCCGAGCTTTCGCTGCGCATCGCTGGCGCAGCTGAAGCATCCCTACTCCGTCGATCTTTATCTCGACTCTGTGGCGCGACATGCGCGGCTGATCGTCGTGCGGCTGCTCGGCGGCAAAGACTATTGGCCCTATGGCGTCGAGCAGCTCGAGGCGCTAGCGCGCGCGAAGGGAATCGCCCTCGCGATCACGCCCGGCGACGCCCATGACGACGCGCGTCTGCAGCAGGCGTCGACGCTCGATATGGAGACGCTCAATCGAATTTGGCGCTTCTTTCAGGACGGCGGTCCCGACAATCTGCGTTCGTTTCTCGGTTACGCATCGACTCTCGTCGGGCGTCCGGCGCCGTGGCGGGAAAGCCTTCCCATCGCCAACGCTGGGCGTTTCGACGCGGCATGCCGCGCCGGCGGCGAATTGCGCGCGACCATCGTCTTCTATCGCGCCATGTTCCTTGCCGACGACGTCGCGCCGATCATTGTGCTCGCCGAGGCGCTGGCCGAGCGCGGCTTCGCGGTCGAGACGATCTATGTCGCGAGCCTGAAAGAGCCGGAGAGCGAAGCTTTCGTATCGCGCGCGCTTGAGACGTTCGCGCCAGATGTGATCCTCAACGCCACCGCTTTTTCGGCGCGGCGCGACGCGGGAAGCGTGCTCGATCGCGCGGACGCGCCGGTGCTGCAAGTCGCTCTTGCAACTTCTTTGCGCGAGGCGTGGGAAGGCTCAACGCGCGGCGCGAACGGCGCCGATCTCGCGATGAATGTCGTGCTTCCGGAAGTCGACGGGCGCATCTTCACGCGCGCGATTTCCTTCAAGGAGGAGGCGCCGCTGCGTCTTGCGGCGGAGTTCAGCGAAACCCGCCATGCGCCGGAACGCTCGCGCATCGACTTCGTCGCCGACCTCGCGCTGAACTGGGCGCGTCTGAGACGCAAGGCGAACCATGAAAAGAGCCTTGCGCTCATTCTTTCTAACTATCCGGCGCGACGCGGCCGCGGCGGCTACGCCATCGGCCTCGACGCGGAAGCGAGCGCGCAGGAGATCGTCTTTTCACTGGCCGAAGAGGGATACGACGTCGGCATAGTCTCACCCTTACTCTTGAGAGTAATCCGCGCGCTCGAAGACGCCGCGCGCGTCATCGATATTCCAATCCGCGATTACCAAACTTGGCTCGCCGCGCTTCCCCCCGACTTCGTCGCGAGCGTCAATGACGCATGGGGCGCGCCGCAGGACGATCCGGCGGCGCGCGACGACGTCTTCCGCCTCCCTTGTCTGGAAGCCGGCAAGCTCGTCGTCGCGCTGCAGCCCGATCGCGGCGCGCGCGCTGAGCGTTACGAGACCTATCATGACGTGCAGCGCCCGCCGCGCCACGCCTATGTCGCCTTCTATCTCTGGCTGCGGCATGCGCGGAAGATCGACGCGCTCATTCATCTTGGCGCGCATGGCACGCTCGAATGGCTTCCCGGCAAATCGGTCATGCTGTCCGAGGCCTGCGCGCCGGAAGCCGTGCTCGGCCCGACGCCGCTCATCTATCCTTTCATCGTCAATGATCCCGGCGAAGCGGCGCAGGCGAAGCGCCGCACATGCGCCGTGACGATCGGCCATCTGACCCCGCCGCTCGTTGACGCCGAACTCTTCGACGCCGCCGCGAAAGTCGAAACGCTGCTCGACGAATATGCGACGGCGAGCGCGCTCGACGCGCGCCGCGCGAAACTCATCGCCGGCGCGATCATCGACGAATCCGAGCGCAGCGGTCTTGCCGCGGAATGCGGCGTCTCGCACGGGATGGACATCCCCGAGACATTGACGCGGCTCGACGCCTGGATGTGCGACCTGAAGGACATGCGGATCGGCGACGGGCTACATGTTTTTGGTCGTTCCGACAGCGATCCCGCGCGCGACGCCTGCGCGCGCGCCGAACGCAAGGCGCTGATCGCCGCGCTTGCGGGCCGCTTCGTCGCGCCCGGTCCGGCCGGCGCGCCGTCGCGCGGACGCGCCGACGTTCTGCCGACGGGCCGCAATCTCTATTGCATCGATCCGCGCCATGCGCCCACACAAACCGCCTATGACATCGGCCGCCGCGCCGCCGCCGAGGTGATGACGCGCCACGCGCAACTGCATGGCGAATTCCCGCGCCGCATCATGCTCGACCTGTGGGGCAGCGCGACGATCCGCACCGGCGGCGAGGATTTTGCGCAAGCGCTCGCGCTTCTCGGCGTCGCGCCGCGCTGGGATATGGCAAGCGCGCGCGTCGTCGGCTTCGAAATTCTGCCGCAGGCGCGGCTCGACTTTCCGCGCGTCGACGTGACGCTGCAGGTCTCGGGTCTGTTCCGCGACATGTTCGGAAATCTCATTGCGCTGTTCGACGACGCGGTTCGCGCCGTCGCCTGGCTCGATGAAGGCGCCGAGGTCAATCCGCTGAAAGCCGCCGACGATCTGCGCCGCGTCTTCGGCGCCGCTGACGGAACTTACGGAATTGGCGTCAGCGATCGCGTGGCGCGCGGGCGATGGTCGAACCGCGACGATCTTGCGCGCGCCTATCTTTGCGCCGCCGGTCACGCCTTTGACCGCGCGGGCGAAAGCAAAGAGGCCGTCGCGGCGTTCAGCGCCCGCGTCGCTGACGCCGATGCGCATGTCCATGTGCAAGACATGGCCGACGTCGACGTTCTGATCGGACCCGCCTTCGCCGATTATGAGGGCGGTTTCGCCGCCGCGAACGCCATGCTTGGCGGCGACGCCGATTTGGTGCATATCGATGCGACGCGGCCGGAACGGTTGCGGCCGCGCGCGCTGAAGGACGAAATCGCGCGCGTCCTGCGCATGCGGCTCGCCAATCCGCGATGGCTGCGAGGGCAGATGCGTCACGGCCATCGCGGCGCCGGCGAGATCGCCGAGACGATCGATAATCTCTATGCTTTCGCCGCGACAAGCGGTCTTGTCACAGACGCGCAATTTGATCTCGCTTTTGACGCGACCTTGGGCGATGATGCCACGCGCGATTTTCTCGCCGCTGAAAATCCCCGCGCGCTGGAGGGGCTTGCGCGCGTTTTTAGCGAAGCGCTTGCGCGCGGCTTGTGGAATACGCAACGCAACAGCGTGCGCGGCGCCTTGAGCGATATCGAACGCCAAGAGGGAGGGCGTCTTGCAGCCGAGGCCTGAGATCAAGGGCTGGTGTCCCGGAGCCTTCGCGCCGATGCCGAGCGGCGACGGCCTGCTGATCCGCGCCAAGGCGGTCGGCTCTCGCATGAGCGCGGCGCAGGCGCGCGAGATCGCGAGAATTGCGGACGGCTGCGGCAATGGGCTGATCGATCTGTCGCAGCGCGCTCAGCTCCAGCTGCGCGGGATCAGCGAGGCGACGATCGCCGAAGCGCTGCGCCGGCTCGATGCGATCGGCATGCTCGCGCCGAGCGCCGACGCCGAACGCGTGACGAATGTCATCGCGTCGCCGCTCGCCGGACTCGCGGCCGGCGCTTTCGACGCCAACGCCATGGCCGTGGAGCTTGCTGCGGAATTGCAGCGCGACGCAGCGATGCGCGCGCTGCCGCCGAAATTTCTGTTTCTTCTCGATGATGGCGGCGCGCTGTCGCTTGCCGACGTCGAGGCCGACATTCGGATCGAAGCGATTGCAAACGGCGCGGTCGCGATTCATATCGCCGATGTCCCCGATCGCGCCGTCTTCGCCGCCGTCAATGACGCGCTCGACGTAGCGTTGCGCCTTGCGCGCGCCTTCATAGAGCTGCGCGATCGTCATGCAAATAGCTTCAGGCGCGTGCGCACGCTGGTCGAAGCGCTCGGCGCCGACGCGCTGCCACGCGCGGCCGGACTCGTCATGCGCGTCTCCAGGGAAGCGCGCGCGCCTGCGCGATGGGCGCATATCTTTGGCGCGCAACGTCGCGGCGCCGTCGCTTTCGCGGGCGTTGGCGCGCCCTTCGGCCGCTGGCGCGCAGAGGAACTCGCGGCGGTCGCCGATTTTGCAGAAGGCGAGGGAACCGGCGAACTGCGCCTCACGCCGTGGCGCGCCTTGCTGATCGTCACGCCCGATGAAGACAATGCGCGACGCGTCGTCTCGCGCGCGCAAGACCACGACCTTATCACGTCGGCCGACGACAAGCGCCTTGCCGTCATCGCCTGTCCCGGCGCGCCGGAATGTCCGCAGGCGGTCGCCGAGACGCGCGCGCATGTGATGGATCTCGCGCCGCTTGCGCAGATGATCGGCGGCGCTGACGGCGTCGGCCTTCATCTTTCCGGCTGCGCGAAAGGCTGCGCGCGGCAGAGCGCCTCGCCAATCACGCTGCTCGCCTGCGCCGAAGGGTTCGATCTCATCGAAAACGGCGGCGCCGACGGCGCGCCGCGCTTCAGATCGCTGACCTTCGAGGCCGTCCTGCGCGAACTCTCCGCACGCGCAAGCGGTCGTGCGCAATGAGCCGCCGCTTCGACTATATCCACGAAGGCGCGCAAATTTATGCGCGCTCCTTTGCGACCATTCGCGCCGAGTCGAATCTCTCGCGCTTTACGCCGGAGCAGGAAAAAATCGCGGTCCGCATGATCCACGCCTGCGGCATGGTGGAACTTGCCGACGACATCGAGTTCTCGCCGGATTTCGTCGCAGCGGCGCGCGACGCGCTGCAGAAGGGCGCGCCGATTCTCTGCGACTCCAACATGGTCGCGCATGGCGTGACGCGTTCGCGGCTGCCGGCCGAAAATCAGGTCGTCTGCACGCTGCTCGAGCCGCGCGTGCCGGCGCTCGCCGCCGAGATCGGAACCACGCGCAGCGCCGCGGCGCTGGAGCTGTGGCGCAACCGGTTGGATGGCGCTCTCGTCGCTATCGGCAATGCGCCGACGGCGCTGTTCCGCCTGCTCGAGATGATTGACGAAGGCGCGGCGCCTCCGGCCGCCATCATCGGCATGCCGGTCGGTTTCGTCGGCGCGGCGGAATCGAAGGGCGCGCTGCGCGAATACGGCCGCATTCCCTTCGTGATCGTGAAAGGCCGCAAGGGCGGCAGCGCCATGGCCGCCGCCGCCATCAATGCGCTGGCGAGCGAGCAGGAATGAACGCGCTCGCCTCGACATCGCATGAAGCCGTCGCGACGCTCGGGGCGCTGATCGGCGTCGGACTCGGTCCTGGCGATCCGGAGCTCGTGACGGTGAAGGCCGCGCGCCTCATCGGCGCGGCGAACGTCGTCGCCTTCTTCGCCAAGCGCGGACGCGCGAGCCACGCGCGCGCGATCGCCGCGCCCTATCTCGCGCCGGGCTGCGAAGAGATCGCGCTGCTCTATCCGGTGACGACGGAGATTCCTTTCGATCAGCCGGAATATGTCTCCTCGCTTCAGCGCTTCTATGAAGATTGCGTGATGCGCATTCGCGCCGTGCTCGAAGCCGGTCGCGACGTGACGCTGCTGTGCGAAGGCGATCCGCTGCTCTACGGCTCCTTCATGCATATGTTCGCGCGGCTCGACTCGCGCTTTCGCATCGAGATTTGCGCCGGCGTCTCGGGCATGTCCGGCTGTTTCGCCGCGGCGCGCCAGCCGATGGCCTGGGGCGACGACATTCTCACGGTTCTGCCGGCGACGCTCGATGAAGACTGCCTTGCATCGCGTCTTGCCGCCACGGACGCCGCGGTGGTGATGAAGCTCGGCGGCAATTTCGCCAAGCTGCGCCGGGCGATGACTCGCGCCGGCGTCATCGATCGCGCGATCTATGTCGAACGCGGCGCCATGCCCGGCGAGAAGATCATGCGCTTTTCCGACAAGCGCGACGATGACGCGCCTTATTTCTCGATGGCGCTTGTGCCGGGGCGAGGCAGGCGCCCTTGAGCGGCGCGCTTGACATTGTCGGCCTCGGTCCGGCCGACGCGCGATGGCTGACGAACGAGGCGCAAGAAGCGCTCGACGCCGCGCAGGACATCATCGGCTATGGGCCTTACGTCGCACGCGTTCCTGAACGCGAAGGGCAGACGCGGCTGGCAAGCGACAACCGCGTCGAGATCGACCGCGCGCGGGAGGCGCTGGCGCGCGCCGCGCAGGGGCGCCGCGTGGCCGTCGTCTCCGGCGGCGATCCCGGCGTCTTCGCGATGGCGGCGGCGGTGTTCGAAGCGGTCGACGGCGGCCCGCGCGAATGGCGCGACCTCGACATTCGCGTGCTGCCCGGCGTCTCGGCGATGCAGGCGGCGGCGGCGCGACTCGGCGCGCCGCTCGGCCATGACTTTTGCGCGATCTCGCTCTCCGACAATCTGAAGCCGTGGGACGTCATCGCCAAGCGGCTCGCGCATGCGGCGCAAGGCGATTTCGTCATCGCGCTTTATAATCCCGCGTCGCGCGCGCGGCCGACGCGCATCGATGACGCTTTCGCGCTGCTGCGTCGCCATCTTCCCGGCGAGACTTTCGTCGCCCTGGCGAAATCCGTCGGGCGTGAGAATGAGGAGATCATTCTGACGCGACTTGATGAAGCCGAGGGCGACAAGGTCGATATGTCGACGCTTGTCGTGATCGGCGCCAGCGGCACGCGGCGCATCGCGCGCCAAGCTGCGCGCGACTGGGTCTATACGTCGCGGAAGGCGACATGAGCGCGCCATGGCTGTCGCTGATCGGCCTCGGCGAAGACGGCGCGAACGCGCTGACGCCGGCGGCGCGCGCGATCGTGGCGCGGGCCTCGCTGATCATTGGCGGCGCGCGCCATCTCGCGATGATCGACGCGCCGGCGGAACGCCTGCAATGGCCCTCGCCGCTCGCCGACGCATTGCCGCGCATTCTCGCGCAGCGCGGCAAACCCACGGTCGTTCTGGCCTCAGGCGATCCCTTCTTCTACGGCGTCGGCGATCTCATCGCGCGCCATGTCGCGCCTGACGAAATTTTCTGCGTTCCGGCGCCTTCGGCGTTTTCGCTCGCGGCGGCGCGGCTCAAATGGAGCCAGCAGGATTGCGCGCTCCTGTCGCTGCACGGCCGCGCCTTTGAACGCGTGAGGCCGCATCTGCAGCCGAACGCGCGGATGATCGCGCTCTCCTGGGACGAGACGACGCCGGCGCGCCTCGCGCGCCATCTCGCCCTGCGCGGCATGGGCGGATCGCGCCTCCATGTGCTCGAACGTCTCGGCGGACCGCTTGAGCGCGTGCGCCAAGCGCGCGCCGACGCATTCGCGCTCGACGACATTGCGCCGCTCAACACTGTCGCCGTCGAAGTGGAAGCCGACGGCGACACGCCGGTCATTCCGCTTACGCCGGGCCTTCCCGACGATTGGTTCGAGCACGATGGGCAGCTCACCAAGCGCGACATCCGCGCCGTGACGCTCGCCGCGCTCGCGCCGCGCAAGGGCGAATTGCTGTGGGACGTCGGCGCCGGCGCCGGCTCTATCGCCATCGAATGGATGCTGAGCGATCCCTCAAACCGCGCGATCGCCATCGAGCGCGACGCCGTGCGCGCGGAGCGCATTGCGCGCAATGCGCTGTCGCTCGGCGTTCCGGATCTGCGCATCATCAAGGGCGAAGCCCCGCAAGCCCTCGCCGAACTCGATGCGCCGCATGCGGCTTTCATCGGCGGCGGCGCCGACGCGGCGACGCTTGCCGCCGCTTGGGACGCCCTGCCCCGTTTCGGGCGCATCGTCGTCAACGCCGTCACCATCGAGACGCAAGCGCTGCTCGCCGACGCCTATCGCGAGAAAGGCGGCGAACTATTACATCTGCAGATCGCGCATGCGCGGCCGATCGGCCGCTTCCACGCGCTCGATCCGGCGATGGCGGTCACGCAATGGCGAGCGACGAAGAGATGAATGCGACATATGCCTTCGGGCTCGGCGCAAGACGCGGCGTCGCCGCGCATGACATCGTCGAACTCGTGCGCCGCGTCGCGCAGGCGCATAACGTCGAGCTCAGCGATGCAAGGCTCTGCGCGCTGGAAAGCAAGGCGCAGGAAGCTGGCCTGCATGATGCGGCGCGCGAGCTTGGGCTTGAACTCGTCTTTCTGCCGCTCGCGGCGCTGCGCGCCCGCAAGGCGACCGCGGCGACGCATTCGCCGCGGGTGCAGGCGATGTTTGGAGTCGGCAGCGTCGCCGAAGCCGCGGCGCTCGTCGGCGCCGGACCGAACAGTCGCCTCGTCGCGCCGCGCGTGACGACGCCGGTCGCCGCCTGCGCTCTCGCAAGACGCGTCGAAGAGAGCAACGCATGACCGTGCATTTCATCGGCGCGGGTCCCGGCGCCGCCGATCTCCTCACCTTGCGGGGTCGCGATCTCATCGCGCGCTGTCCGGTGTGCCTTTACGCCGGCTCGCTCGTGCCTGCGGGCGTGCTGGCGCATTGTCCGCCAGAGGCGCGCATCGTCGATACGGCGCCGCTGTCGCTCGACGCCATCGTCGGCGAGATGCAACGGGCGCATGACGCCGGCCTGGACGTCGCGCGGCTGCATTCCGGCGACCTCTCGATCTGGAGCGCCGTAGGCGAGCAGATGCGACGCCTCGACGCGCTCGGCATTCCCTACACGATGACGCCCGGCGTGCCGGCCTTCGCGGCGGCGAGCGCCGCCTTGAAGCGCGAACTCACGCTCCCCGAAGTCGCGCAATCGCTGGTGCTGACGCGCACCTCGGGGCGCGCCTCATCGATGCCTGAGCGCGAAAGGCTCGCGACATTCGCGCAATCCGGCGCGACGCTGGCGATCCATCTTTCGATCCATGTGCTGGCGCAGGTCGTGGAGGAGCTGACGCCCTATTATGGCGGCGGCTGTCCCGTGGCCCTCGTTTATCGCGCCTCGTGGCCGGATGAGCGCGTCGTGCGCGGAACGCTCGCCGACATCGAGGCTCAGGCCGCCGAGGCGCCGATGGAGCGCACCGCGCTCATTCTCGTCGGACCGGCGCTGGCGAGCGAAGACTTCCGCGAAAGCGCTCTATACGACGCGGACTATGATCGGCGCTTCCGGCCGAGAGGCGAAAGGTGAACGCGCCAGGCCTGCTGATCGGCGCCGCCCGCTCCTCCTCGGGTAAGACGACGCTGACGCTCGGCCTGATGCGCGCGCTGACGCGGCGCGGCCTGCGCGTCGCCCCGGTCAAATGCGGGCCGGACTATATCGATCCCGCCTTTCACGCGGCGGCGACCGGCCGCGACGGCGTCAATCTCGATTCATGGGCGATGGAGGCGCATTTGATCGAGAGTCTCGCCGCGAAGGTGAGCGCCGGCGCGGACATCGTGCTGGCCGAAGGCGCCATGGGGCTCTTTGACGGCGCGCCCGGCGGCGCAGCTGGCGTTGGGGCGAGCGCCGACATCGCCGCCCTGCTCGGCTGGCCGGTCGTGCTCATTCATGACGTTACGGGCCAGGGGCAGACGGCGGCGGCGATCGTCCGCGGCGTCGCCGGACACGATGCGCGCGTAAAGGTCGCCGGCGTCGTGTTGAACCGCGTCGGCTCCGAGCGTCATCGCAGGCTCGCCGGCGAAGCGATCGAGGCGCTGGGCCTCCCGGTGTTTGGCGCATTGCCCCGCAATGAGCGGGTTTCTCTCCCCGAACGCCATCTCGGCCTGGTTCAGGCCGGCGAAACGCAAGGTCTCGACGAGCGTCTCGAGGCGCTCGCAGATTTCATCGAAGCGCATGTGGATGTGGACGTGATCGTCGCTTGCGCGACGATCGCCGCAACGAGCAATGTCATTCCCGACGCTTCGCGCAAGCGAAGCGATCGGGAATCCAGCGTGACGCCAGACGCGCCTGTCGCGGCCGTGGATTCCCGATCGCCCGCTCCGCGGGCGTCGGGAATGACAGGCGTCGTGGCGACCGCGCCTCCCGCCCAGCGCATCGCCGTCGCGCGCGACGACGCTTTCTCCTTCTTCTATCCGCATCTCGCGCAGAATTGGCGCGACGCCGGCGCGGAGGTCTTCTTCTTCTCGCCGCTCGCCGACGCGGCGCCGCCCGAAGACTGCGATCTCTGCTGGCTGCCGGGCGGCTATCCCGAGCTGCACGCCGGCCGATTGTCGGCGGCGCAAGGCTTCATGAAGGGGTTGCGGCGTTTCGCTCAGAGAGGATGGCTCCACGGCGAATGCGGCGGCTACATGGTTCTCGGCCGCGCGCTGATCGACGCGGCGGGCGAGGCGCATGAAATGGCCGGACTGCTGGAACTGGAAACGAGCTTCGCCCGGCGTAAATTGCATCTCGGCTATCGCCAGGCGCGATTGGCGGCCGATCATCCGTTGGGCGCCGTCGGAGTTCGACTGCGCGGGCATGAATTTCACTACGCGACCGTTCTTCGCGAAGAAGGCGCGCCCTTCGCGCTGGCGCGCGACGCCTATAGCGATGACGAACGCCCAGCCGGACTGGCGACCAACGGCGTCTCCGGCTCGTTTTTCCACCTGCTGGCGTAAAAAAGGGCCGCCGGACGAACCAGCGGCCCAAGTCAAGGGAGGAAACGCCCAAGGAGGGCTACGAAGCAAGAGAACTCTCGCTGCGTCGCACTGTTATATTGCTGCGCCGCACAAGAGTCAAGATATTTTTCGCTACACGGCGAAGCTTCAGCGAGTAGCCGCCCGTCGCGCCTTGGACAAAAAGAAAGCCGCGCTAAGGCGCGGCTTCAAGTTCGCTCGAAGGATCCGAGAGTTAAAACGATTTGGTCGAATGAACGGCGGCGGATTTCCTGACGCCGATAGAGGCCGGCGGCGTCGGAATGTTTCCCGCTTCCTTGTTAGGACGCGCCAATTTTTTCACGCTGTTGGTGGGGCTTGGGTCCGAGGCTGCCAGCGCCGAGAGGTCGCGGTGGTCGCTGCGCATCGGCGCCATTGCGACGACGCGGGTCTGCCGGCTTTCGTCGGCGGTCTTCGCCCCGGCCAGGGTCCCGGCTGGCGATTTGGCGGCGGCTGAGCCAGCGACTCGGGTCGGCTTCTCGTCGAGGGTGATTTCGGTCGGCGGAACGATCGTCTCCGGGCGGCTGACCTCTGGAATCCGCGACGCAAAGGCCGGATGCTGACCGCCGTCCTGATAAACGATCCGCACCGGCTTCACGCCGCTTTGCGCGAGCTGGGCGATCTTGGCTTGGTCCTTGGCGCTCTTCTCGGCCACCGCCTGGGCGATCTGCGGATCCTGCTTCAGCGGCGGACAGGCGGCGTTCGGATCGAGGTTTGCGGCGCCCTCGGCGTTGAACACGTAACGCCGGTTGCAGAAGGCGACCTGCGGCTCCTGCAAGGTCACTTCGAAATGATCGGAGCCTTCCTTGAGCTGCTTCCAGAAGTCGATGTTCGGGTCGAGACGATGCTTGGCGAGATTTTCCGCCGTCATCTTGAAGGGGAAGGATTGCATCTGGATCGCGCGTTGACCGCCGGCGAGCGACGAGCGGGCGATCGCGTAGATCTCGGCGATCTGCTTGTCCGTCATCGAAAAGCATCCGGCCGACGAGCAGGCGCCATGCACCATGATGTCGCCGCCGGTGTGGCCAAGGGCGCGGTCGAGCGCGTTCGGATAGCCGACGTTGAACGACAGATAGTAGCTTGAGTTCGGATTCATCTGCGCCGGGCCGATGGCGTAAAAGCCTTCCGGCACCTGGCGGTCGCCCTGGCGACGCTTGGGTCCGAGCTGACCCGACCAGCGGCACATCGGAAAGGTCTTCAGATGGACGTAACGGCCATCGGACCGCATCTTCCAGATTTCGAGCTCCGCTTCCTTTTTGTAGGCGCGGATCAGCATCGGCGCTTCCTTGGTCGTGCCGGCCTGCTCCATCAGCGCGACGGTCTCGGAGGGGATCGGCGCAAGCGAGCGATGCGCGAGACCGCTCTGCTCGCAGGCCGAGAGCGCGAAGGCGGCGAGGACGGCAAGCCCCAGCGCCGGCGCAATGCCTCGAGTCTTCATCATGTCCCCTCTGGCGGCGCAGGCGCCTCGCGAAGGTCTCGGAAGCGAGCCGCCGCGCCTGATCAGAAAAAACAAATAATGGGACGAGAACGTGTCCAAATCAGCGGAGAATCGCGCGTCTGCGCGCTTTTAGGCCAATTTTCTGGAATTTACGTTAACGCTTCTCTTCAAGTTTCCGGCCCATGGCCAAAAACTTCTCGGCGCGGAATTGTCTCAGCTGTTCGCGCGACAAATTCGCCAGGCCGGCAAGTTCCTTGGCGAGCGCCTCTCCGACCGCGCCAATGGCCGCCTGAGGATCGCGATGGGCGCCGCCCGGCGGCTCCGTCACAATCAGGTCGATGATGCCGAACTTTAAGAGATCCTGCGCGGTGATTTTCATGCTCGTCGCCGCCTCTTGCGCCTTGGCGGAATCGCGCCACAGGATCGAGGCCGAGGCTTCGGGCGACGCGACGGTGTAGACCGAGTGCTCAAGCATCAGCACTTTGTTGGCGGCGGCGATCGCGATCGCCCCGCCGGACCCGCCCTCGCCCACCACCACGGCGACATTGGGCACGCCGAGCATGAGCGATACGTCAGTGGAGCGGGCGATCGCCTCGGCCTGCCCGCGCTCTTCGGCGTCGATGCCCGGAAAAGCGCCAGCCGTATCGACAAGCGAGACGACCGGCAGGCCGAAACGGTCGGCGAGCTCCATCAGGCGGACCGCCTTGCGATAGCCTTCCGGCCGCGCCATGCCGAAATTGTGATGAAGACGGCTCGACGTGTCCGAGCCCTTCTCCTGGCCGATGACGCAGATCGGCTCGCCGCGGAACCGCCCGAAACCGCCGACGATCGCGAAGTCCTCGCCGAACAGCCTGTCTCCGGCGAGCGGCGTGAACTCGTCGACAAGCTGCCGCACATAGTCAGAAA
Organism: Methylocystis sp. SC2; assembly: GCF_000304315.1. Taxonomy (NCBI): domain Bacteria; kingdom Pseudomonadati; phylum Pseudomonadota; class Alphaproteobacteria; order Hyphomicrobiales; family Methylocystaceae; genus Methylocystis; species Methylocystis hydrogenophila. Next base: position 3,204,483 of record NC_018485.1, on the reverse strand, counting down.
AGTGAGGCCGCTGCGGGTGCCGCGCGACCTGAATCTTCTGCCAGGGCGTCAGGCCGGCGTAGAGATCCGCGAGCGCCTTCGCGGCTTTGGCCTGGAGCTTGCTGAGCTCCTCGCCGATCGACACGGCCTCTCCGTTTTCGGCCAGCGCGCGCAGTTCGTCGACCTTGGTTTCGAGTTCCGCGACGGGCTTTTCGAAGTCGAGATAGGAGCGCATTGCGGCGGCGTTTTCCTTTAGGCGAGGGTCGCCTCGCGGGCGCGGGCAAACTCGCCGCAACCGGCTTTGAAGTCAAGGAACACAAAGCGCCGGCGGCGCGGTTGCGAATTTCGAATTAGAGCTTCAATGTCGCGGTCGACAGGGCAGATTTCCGATGCGGGAATGATCGTTCCATGGCGTCTGCGCAAGAACCGTTTAGCCGCTACATTCACGCGCCCGACGGGCTCCGCTTGCATTATTTCGACTATCCGGCGCCGCCGGGCGGCGGGGGTGCGCTCCCGGTCGCCTGCCTGCCGGGGCTGGCGCGCTCGGCCGATGATTTCGACCGCGTCGCCAGGACGTTGCAAGCCGACGGCCGGAGGGTTCTCGCCCTCGACTATCGTGGCCGCGGCGGATCTGACTGGGATCAGGACTGGCGACGCTACGACTTCAACGTCGAACAGGACGACATCAAGGCTCAACTCGCCGACGCGGGCGTCGGGGAAGCGATCTTCATCGGGACGTCGCGCGGCGGCCTTCACACGATGCGCATCGCGGCGCGCCGGCCCGGCGTCGTGCGCGGCGCGGTGCTCAACGACATCGGACCGAAGATCGAGCATGCCGGCCTGCTGCGCATCAAGCGCTATGTCGGCAAGCTGCCGCCCATTCCGTCTATGCGCGAAGCGATCGCGCTGATGCGAATGACCGCCGGCGTCGATTTTTCAGGCGTTTCGCCGCAGGAGTGGGAGGACTATGCGCGCCTGACCTTCGTCGAAAAAGACGGCAAGGTTCAGCTGCGCTACGATCCCGACCTGTCGCATACGCTCGATGGCGTTGAGCCCGACGTCGCGCCCGCCGAATATTGGGACGACTTCGCCGCCTTGTCCGATGTTCCGATTCTCGCCCTTCGCGGCGCGAACTCCGACATTCTCTCGCCCGAAGTCTTTGACGAGATGGCGCGGCGCGCGCCGCGCCTGGAGCGGGCCTGGGTCGAAGGCCAGGGCCATGCGCCGCTGCTGCTCGATCAGCCGACGATTTCGCGCATCGCGGACTTCGTGCGCCAATGTCCGTAAATCGCACAGCCGATCGATGGAGCACGTTCCGAAAAAGTTGATAGGCTTTTTCGACTAGAACAAGATTTCTATTTTGAGCGATTCCTGATCGATCACATGATTCCATGTGATCGGGAAGCGCTCTAAGGGGCGTAGCCTTGCGCTTGATTGAGCCGTGAGATCGCGACGCCGACATTGATCTCGGCGTTCGCCTCCATGCGCTGCGCTTCGAGTTGAATTTGGCGCACGCGGTAAAGATCGAAGGCGCTGATCTCGCCCAGTTTGAAGGCTCTGCGCGACAGTTCGAACTGGTCGTTGGCGACGGTAAGACGGCTGTTGGCCAGTTTCGCCGCGCGCTGCGCCGCCGCCAGCGCTTCGCGCGCCGCCTTTATTTCCGCAAAAACGACTCGCTTCGCGCGCTCATATTCGGCCGTGGCGCGATCCATCTCGGCGAGCGCCTCGGCGCGCCTCGGCTCATTTCGTCCGGCGGTCGGCAGTGGAATGCGTAAGCGGACGCCAACTGTCGTCGCATCGGTGCGTTGGTTGGTGATACGTTCAGACGGATCGAGCGATCGGTCGGTCGCATATTGATCATTATGTTCCTGCCGCCCGAAAATACCGATCTCGGGGCTGTCGATCGGCGTCGCATCGACAAGCTCCACCTGGGCGCGCGCGCGCGCCAGCGCCGCGAGAGGCGTGCGCAGCGCCGGGTGATCCTCAATGTCGATGGGCGGCCGGACCGACTCCAGCGCGCCATCAGGCGGCGCGCCGCCGGTCAAGGCCATGTAGGTGATCCGCGCGACTTTCACCGCGCCCTCGGACTGCGCCAGCTCCGTTTCGGCGGCGAGCGTTTCATTCTTCGCCAGCAGCGCATCGGTCTGGGCGGCGTCGCCAAGCTCCACGCGGCGAGTCATATCGGCGCCGATGTCGCGCGCGGTGGCGACGCGATTGCGTGCGACGGAAACTTCCCGCGCCGCGCGCTGCGCGTTCCACCATGCGTCGCGCAAAACGCCGGCGACTTCCAGTCGGCGAAGCGCCAGCCGCTCTTCAACCTCGACGAGACCGGTGGACACCGTGCCCGCGAAGGCGTCCCGCTGTCCGGGCAACCACAAGGGCATGCCGGCCTCGATTTCGGTTTCATTGTAGTTGCGTAAATTGCCGGCGGCGGCGTTACGCTGATAGCCCGCGAAATAAGGCGATCCGGGGGTGATCGAATTGGCCGTCGCGTAGCGCGCCGATATGGCGCGAAACTGCGCCTCGAGCGAACGGCTCTGCGCATCGACCAGGACGGCCATCTCAAGGTGTTTCGCCAACACGCCGCCGCTTCGCCTGGCCGGCGCCCGAACACGGGCTTTCTTGGGCGATGTCGCGGGCGGTTTCTTGGGCGCAGCTTTGACAGACGCTTTGATCTGCATCTCCGCCGGCTCGCCCTGCTCCTGCGCAAAGACTCGCGTCTCGAAAGGCGAAGCGAACGCAACCAAGAAAAACGCCGTGTAGACCGCGCCCATCCTCATGCGCGCGCGTCCTCGCGCGCACGCATTGGCGCTGGTCGCCGCATCGCGCGCGCGCGGAACTTCTGACGAATGACCAAGCCGAGATTGGCGGTGCGATCGTAAAGAATCGGCAGCAGGATCAAGGTCAACACCGTGGCCGAGATCAGCCCCCCGATGACGACGATGGCGAGCGGGCGCTGGATCTCGGCGCCGGGCCCATGCGCGAACAGGAACGGGATCAAGCCGAAGGCCGCGATGGTCGCGGTGAGCAAGACGGGCCGCATGCGCCGACGCGCGCCCTCCAACACCGCCTCGCGCGTGCTGCGCGTGCCTTCGGCCACAAGCTTGTTGATGTAGGAGATGAGCACGACGCCGTTGAGCACGGCGATGCCGACAAGCGCAATGAAGCCGACCGACGAGGGCACTGACATGAATTCTCCCGACAGCCACAGGCCCAAAATGCCGCCGATCGCCGCGAAGGGCACATTGCAGAACACCAGCGTCGCCTGCAGCACCGAGTTGAAGGTTAGATAAAGCAAGAGGAAAATCAGCGCCATCGCGATCGGCACGACGATCGCGAGCCGCGCCGATGCGCGCTGCTGATTCTCGAATTGGCCGCCCCATTGATAGCGATATCCCGGCGGCGTCTTTACGTTTTTGGCGACGGCCTTCTTGGCCTCGTCGACGAATCCGACAAGATCGCGTCCCGTCACATTGGCGAGGACCGTGGCGAAGCGACGGCCTTCCTCACGAATGATCTGGATCGGTCCGTTCTCCACGCGCACGTCGGCGAGTTGCGACAGTTCGACGACTTTGCCTTCAGATGAAACCATCGGCAGCCGCGCGAAGTCGACGGACGAGCGGCGCGAGACTTCAGAGCCGCGGATGACGAGCGGCGTGCGGATCGGCCCTTCGAGGACGATGCCCACCGGCTGACCGTCGACCCATACGCGCAGCGCGTCCTGAATCTCGCCGGCGTTGAGGCCAAAGCGCCCGGCGGCCAGCCGGTCGACGCGCGCCGTGAGATAGCGCATGCCGTCGTTCTGCAGGCCAAACACGTCGCGCGCCCCCCTGATCTTGCGCAAGGTCGCCGCGACCTCGCGCGTGAGACGATTGAGCTCATCGATATCATCGCCAAATATCTTGACGACGACGTCGCCGCGGGCGCCGATGATCATTTCCTGCACGCGCATGTCGATCGGCTGCGAAAAGGCGTAGGAAATGCCCGGCATGCTGTCGAGCACGGCGCGAATCTCGCCCATCAGCCAATCTATATCCTTGCCGCGCCATTCGCTTTGCGGCGCCAGCGTCAGGAAATTATCGGTGTCGTTGAGGCCGACCGGATCGATGCCGAGTTCGTCGGCGCCGGCCCGGGCCATCATGCCCTTGACCTCCGGCACCCGCTCCATGATCGCGCGCTGAATGCGCATGTCGGTCTCCGCGGCCATATTGACGCTGATCGTCGGATGTTTGCGGATGGTGATGACGGGCGTGCCTTCGTTCATCACCGGCATAAAGGTCTGGCCGATGCCCGCATAGGCGGTGAAGGCGACGACGAGGCCGATGACGGCGGCGGCGCCGACGATCAAGGGCTTGTCGAGCGAGCGCTTGAGCAAGGGCTCGTAGACGGCGGCGATCTTGCGCACCAGCCACGGCTCGTCGGCGTGGCCCGGCTTCAGCAGCGTCGCGCTGAGCGCCGGCACGACGGTAAGGGACAGCAGGAGCGCCGATCCGAGCGCAAAGGCGATGGTCAGCGCCACCGGCGCGAACAGCCGACCTTCGAGTCCTTCGAGAGACAGCAGCGGCAGGAACACCGTGACGATGATGATGACGCCGGACGTGAGCGGGACGGCGACCTCGCGAGTCGCTTCGAGAGTCATGAAAATGCGGTCGGAGAGGCTGACGTCATGCGCATGCGCCATGCGATGTTCGACGTTTTCGACGACGACGACCGCGCAGTCGACCAGAAGTCCGATCGCGATCGCCAGACCGCCGAGCGACATGATGTTCGCCGAGAGGCCCCACCAGCGCATGACGCCAAATGTCGAGAGCGCGGCGAGCGGCAAAATGACCGAAACGACGACCGCGGCGCGAAGATCGCCAAGGAACAAGACGAGCAAGATGACGACGAGGACGATCGCCTCGATCAGCACCTTCTGCACGGTCCATACCGCTTTGCCGATCAATTCGCTGCGATCGTAGAAGATTTCGATTTTGGCCCCGTTCGGCAGCGTCGGCTCGATTTCGGCCAGGCGCTCCTTCACGCCATTAACCACCATGCGCGCGTCCGCGCCGCGCAGGCCGAGAACGAGTCCCCACACCGCCTCGCCTTCGCCGTTGCGCACGACAACGCCGTTGCGTGGCAACGCGCCGTTGCGCACGTCGGCGACGTCGCCGACGCGCACGATGCCGGTGTCCCGCGCGGCGATGACGACGGATCGGATCTCATCGAGCGACCGCAGGCGGCCTTCGGCGCGCACCAGCAGCGCTTCCTCGCCATCGCGCACGCGCCCCGCGCCGTCATTCTTATTGTTGTTGGAGAGCGCCGACTGGAGCATCTCCACGGTGACGCCGCGAGACGCCATCGCGGCAGGCGAAGGCGCGACTTCAAACGTGCGCACGAAGCCGCCGAGCACGTTGAGATCGGCGACGCCGGGCAGGCCGCGGATGGCGGGGCGTATCGTCCAATCGAGCAGCGTGCGTTGCTCCGTCGGCGTGAGATCGCCGCCGACGATGGTGAACATCACCATCTCGCCAAGCGGCGTGACGATCGGCGCGAGGCCGCCGGAAACGCCGTCCGGCAACTGGCTTTGCGCTTGCGCCAGACGCTCGTTGACCTGCGCGCGCGCCCAATAGATGTCGGTCCCTTCGGAAAATTCGAAGGTGATCAGCGTCACCGAATAACGCGTCGTCGAGCGCATGCGAACGAGGCTGGGAATGCCTTTCGCCGCGATCTCGATCGGGACGGTGACGCGCGCCTCCAACTCCTCTGGCGTGAGGCCCGGGGCGCGCATCGCGACCAGCACCTGCACCGGCGCGACGTCAGGGAATGCGTCGATCGGCAGTTTGAAATAGCTGACGGCCCCCCAGGCGGCGAGGCCGAGCGCGCCGAGAAAGACGAGCAGCCGCTGCTGGAGCGCGACACGGATCAGTCTTTCAAGCATCGCGCATCATCACCTTTCGGCCTCGGCGAGTTCCGCCAGCAAGGTCAGCAGGCCGCGGGTCGCGACGCGCTCGCCCGCCTTGAGCGCGCCCTGGACGGACGCGGACTGCGGCGTCTCGGAAAGTAGCGTCACCGGGGTCGCGACAAAGCCTTCCGGCGAGCGCACGAACACCCAATTGTGATTTTTGAAGTTCACCAGAGCGTCCGCGGAAACCCGCCACTGCGTATCGCCGCCGCCTTTAAGGCGCAGGATCGCCTGGACCGCTTGGCCAGGGCGCAGCGGACTCGCTCCCGTCCGAAATTCGGCGACGGCCGTGACCGACTGCGTCGCCGCGTCCACGGTGCGGCCGATGCGGATGAGTCTGCCGTCGATGCCCGCCAAGGGCACATGCACGCGGGCGACGTTGTCGAGCGCAGCGGCGCGGCCAAGGGGCACCTGCAGATTGACCCAAATGGGGTCGAGCCGCGCAATCGTGATGAGCGGCGCCGACGCCTGCACGCGTTCGCCCGTCGTGCCGTGCCGCTGCAGGACGGTGCCGGTGACCGGCGCGCGCACGACGAGCGAGCTCGCCAGCTTGCGCTCGCGCTGAAGCGAATCGATCTCCTGATCGGTCATGCCGGCCAGCGACAGAATTTGTCTGCGCTCATCCAGCGCCGAGCGCGCCTGAGTCGCCTCGGCGCGCGTGACGATCAACCGCCGCTCGGCGATGATATGTTCCTTGAACAGCTGCTCGTCGCGCCGCAGCTTCTCGGCCGCGAGATTCGCCTCCGAGACAGCGTGCAGGAAGGCGCGCTGGGCCTCGATGAGCTCCGACGACTTCAGCGTCGCGATCGGGGCGCCCTGTTTGACATCCTCGTCGATTGCGACGAGCAGAGTCTCGACCAGGCCGGCGGCGGGGGCCGCCACGATCAGCAGCTGTTGCGGCGGCACGGCGACGACGCCCGGCACGACGAGTTCGCCCATGCCCGACTCCCGCTCGATGGGCTGAGTCTCGACGCCGGCGACGCGCATCTGATCTTCGCTGATTTTGACGAGGATCGGCTGCAGGTTCTGTGTCTCGGCGGGGGCGGCTTGCGCTGGTGGGGCGCTGAAGCTCAGAAGGCCGCCGAGAATGAAAAAGCCCGAGAGAATGCAAAGGCCAAAGAAAGGAGCAGGCGCCCGCCGCATGTGTGTGATCATGAACCTTCGCTTTACAGGCCGTCCGCCTGCCTTCCGCTGTCGAGGGCAGCGGGACGCGTTCCAGAGGCGAAGCGGTGCGCACTGAAGTGACGCGCGCAACAGCGGCCGCCGCATTCCTACGGCGCCGCGATGACGTTTATCTTGCCCGGACGCGGCGACGGGCTCAAGGCAATTCGGCCCTTCGCCGGAGATTTTCCAGAAAAAATAGCTTGCGCGTGCGTGTTTTCGGCCGCTCCGACCGTCGCAAATCAGCGTGCAGGTCCTATAATCATTCAAGAAACCGTCACCCTAGCCCTGAGGAGCGCAATGCGTCATCCTTCGACCGCCGCCATTCGGCTGGCCGATTACCGTCCTGCGGATTTCGCGATCGATTCGGTCGAACTCGATTTCAGCCTGCATCCGAGCAAGACCCGCGTCTCCGCGCGACTGGCGCTGCGCCGCAATCCAGCCGGGGATTCTTCAGCGCCACTCGTGCTCGACGGCGACGAGTTGATGCTGCTGGGCGTGAAGCTCGACGGCCGCACGCTCGGCCCCGGCGAATATGAGGCGACGCAGGATCGCCTTACTCTCGCCAAAATTCCCGACGCGCCTTTCACTCTGGAAATCGACACGGAGCTCAATCCGAGCGGCAATACGCAGCTTTCCGGGCTCTATCGCTCCGGCTCGGCCTATTGCACGCAGTGCGAGGCGGAAGGTTTTCGCCGCATCACCTATTTCCTAGACCGGCCCGACGTGCTCAGCGTCTATACCACGCGCATCGAAGCCGACAAAAGCGAAGCGCCGATCCTGCTGTCGAACGGCAATCCGGTCGAGCATGGCGACGTCGCAGGAAGCAATCGCCACTACGCTCTCTGGCGCGATCCGTTCCCGAAGCCCTCTTATCTGTTCGCGCTCGTGGGCGGCGATCTGGGCGTTGTGCGCGACGGATTCACGACGATGTCGGGCCGTGGCGTCGAACTGGCCATCTACGTCGAACATGGCAAGGAATCGCGCGCAGCCTATGCGATGGACGCGCTGAAGCGCTCGATGCGCTGGGACGAAGAGAAATTCGGCCGCGAATATGATCTCGACGTGTTCAACATCGTCGCCGTCTCGGACTTCAACATGGGCGCCATGGAGAACAAGGGCCTCAACATCTTCAACGACAAATATGTGCTCGCCTCGCCCGACACCGCGACCGACGGCGATTACGCCGGCATCGAAGGAGTCATCGCGCATGAATATTTCCACAATTGGACGGGCAATCGCATCACCTGCCGCGACTGGTTCCAGCTCTGCCTCAAGGAAGGGCTGACGGTTTTCCGCGACCAGGAGTTTTCCGCCGACATGCGTTCGCGCGCGGTGGAGCGCATCGGCGACGTGCGCGGCCTGCGCCTCGCGCAATTTCCCGAAGACGCCGGTCCGCTCGCGCATCCCGTGCGTCCGGACGTCTATCAAGAAATCAACAATTTCTACACGTCGACCGTTTACGAGAAGGGCGCTGAAATCATCCGCATGTTGCGGACGTTGATCGGCGAAGACAACTTCCGCCGCGGCATGGATCTCTATTTCGAACGCTTCGACGGGACGGCCGCGACGATCGAAGATTTCCTCTCCTGCTTCGCCGCCGCATCCGGACGCGACCTGACGCATTTTGCGCTTTGGTACAGTCAGGCGGGAACGCCTGTGGTGACGACGTCAGGCGACTACGATCCCGCCGCCGGAACGTTCGCCTTGAAGCTGCGTCAGCAGACGCCCCCGACGCCTGGCCAAAGCGAGAAGAAGCCCGTCGTCATTCCGCTGGCGCTGGCGCTCTTTGGCGAGAATGGGCAAAAGCTCGATCTCGTCAGCGAAGACGCCGCGCCGACCGAACTCGCCCGTGGCCTGATCGAACTCGACCGCGCCGAGCGCGCCATCCGTTTCCGCGAGATTCCGTCACGGCCCGTGGTCTCGCTGCTGCGCGGCTTTTCCGCGCCTGTGCGCCTCGAGCCCGCGCCGACGAGCGAGGATCTCGAACGACTGCTCGCCTGTGACGACGATCCGTTCAATCGCTGGCAGGCGTCGCAAAGCCTCGCCTTGCGGGCGATCTTCGGTCGGCTCGAAACCGGCGCGTTGGAAGCCCGAGGACTGAGCGAAGCACTGCGAACGCTGCTCGCCAAGGCCGAGGACGATCCGGCTCTGGTCGCACAGGCGTTGTCGCTGCCGTCGGACATCGACCTTGCGCGCGAAAAGGGAAGCGACGTCGACCCGGATCAGCTCTTCGACGCCCGCATGGCGTTGCGCGCGGAGATCGGCAGGTCGCTCGCTTCAGAGCTCGACGCGATCTACGCGCGCTTTTCCGCCGCCGGCGCCTTTACGCCCGACGCCGCGAGCGCGGGACGCCGCGCTTTGCGCAACGTGACGCTCGATCTTCTGGCTGCGGGCGACGCTGAAAAAGGCCGATCCTTGGCCACGGCGCAGTTTGAAGCCGCGGGGAATATGACCGACAAGCTCGCCGCGCTGGCGACATTGGCGCTTCTGGGCGGCCATGCGCGCGAGGAGGCCTTCGCACGGTTCTACGACCAATATGCCGGAGACGCGCTCGTCATCGACAAATGGTTCTCGCTGCAGGCGATGATTCCGGAAGCGGCGACCACTCAGCGCGTATTGGGTCTGATGACGCATCGGGAATTCTCGATGAGCAACCCCAACCGCGTACGCGCTTTGATCGGCGCCTTCGCGAACGGCAATCTCACGCGCTTTCATGCGCTCGACGGATCAGGATATGATTTGCTGACGGCCGTGGTTCTCGAAGTCGATCCGAAGAATCCCCAGGTGTCCGCACGGCTTCTCTCGGCGCTGCGGTCCTGGCGCACGATGGAGTCGCGGCGCCGCGGCCTCATTGAAGCTCGGCTCAAGCATATCGTCGCGCAGGAAAATCTTTCGGCGGACTTGCGCGACATCGCCACGCGGGCGCTCGGCTGATGCGCTTGGCTGAGGCGCCTAAAAAAGAGTCGTTAACGTCGCGTTAAGATCTGGACAATCGCGCGTCGAGAGATTCGAATGAAGGTGATTCGCTCGTAAGCCGCGTTCGCATCACAATCATTTCGGAGGCTATCGATGGCGCGCGCTCCCGCTGCCCGCGTGAAGACTCACGCCCATACTGTGTGGGGAGCGTACAGGTTCGACGAGGACGGCGCAAAGCGGCCGAAGGACTTCTCCTGGCTGCGCCCTTTGGCGTTCGCCGCCTGCGCGGTTTGCCTCGTCTCTCTCGCCGCCTTTGTCGTGTCGCTGACCAGCGCGATGCAGGATCGGCTGGTCGAGCAGGCCGTCGACGATCTCGACCTTTTCGTGCGCGCCGTGTCGCAGGACCTGCGCGATAAAATCAAGACCGACGCGCAAAAGCCGTTCGGCGCGCCGCTCGATCAGCTCGTGCCGCAAGGCGCGCTCGCGCGAGGGCGACGCGTTCTGGTGACGGACGAGCGCGGCCGCGTCGCCGCCGCCTTTCCGCCGATGCCGTCGAAGGATCTGACGCTGTCGCAAGCCATCGGCGCCGAAGACGCGCTCCTCGACTTCGCCGACAACGCCGGCGTCTTGCGCGTCACTTTGCCCGATGGCGTTCCGGCGCTCGTGAGCGTCAGGAAGCTTCCGACGCCATTCGGCCAGGTGGCGATGATTTATCCCGTCGACAATGTGCTCGGCGAATGGCGCGTGATCGCGTCCCGCTATGCGCTGCTGTTCGCCTGCACCACGCTGCTGCTGCTCGTCATCGTCCTCGCCTATTTCCGCCAGAGTTGGCGCCGTCAGGAAGTCGAACGCGCCAACACGCTGATCCGCAGGCGCCTCGAGGCGGCGCTGTCGCGCGGCCGGTGCGGCCTGTGGGAATGGGACATTGCGCGCGGCCGGATCTACTGGTCGGACTCCATGTATGAAATGTTGGGCCTGCCGGCCGAGCGCCGCTCGCTCTCCTACGCCGAATTGAGCGCGCTGCTGCATCCCGACGACGGCGATTTCCAGACGATGGCCGACATGGTCGCGAGCGCGCGGACGAATAGCGCCGATCACGAGTTTCGGCTGAAGAACGCCACGGGCGAATGGATCTGGCTGCGCGCGCGAGCGCAGATCGTCGAAGACAGTCGAGAAGCCGGCAAACATCTTATTGGAATCGCCATCGACGTTTCGGAGCAACGCGCGCTCGCCGAACAAACGGAGATGGCCAATTTGCGCCTGCGCGACGCGATCGACGCCATTTCCGAAGCCTTCGTGCTGTGGGACTCCAAAAACCGACTCGTGACCTGCAATTCGAAATTTCTCTCGCTGCATGGCCTTTCGCTGGAAGCCGCATCCGCCGGGGCGAACTATCGGCAGATCATGAGCTGCGCCATCGCGCCGCTGATCCGCACCCAGGTCGCCTCGCCCGACGGACCTTCGCCGGACGCCCGCACCTACGAGGCGCAGCTCATCGACGGGCGCTGGCTTCAGATCAACGAGCGCCGCACCAAGGACGGCGGCTATGTTTCCGTGGGCGCCGATATTACGGCGCTGAAGCGCAACGAGGAGAAGCTGCGTGAATCGGAGCGCCGCCTCACCGCAAGCGTCGCCGATCTGACCCGCTCGCGACAGACGCTGGAGATGCAGGCGCAGCAGCTCGCGATTCTCGCCGAGCAGTATCATCATCAAAAGGCCGAGGCGGAGGCCGCCTATGTGGCGAAATCGGAATTCCTCGCCAATATGAGCCATGAGCTGCGCACGCCGCTCAACGCCATCATCGGCTTTTCGGAAATGATGGAGGCGGAGCCTTTCGGCGCGCTCGGTTCGCCAAAATATCGCGAATATTGCTGCGGCATACGCCAGGGCGGCAATTACCTCAACGAAGTGCTGTCCGACATTCTCGACATGTCGCGTCTCGAAGCGGGCCTCATCCGCCTCGCCGAACGGGAGATCAACGTCGCGGAGGCGCTGCGCAAAGCCGTCGGAGCCTGGCGCGCGCGCGCCGAAGCAAAGAACATCGAACTTGTCGCCGACGCCCGCGAAAACCTGCGTTGCGTCGGAGACGAAGCGGCGATCGTCAAGACGCTGAGCATCTTTCTGTCGAACGCCGTCAAATTCAGCGAATCCGGACGCGTCGTGCGGGTGCGCGCGCGCGCCCACGGCGGCGCGATCGACGTCTATGTCGAGGATTCGGGACGCGGCATCGACCCGCGCGCCATCCCCAAGCTCGGCAAGCCGTTCGAACAATGCGCCGATCTGATGGAAAACGGCATGCGCGGATCCGGGCTCGGCCTCGCCATCGCCCGCGCCCTCATCGAGCTGCATGGCGGCGCGCTGCGCGTCCGCTCCCGTCTTGGAGAAGGCACCGTCGTCATGATGCGCTTGCCGGCGGCCTCCGCGACGGTGACCCCATTGAAGGCGCGCGCCGTCGAAGCGGCCGCGACCGCGCAGACCGCGCCTTATGCGCGCTCCATCCGCGCCGCCGGACCGACCGTTGTGCGCATCGCCGGCAGCGATAGCGCCACGCGCAATCCAGGCGCATTGTCTTCTATCCGCAACGCGCCGTGATGCATCCGCGCAACCGCCGCCGCCAGCGACAGGCCGAGACCTGAGCCTGGCCGCGAACGGGAATTCTCAAGCCGCACAAAACGTCCCACCACGCGCTCGCGATCCGATGGCGCAATGCCGGGTCCGCGATCCGCGACAATGATTTCCACGCGATCGCCGACGCGCCGCGCGTCGATGGCGATGCGCGGCTCATCGCCTGTCCCGCCATATTTCAGCGCATTGTCGACGAGATTCACGAGCGCCTGCCCGAGCAGTTCGCGGCTGCCGGTGACCGCAAGTCCGTCCTGCGCCGCCACGTCGAGGCGGACGCCCTGCTCTTCGGCGACGGGCTCGTACATCTCGGCGATGTCGCGCACGACGGCGTCGGCGTCGAAGCTCGCCATATTGTCGCTGGAATAGCCGGCCTCGGCGCGCGCGATCATCAATAGCGCGTTGAACACGCGGATCAGGTTGTCGGATTCTTCGATCACGGCGGCGAGCGCCGCGCGATGCTCGCTGTCGTTCGAGCCTGCCCGCAACGCCGCCTCGGCGCGGTTGCGCAATCGGGTCAACGGCGTCTTGAGGTCATGGGCGATATTATCGGAAACTTCGCGCAAGCCGGCCATCAACTCGCTGATGCGCTCGAGCATGGCGTTGAAGTTTTCCGCCAGCCGGTCAAGCTCGTCGCCGGCGCCCGAGATGGCGAGTCGCTCGTGCATATCGCCCGCCATGATGCGGCGGGCCGAGCCCGACATCACGTCGACGCGCTCCAGCATGCGGTGCGAGACGAACAAGCCGCCAAGCGCGCCGACGAGCGCGAGCCAGAAGAGCGACACGCCGAGCGCGCGACGCAATATGCCGCGAAGCACTTCATGATCTTCGATGTCATGGCCGATAAGCAGGCGAAAGCCGCCGGGAAGCAGAAACAGCCGCAGCAAGGCCGGATGCTTGTCGCCCGGCTCGCCGCGTCGCTCATAGGTCGTCTCGACGAGTTCCGTGCCGCCCGACGGCGTGAAATTCGGCGGCTCGATGTTGCCGACGATGACGTCTCCGGCATGACTCGAGAGCAGATAGAGCGAACCGCCGGGCGCGCGCACGCGGCGCTCCACCGCATTGGCGAGCTGGCGCAGGCCGCCCTGCGCATATTGTTCGGACAGCGCCCGTATTTCTGCGTCGACGGTCTGCTCGATCTGTTCGTCGAGAACTTCCTTGACGCGTGCGCCGACGCGCGCGAGCACGAGGCCCGCGCCAATCGAGAACAGCACGAGATAGGCGATCGACAGTTTGAACGCCGTCGTGCGGAAAAGCTTACCGAGCGCCGTCACGGATCATATACCCAGCCCCGCGGATGGTGTGCAGAAGCGGGTTCTCGCGGCCTTTGTCGATCTTGGAGCGCAAACGGGAAATATGCACGTCGATGACATTGGTCTGCGGATCGAAATGATAGTCCCAGACATTCTCGAGCAGCATGGTGCGGGTCACCACCTGGCCGGCGTGTTTCATCAGATATTCCAGCAGCCGGAACTCGCGCGGCTGAAGCACCACCTCCTGGCTGCCGACCGTCACCTTGTGCGACAAGCGATCGAGCTCCAGATCGCCGACGCGATACTGGGTTTCTTCGCCCTTGGGCCCGACGCGGCGGCGCGCCAGCGCCTCGACCCGCGCCAGCAGTTCCGAAAAGGCGTAGGGTTTTGGCAGATAGTCGTCGCCCCCGGCGCGCAGACCCTTCACCCGGTCGTCGACCTGGCCGAGCGCGGAGAGAATGAGCGCCGGCGTCTGAACGCCCTGCTCGCGCAGGCCCGAGATCAGCGACAGCCCATCCATCTTGGGCAGCATCCTGTCGACGATCAGCACGTCGTAACCGCCTTCGCTGGCGCGTCCATAGCCGGCAAGCCCATCGGCGGCGTGTTCGGCGACATGGCCTTGTTCGCGGAACGCCTTGACGAGGTATTCGCTCGCTTCGCTGTCGTCTTCAATGATCAGAATGCGCATGTTTCACTATAGCTGAGATTGCAAAAAAACGGCAGGCCGGCGCATTGCGCGCCAGCCTGCCCCGCGTTCGGGCGCCAGGAGGGGACTGGCTCTGCCCGACGCTCTTCGTTGCGGAGACCGGCTGCGGGCGGGTGCAGTGACGACGGCCTCAACGCAAGAAGTCCCTTAAGCCGCCCTAGCCGGCGCCGCCTTTCACCGGAACGGCGATGAACTTCGCGCCGTCCGCGGATTTCACGCGCAGCAGCACCGAACGCCGTCCTTCCTTGCGCGCCGCCTCGAGCGCCGAGGCGAGGTCGCCACGGGAGCTCACCGGCTGCCCGGCGGCCTCGACGATCACGTCGCCCCTGCGCAGTCCCTTTTGCGCGGCGGCGCCGGAGGGATCGAGATCCGTCACGAACAGCCCTTGCCGGCCTGCGCCGCGGACCTCAGCCGCCGGGGCGACCTCGAGCCCAAGGCCGGACAGTTCCGGTCCGTGCTCCGAAAAGCCTTCGTCGTCGGCGCGCGCTTCGCGTTCGTCGGGCAGCGCGCCGAGTTTCAGCTTCACCGTCTTTTCGACGCCCGAGCGCAGATAGGTGATGTCCGCCGTCTTGCCCGGGCCGAGGGCGGCGATGCGGCGCGCGAGATCGCGCGACGTGTCGATCTTGTCGCCGTTGACGGCGACGATGACGTCGCCAGACTTCAGGCCGGCCTCTTCCGCCGGCGCGCCCCGCTGCGGCTGCGCGATCAGCGCGCCTTTCGCGGACTTCAGCCCCATGCTGTCGGCGATTTCCGGCGTCACGTTTTGAATCTTGACCCCAATCCAGCCGCGCGACACGGAGCCTTTATCCTTGAGCGCCGCGACCACGTCCTTGGCCACCTCGGCCGGAATGGCGAAGCCGATGCCGATCGAACCGCCGGAAGGCGAATAGATCGCCGTATTGACGCCGATCACATTGCCGCGCGAATCGAACGCCGGACCGCCGGAATTGCCGCGATTGACCGGCGCGTCGATCTGCAGGAAGTCGTCGTAAGGGCCTGCGCCGATGTCGCGCCCGCGCGCCGAAACGATGCCGGCGGTGACCGAGCCTCCGAGTCCGAACGGGTTTCCGACCGCGATCACCCAATCGCCGACGCGCGGCGCCGCGGAGCCCCAGTCGACATAGGGCAGTTTTGCGCCGTCGCTGATCTTGAGCAGCGCCAAATCGGTGCGCTTATCCGTGCCGACAACCTTGGCGGGCAGCGTTCTTCCGTCGTCGAGCGCAACCTCGACTTCGCTGGCGTGCTCCACAACGTGGTTATTGGTGACGACATAGCCGTCCGGGCTGATGATGAAACCAGAGCCCTGCGACATCGTCATGTGCTTTTGCGGACGGCCCCCTTGACCTTCTCCGAAGCGCTTGAAAAAGCGGTACATCGGGTCGTCGGGCGATACGTCCGGCATCTCGAAGATGCCGCCCTGCTGATCATCGACGGCTTTGACCTTGATGGCGACGACCGCCGGCTTGACCCGCTCGACGACGTCAGCAAAGGAGGCGGGTCCGGCGGCGGTGACAGAACCTGAAAGCGGCGCTTCGGCATAAGCCGGCGTCAGCGGCGCCGGACCGATCGCGGCGCCCAGCGCGAATGCGGCCGCAGCGCCCATCAGCGCCAGACGGGACGCGCGGCGCGGCGCTGCAATGGCGCGGTCGCGAGGATTGTTTGCGATAGGCATTCTCAAAATCTCCATCTTGAACGACGCCGCGTGGAGGAGGGAGCGCAACGTCGCCGCAGGATGAAAGATGGAGATTGCCGCTTTGCCGGCCAATGGCGGCGGGATGAAACTTTCGTAAGGCGCTAGGCCCAAGCAAACGGTGGCGGGCGGCTGCGCCCGAAACGCGCGCGGCGCGAGAGCCTTGGCGACGCGCCTTCGCCGTGACGGCGGGCGGCGTTCACAGCCAGCGGGCGCGGCGCAGCCGATAATACAGATAGCCGCAGATCGACATCGTCACGCCAAGCACGACGTAATAGCCATACTCCCACTGGAGTTCGGGCATGTGCTGAAAGTTCATGCCGTAGATGCCGGCGATGGCGGTGGGCACCGCCAGAATCGCGGCCCAGGCGGCGAGTCGGCGCGAAATGTCGGTCTGCTGGATCTGCGCGTTCATCAGGCTCGACTCGAAAGCGAAGGCGAGCGTCTCCCGCATTGTGTCGATGCGTTCCTGAACGCGGCGCAGATGGTCGCGAACGTCGCGAAAATGCGGCCGCATTTCCCGATCGATGGCGACGACGTCGCTGCGCTCCAAGCGACGGCAGACGTCCGAAAGCGGCGTCACGGCGTTGCGCAAATGCAAGAGGTCGCGCCGTAAACTATAGAGCTGCTCGATTTCCGGCGTGCCCATCGTCGTCGCGAGAACATGATCCTCGATGTCCTCGACCTGACAGTTGATCGCGTCGAGCACCGGAAAATAGTTGTCGACGATGAAATCGAGAATGGCGTAGACGATGAAGTCCTCGCCCTCCGAGAGCCGTTCCGCGCGCGCTTCGCAGCGTTCGCGCACATGCGCATAGGAGCTCGACGCGCCATGGCGCACGCTCACGACATAGCCGGCGCCGATAAAAATATGCGTCTCGCCAAAAGCGATGCGGCCGTCGACCATCTGCGCGGTGCGCGCGACGATGAAAACGCTGTCTTCATATTCTTCGAGCTTGGGAAACTGATGCGCCTTGACTGCGTCCTCGATCGCAAGATGATGCAACGCGAACTGTTCGCCGACGCGCTCCAGCAGCTCTTGTGACGGCTCGTGCAGTCCGATCCAGACGACATAGCCTTCGCGCTTGGTCCACTCTCCGGCCGCATCGATCTCGATATCGGCGATCTTACGTCCCCCGTGATAGACCGCCGCCGCGACGACCCCGGCTTCCGTAGGCTTTGTCGCGGTCGCTCGCTCGTCCATGCGAATCCTCGACCGGTCAGGACGGCTTCGATCCGCCGCGCGCCACGCCGACTTTTGCGGGGCGCAACACGCGTTCGCCGATCATGTAGCCTTGCTCAACGACCTGAGCCACCGTGCCCGCGGGTTGCGTCTCGTCGGGAATTTCGAACAGCGCTTCATGCTGATTGGGATCGAAGCGCGCGCCTTGGGCGTCGATCTTCCTCACGCCGAAGCGCGCGAGCCGGGCAAGAAAATCACGCTCCATCACGTCAACCCCCTCCAGCAGCGACGCGACCGCCGGCTCGGCGCGCGCCTGCTCGGGCACGCTCTCGATCGCGCGGCGTAGATTATCGGCGAACGACAGCATCTCCCGCGCGAAATTCGCCACGCCATAGGTTTTCGCATCGGCGATCTCGCGCTCGGCGCGACGGCGCACATTCTCGACTTCGGCGAGCGCGCGCAGGAGCTTGTCCTTTAACCCTGCGTTTTCGGCATAAAGATTTTCGAGCTCGGTGAACGGCTCCGGCTGCGCAATGTCGGATTCGGCCGACGGCTGCGACAAGGACGAGGGCTCTGCGCCCCCCGGATTTTCCGTCGACTCAGCCTTCTTGTCCGCATTCGTTGGATCGCTCATGCTGTCACCATCATTCTTCGTAAAGGCTTCGATATCTGCGCGCGAAACGTCAAAATCAAGTCGCGGCGGCGGCCGGCGTTTTGGCCCCGCGCGCGCCGGGACCGCCAAACACGTCCAGGAGCTGGCGCTTGATGGCCGCCTGTCGCTGCGGGGATGCGATCTTCGCCCCTGTCAGATCCGTGACATAGAAGGCGTCGACGGCGCGCTCGCCAAAGGTGACGATATGCGCCGAGGCGATATTGAGATTGAGCCGCGAAATGGCGTTGGTGAGTTCGAACAGCAGGCCCTCGCGATCGAGTCCGGAGACCTCGATGACGGTATAGACGTTCGACAGGCTGTTATCGACGACGACCTCGGGCGCGACCGAAAAGGCGTCGGTCGGCAGATGCGTTTTGGCGCGCGCCCGCAGCTCTTCGGACACGACGACCTCGCCGCGCAGCGCCCTGGCGATGAGCCCGGCGATGCGCCCGGCGCGACGCATTTCATCCTCGTCAAAATCAAAGGCGCGCGAGAAGAAGATCGTGTCGAGCGCGAGACCATCCGCGGTGGTGAAAATATGCGCGTCGACGATATTGGCGCCGCCCGCCGCGCAGCCGCCGGCGATGATCGACAGCAGACGCGGGTTGTCCGGCGCGACGACGGTCAGCTCAACGGCGCCGCGCGTCCTGTCGAGTTCGACTGCGGTCGCGAGCGGCGCCGATGCGCCGTTCATCTGGCGAAGCAGCTCGGCGTGACGCAGCTTGCGGGCGACGTCGACCTTGAGCCAGTAGGCCGGATAGTGACGCTTGGCGTAGGCGTCGAACGCCTCGTCGCTCCACTCCGGAAGCGCGGCGCGCAGCTCGGCTTTCGCGGCCGCGACGCGACTCTTGCGATCGACCGCCGAATGGCCGCCGCCGAGCACAACCTCGGTCTCCCAATAGAGCACGCGCAGCAGCTGCGCCTTCCAGGCGTCGAGCACGCCGGGCCCGACCGCGTTGATGTCGCAGACGGTGAGAACGAACAGCATCTTCAGCCGCTCCATCGTCTGAACGATGGCGGCGAAATTCTCGATCGTGACGCGGTCGGAGAGATCGCGGCTCTGCGCGAAGCTCGACATGGTGAGATGATGCTCGACGAGCCAGGCCACGGACTCGGTCTCGCCGGGGGTGAAGCCCAGACGCGGACACAGGCTGCGCGCCACCTCCATGCCGGCGCGGGAGTGATCCTCCTTTCGGCCCTTGGCGATGTCATGCAGGAAGAGGCCCAGATAAAGCACCTTGCGGTTGACGATCGTCGGCAGGATTTCGTCAACGAGCTGCTGATGCTCCGGCATGCGCCCGGCTTCGAGGTCCGACAGTCCGCCGACCGCGCGCAGCAGATGCTCGTCGACGGTGTAGTGATGA
Organism: Methylocystis sp. SC2; assembly: GCF_000304315.1. Taxonomy (NCBI): domain Bacteria; kingdom Pseudomonadati; phylum Pseudomonadota; class Alphaproteobacteria; order Hyphomicrobiales; family Methylocystaceae; genus Methylocystis; species Methylocystis hydrogenophila. Next base: position 3,185,007 of record NC_018485.1, on the reverse strand, counting down.
TACATGTTGAATTGCATCATCGCGACGACCTTGCCGAATTCCGGGATGAAGCGCCCGAGCACGCCGGTCTCATTCATCCGGCGCAGCGTGATTTCGGTCATGTTGCGCGAGAGCAGGATTTCGAGAAACAGCCGATTGGCTTCCTTGTTCGCGCGCAGATTGGCGTCGATCAGGCGCAGCGACAGAGTCACCGCGCGCAGAGCGTCCGGATGCAGCGGCAGGCCATGATGGTCGGCCATCCAGAACAGCCGGATGATGTTGACCGGATCGCGCTTGAACACATCGGCGTCGACGATGCTGATGCGGTCGTGATCGACGATGAAGTCGCCTTGCGGGCCGCGACTGCGCCGGCGCCGAAACGGCTGCAGAAAGCGCTCGAAAATGGCGCGCGGCTTCGCCTGCTTTTCTTCAAGCGCCGCGCAGACGATCGCGGTGAGGTCGCCAACTTCCTTGGCGACGAGAAAATAGTGCTTCATAAAGCGCTCGACCGGCGACAGCCCGCTACGGTCGTGATAGCCAAGGCGCCTGGCGATCGTCGTTTGCACGTCGAAGGCCAGCCGTTCTTCGGCGCGCCCCGTCGCGAAATGCAGATGACAGCGCACGCGCCACAAAAACTCCTCGCAGCGCTCGAACAGGCTGAGCTCCGCCGCGGTGAAGAGGCCGGCGGCGACGAGTTCCTTCGCCTCGCGCACGCGATAGACATATTTGGCGATCCAGAACAGCGTGTTGAGATCGCGCAGGCCGCCTTTGCCTTCCTTCACATTGGGCTCGACGAGATAGCGCGAGGCGCCGGCGCGCATCACCCGCGAATCGCGTTCGGCGAGCTTGGCGGAGACGAATTCTCGCGCATCCGAGCGTGCGATCTCGCGATCGAAGCTCTCGCGGAACTCGCTGAACAGCTCGGCGTTGCCGAGAATGAAGCGCGCTTCGAGCAGCGTGGTTCGAATGGTCATGTCGGCGCGGGCCTGACGCATGCACTCGGCGACGGAGCGCGTCGCATGACCAACCTTCTGACGCAGATCCCAAAGAATATAAAGGATCGCCTCGATGACGCTTTCGCCCCATGGAGTCTGCTTGTACGGCACGAGAAACAGAAGATCGATGTCGGAGCCCGGCGCCAGCGTCCCGCGCCCATAGCCGCCGACGGCGACAATCGCGAGACGCTCAGCAAAGGTCGGATTGTCGACGACGTAAACATAGCGCACGACATAGTCGTAGATGGCGCCGATCAGCTCGTCTTCGAGCGCTGAGATCAATCTGGCGCAGGCCAGTCCCGAGCCGCGCGCCTCAAGCCGGGCGCGCGCGATCTCGCGTCCTTCCGCCAAAGCCGAGCGAAACAATTCGACGATCGCCGTGCGCCGCGCATGGCCGCGCTCCCTCTTGCAGATCGTCGCGATCGCCGGCGCAAGCGCCTGCCGCAGACCGCGAAACTGCGCGTTGGGATCGAGGCCGGCGAAAACGCTGAGCGGCGCTGCTTCGTTCATGGAGTCAATTCCGACGATCGGCCCGATTCGCGCAGGGCGCGCAGACGCGCCTCGATGGCGTCGAAGAGCGGCGGCGCAAGATCCGGCCCGCCGATGCGTTTTAGCGCGCGCAGCCCGGTCGGCGAGGTCACGTTGATCTCGGTGAGCCAGCCATCGATCACGTCAATGCCGACGAAGACCAGCCCGCGCCGTTTCAGCTCCGGCCCGAGCCGCGCGCAAATGTCTCTTTCGCGCGCGTTGAGTTCGGAGGCCGCAGGCGCCCCGCCGCGCACCAGATTAGAGCGGATGTCGTCCTCGGCCGGAATGCGGTTGATCGCGCCCATCGCCTCGCCGTCGATGAGAAGAATGCGCTTGTCGCCCTTCACGATCTCCGGCAGGAACCGCTGCACGACCCAGGGTTCGCGAAAAGTCGTCGCGAACATGTCAAAAAGCGAACCAAAATTCGGGTCGCGCGGCCCGACCTTGAACACCGCGGCGCCGCCATGGCCGTAGAGCGGCTTCATGACGATCTCGCCATGCTTGGCGCGAAAGCGCTCCATCGCCGCGCGGTCGCGCGTGATCAGCGTCGGCGGCATCAGATCGGCGAATTCCATCACGAAGATTTTTTCCGGCGCGTTGCGCACATGCGCGGGGTCGTTGACGACGAGCGTGCTCGGCGCGAGCCGCTCCAGAAAATGCGTGGAGGTGATATAGGCGAGATCGAACGGCGGGTCCTGGCGCAGCAGCACCACGTCCATGCCGCCGAGCTCAAGGTCGGTGGCCTCGCCAAGCGCGTAAAAGCGCGAAGGATCGTCGAAAACGTCGATGCGACGCGCCCGCGCCGTCAGCCTGTCGCCTTCGAGCGACAATTGATCCGGCGTGTAGAACCACAGGCGATGGCCCCTGCGCTTTGCCTCCAGCATCAGCGCGAAGGTGGAATCGCCAGCAAAATTAATGCGTTCCAAGGGGTCCATCTGGACCGCAATCTCGAGCATCGATCCCCCTGCCCCGGCCGCCGCCGCCCTGCGCCGGCCCTTGGGAACGGCGTCGCGGCGCGGGCGACACATAGCAGGAGAACCGTGACCCTGCGCAACCCTCAATCGCCCCGGCCCTCGGCGGACGCGGCGGCGCGGGTCAGATCACATAATCGAAGGAATCATAGGCGAGGCCGCGCAGGATCTGGTCCATGTCGCGCGCCGGCTCAGCGCAGGACTCGGCGCCGACCACCTTCGCCGGAACGCCGGCGACGATGGAATTGGGCGGAACCGACTGCAGCACCACCGAGCCCGCGGCGATCCGCGAACAGGCGCCGATCTCGATATTGCCGAGAATTTTGGCGCCCGCGCCGATCATCACGCCGCGCCTGACCTTCGGATGACGGTCGCCCGCGACCTTGCCCGTGCCGCCCAGCGTCACATTATGCAGAATCGAGACGTCGTCGTCGACGACCGCCGTCTCGCCGACGACGAAACCGGCGCCATGATCGAGGAACAGGCCTTTGCCGAAGCGCGCGGCCGGATGAATGTCCGCCGCCAGCGCATCGGAGGCGCGGCTCTGGATATAGAAAGCGAAGTCGTGGCGCCGCGCGCGCCACAGCGCATGCGCCAGCCGCGCCGACTGGATCGCGTGAAAGCCCTTGAAATAGAGCAGCGGCTCGATCATCCGCCCGCAGGCGGGATCGCGCTCGACATAGGCGGCGAGATCGGCGCGGAAGGCCGCAGCGATCGCCGCGTCGTCGCGCGCCGCCTGCAGGAAGGCGTCGGCGATCGTCTCCGCGTCCAGCGCTGACGCGCCGAGTCTCGCGGCGATGCGATGGACCACCGCCTCTTCGAGCGACGCGCGGTTGAGGATCGCGCCCTGCATCAGCGGGGCCAGCGAAGGATCGAGACGCAGCGCCTCCTCGGCCTCGCCGCGCATGTGCGCCCACATCGCCGCGCGCGCGATCAGCTCTTCTGTCGGCGCGTCGGCGCTCATCATTTAGAACTTCACTTCCGGCGGCGATTGCGCCGCGCCGGCCGCGGAGAATTCCGCCATCGGCTTCGTGCCGGCGAAGAAGGTCTTCGCCCAGAGGAGCGTCGGGAAGGTGCGCAGCGAGGTGTTGAACTCCCGCACCGCCTCGATGTAGTCGCGCCGCGCGACATTGATGCGGTTCTCAGTGCCTTCGAGCTGCGACTGCAGGGCGAGGAAGTTCTGGTTGGATTTCAGATCCGGATAGGCTTCGCTCACGGCGATCAGTCGCCCCAGCGCGCCGGTCAATTGGTTTTGCGCCTCCTGGAACTGCTTCATCTTTTCTGGATCGGTCAGCGAACCCGCGTCGACCTTGACGGACGTCGCCTTGGCGCGGGCCTCGACGACGGAGGTGAGCACGTCCTTTTCCTGTCTGGCGTAGCCCTTCACGGTCTCGACGAGATTGGGGATGAGATCGGCGCGGCGCTGATATTGCGACTGCACGTCCGACCATTTCGCCTTGGCGTTTTCTTCGAGCGTCGGAATCGTATTGTAGCCACAGCCTGCAAGGCCCAGGCTAAGAAAAATCGCGGCGGCGACGGCGCGCCAGCGGGAAAAGTCGCTCATATAAAACTCCTAAAGAGCGGCGCGGCGCGCCAGCGATCGTCGCGCGGAATGTAAGGCGTGGCCCTCGCCAAGGAAAGGGCGCGGCTTAGCGCCGAAATGAGGTAGAATGCGCCTTCGCCTAAAGGATGCGGAGCAAATGCAGATCGACGAGATCATCGGCAATTTCGAACTGCTCGATGAGTGGGAGGACCGCTACCGCTATCTCATCGAGCTTGGGCGCACGCTCGAGCCGCTGCCGAAAGACGCCTATACCGACGCCAACAAAGTGCGCGGCTGCGCCAGCCAGGTGTGGCTCGAAACGACGCCGACGCGCGACGCCGACGGACGCACCGCGCTCGCGTTTCGCGGCGACAGCGACGCGCATATCGTGCGCGGCCTCGTCGCGCTCGTGCTGGCGCTTTACTCCGGGCGGCCGGCGCAGGAGATCGTCGAAACCGACGCGGCGCCGCTCTTCAAGGAGCTCGGCCTTTCCGAACATCTGACGCCGCAGCGCGCCAATGGCCTGCGATCGATGGTCGAGCGCATCAAGAAAGAAGCGCGCGAGGCGATGGCGGCATAGGCCCCCACCCCAACCCTCCCCCGCTTCGCGGGAGAGGGAGTCCGACTCGGCGCTTCATCAACATTGCGCCGGCGTATCAATGCCGCGCTGGCTGCGCTGCGCTGCTCGTTAGGGTCCCCTCTCCCGCGAAGCGGGGGAGGGTCAGGGAGGGGGTTGTTCCTCACACCCTCGGCCGGTAATCCTCGGCGCCCCAATGCAGCAGCGCTTCGGCGCGGTCGCGGCCGCGCGCTTCGACCGCCAGCCCGTAATGGCGCGCCAATCGATCGAGCGCGATTCTCAGCACGACTTTCGCCGAGCGGGGCGGCCAGCCGCGTTCGCTTTCGACAATCTCCAGGCCCTTGAGATAGCCGCAGACGTCGGTCAACAGGCCCGCCAGTTCCGGCCCCACGGCGTCGAAAGCGCGCGCAAGACGCCGGCGCGCGTCGATCGCCACCTCGGAGACGGCGCCGGCGTCGGCGCCGCGCCGCGCCGCGTTGATCGACGCCTCCCAATTCGCGGTCACGCGCTGCAGGAGCTGCGCCTGTTCGATGTCGCGGCGAAAGCGCTCGCCGGCTTCGAGCTGCGCGGCGTCGAGAAAGGTTCGTCCCTCCCGGTCCTTTCGCCGCGCGAGCCAAGCGAGCGGACTTTCCGCGTCATTGACGAGCGTCGGCCGCGCGGCCTTTTCGAGCTGACGCAGCGCATAGGATGCGTGCTGGGCGCGAAAGGGCTCCGCCTGATCGACGTCGGGCGCGGACAAGCGACGCAGATGCGCGCGGCCGGCGTCGGTGAGCGCCAGCCGCCGCTCGCCGCCGTCCTGCGCCCATCGCGCGAGTCCCTCGCCGACCGCGGCGTCGGCGGCGGCCGCCGCAAATCGCGCGCGCGCCACGGTGACGCCTTTGCGCGCGGCGAGCACGACGAGCGTCGAAGGTTCGAGCGGGCTCAGCGCGCCGCACGCGCCGGGCTCGGCGAGCGCCTGCAGCAGCCGGCGCATGGCGCGGCCGGTTTCCTCCCGGGTCCCGGATCTTTTCTTCACTGCGCGCTCCCTTGGGAAAGGAGGGCGCAGATCATGTCGCGCTGCGCGGCGAGCGCGGTTTCGAGCCGGCGGGCGGCGGCGTCGAACAGCGGATCGTCGCGCAAATCTTCGATCGTCGCGCAGGCGTGACGGACCGTGGCGCGGTCGCGCGCGAAGGCTCTGGCGCAGGCCGAAACGCTGGCGCCGAGCGCGACATGGTGGAGATAGACGGCGAGCTGACGCGCCCGCGCGACCGAGGCGCGGGAGCGGCGGGGAGAAAAGAGATCGGCGAAGGGCGCGCCCTGCGCGGCGGCGGCCGCGGCGGCGCTAAGCCCCGGAATGAGCGTCGGATCGAGCAACATCGAGGTCTCCAGCTGGGGTGGCGGGCAACCGTAAGCTGGAAAATAATCCTATTCAAGGATAAAAAACACATTTATATACTTGACGTAGTAGCCTTCGAATGCTAAACCTTGGGCAACTGAGGTCAAGATCATGTCTCTTCCCGCTATTTTCACCGACGAAGACAAAGCCCGCGAGCACCTTGAAGCGCAGCGCTGGCCGGAAGGCCCGGCTTGTCCGCATTGCGGCAACGCTGCTCAAGCCCGTATCCGCAAGATGGCTGGCAAGTCGCATCGTCCCGGCGTCTATCAGTGCAACGAATGCCGCAAGCCGTTCTCAGTCACGGTCGGCACCGTGTTCGAGCGCTCCAAAATCCCGCTGCATACTTGGTTGCACGCGACGCATCTCTTGACGGCAAGCAAGAAGGGCATGAGCGCCCATCAGCTACACCGTATACTTGGCGTGACCTATAAAACTGCTTGGTTCATGGCACACCGTATCCGCGAAGCAATGGGCGACGTTCCCGGCGTTGCGGAGCCAATGGGCGGAGAAGGCAAGGTCGTCGAAGCCGACGAAACCTATTTTGGAAAGACCGAAACGCAGCCGACGCATACGACAAGTGGAAGGCCGTTCACGAAACACGGAAAGACAGGCCCTTCCGGCAAGCGCTGCGTCGTATCCCTCGTTGAGCGCGGCGGCTCTGTGCGCTCTTTCCACGTGGACAAAGCCACCAAGGAAAGCGTTCGCGCAATTCTTGTCACGAACGTGCGCCGCTCAACCCGTCTGCATACGGACGAAAGCCGCCTATACCCGGATGTTGGCAGAGAGTTCGCCGATCATGCGACCGTCAAACACTCGGCTAAGGAATATGTGCGCGGTGATGTCCACACCAACACGATTGAAGGCTATTTCAGCGTGTTTAAGCGCGGCATGAAAGGCGTCTATCAGCATTGCTCTGAGAAGCACCTTCACCGCTATCTCAAAGAGTTTGATTTCCGTTACAACAACCGTTCCGAGCTCGGCATCGAGGACAGCGAGCGCCGCGACATTGCACTAGCGAAGATAGCGGGAAAGCGCTTGACCTATCGGCGGACTAACGAAACCGCGAACGCTTAGGCAGCAGGCGCGAAAGTTTTTGCGATGGCGTAAGCTGAAAAGCAAAGGCCCCACCAATTATGGCGGGGCCTTCTTGAGGTTACAGCAGACTTGTTATCGCCCTCGCTGTAACCTGCCTCCTCTCGCGAAGAGGTCTTGCAAGCCCGCTTTCGCGGTGACCCCTAAGAGATAGCCGCTACCAGTGAATTGTCAATGAGTGCATCCCTAGTCGGTGAAGGGCGCATCGTCGCGCCTCCCTTAGGACTTCTGGCGAGACAGTTGGTGTCTCGTATTTACGAAAGCCAGTTTTCATTCTGTCTAGTCTGTGGTCAGCAACACTAACGATCAGATCACCCTTTAGCCAAGACTCAGGGTATTTGCTCCTTGGCAACAATCCATCAGGCAAACGATAATGATATGGCTCTACCGTGTGAGGTGCCTTTGAGCTTATTGGCATTACAGTGCACACTCTTGTCCACGATCTTTGATGCGCGGATATTACCAAAACAGGCCTAGTTTTATTTATTTCCGGCTGCTTGAACGCCAAGCCAAAATGACAAATCAAAATTTGCCCAGGCTTAGGTTGGAATTGGATACCTTGGGGATGCTGGTCATTTGATATGGTGTCAGCAAAGTCTCTGATTTGCAGTGAAAATGTATCGTTAGCCCGCAGGCACGCGGCCAACGTTTGTATGTGGCGCTCATCTTGGTCGTCGTGGACGATGACCTGTATTGTCTTTGGCATCAGAAGCCCCTGATTCGGGCTTCACCTTAGCACCGGTTTTCTTATGCGGCTTCGGCGGCGTATTAAGCATACGGCGCAGAGTCGCGTTCATGCGGTCGATATCGACCTGCTGAGAGTCCTTACCGGTCATGACATATCAATAGGGGGAAGCCTTGCCATTTGTCGATGATGACAGCGACAAGCAAATCGCTCAAGCTCTCATGGATGCAAGCCACCCTGAACCCTACCAACAATATTGGTATAAACTCGGAAAATTTATCCATGATTTTTCTGGGACTGAAGCGGCACTTCTTGTATTGCTACGGCAAATAGCAGGAGTTACAAAAGAAGTTGCTGGAGTTTTATTTAGCGGTACACGATCAGACGCAGCAAAGGATTTGATAAATGGAATTTTAGAGACATACGGCAAAAAAGAACAAAAAGAACGACTAGCACGTCCTTTCGAGCAATTTGGAACAATAAACACTATTCGGAACCATGCTGTCCATTGGGGCGCTAATTTAGTCAGCAATGAAATGATAATAAGCAACAATCATTTGTCGCCACGACCGTCTAAAGCAAAACAATTTATAATTACCGCAGCAGATTTTGATAAAATTTGCGCTGATCTATTCGTTATCAGAATATTCTTCGACCGGGAAATTTTTCCGCGCCTCCCTGTCTGGAAAGAGCTTCCTCAAGAGATTTTTGAGCGGCCATGGCGGTATAAACCGCCGCAGCAGCCTCTTCCAAAGAAAGAACCCCGCGTGCATCATCCAAAACGCTCGCGCCAACCTCCCTCATCTTATTAGATATCGCCGGCCTGTCACGCAGGCACGGGTCTAGCTCATTTTTTATGCTACGTCACGTATATAATTGTGACAAAAAACTTATCCTCATCCGTTCGCGGGAACGCATTCTGTGCGTCACGGAGGATGATCCATGACGCACCGGCCCGTTCTCGCCCCGCAAGACCGCCCCGCCCGCTTCGCCGCAGAAGCTGGCGCGGCGCTCCAAGCCGCCCTCGCCGCGGGTCTCAACGCCTATGATCGCACGCACGCGCTGGCGCGTTTCCATCGCCTGTCGCCCGACACGATCGCCAGCGAATCGCCCGACGCGGCGCGCGCCGCGCTCAAGGAAATCGAGCGCGCGATGCGCGGCGAACGCGCCCGGCGCGGCCATTGGAGCTATGATCTCAACCGGCATATCAGCCTGCTCGTCGCCCATCGCGCCGAGACCGCGCGGCTTCATCGCCTGTTGAACCGCGCCTGAGCGCGGCCGCGCTTCCGCCCTCCCGCGCAATGCTTTAAGCTTCGCGCTTTCCGTTAGAGACGCAAAGGCCGGCGATGTATCTGGAGAAAATTCTGGCGCTGTTGGCTGCGACGCTCGTCGCGGTCGGAGCCGGCATCGGCCTGACCTGGCTGGCCCTTAACCCCGCGCCGCGCATGGCCGATGCGGGATCGGGGATCGCCGCGCCCGCCAATGGGCAAGTCGACAAGGGAAGCGCGCGGCAGCAGATCGAGGCCCTTATCGCCTCGACGCCGGATTATGCGCGCTACTTCGCCCGGCTCCGCGAGACCTTCACGGCCGATTACGAAGCGGCGATCAATGATTTCGCCACCCGCCTCGCGCAGACGAAAGAAGAGCAGAGCGTCGACTATTATCTTTCCGAGGCGGTCCGCCGCATCCGAACCTCGCGCGGCGCCCTCGCGGCGAAGGCCGAGCCAGAGCCGATCGCCCGCGTCTTCGAAAAGCAGCTGGAAGTGCTGCAGGCGGTGGCGCGGGAGGACAAGCGCATGTGCGTCGCCTTCCTTTACGGCGCGACCAATCTCGACTTTCAGCGATTCGCCGCCTCCCGCCGCCCGATCGTCTCCGACATGGCGCTGGCGGGGTTGGAGGCGATCGTCAGCGGACAAGCCAATAAGATCGACAGGACCGCGCCGACGGAGGCCGACTTTCGCCTGCTGGAGACGGCGCTCGCCGCGCGGGGTCTGAGCAAGGTCGAGATCGACGCGCTGCTCGACGGCAAGATGCCCACGCCGCCGCTGGAAGACGCCCGCATGTGCGGCGCCGGGCAGGCCTATTTTGAAGTGCTGAAGACCCTGCCCGAACCCGCCCGCACGAAAGTCTACGGGCTGGCGCTGGAGCTGATGGCGCGGTCTTAGAGCAGCTTTCCGAAAAACTCCAACATTTCGTATTGAGTGAATCCTTATCGATCACATGATTCCATGTGATCGATAAGCGCTTGGCGTGTCATGGCCCCGCATGCGCCGGCGGCGGCGCCGGGCGCGCCGGCGCGGCGTCGCCTTTGGACTTGGCGGGCGGCAGCTGGCGCAGTTGCGCGACGGCGATCCGGATCAGCGCGTCGCGCGGCCGCGCCGGCCCGATCTCGACCGCCGCCATATTGGCCATCACCTTGGCCAGATTTTCGGTCGGCGCGCCGTCGGCGGTGAACAGCGCCAGATCCTCATTGGCGCCGCCGACGACGCCCTGGGCCACGTTGGCCGCGTAAGTGGCGATCCGCGCCAGCTCCCCTGAGCAATTTGCAACGCTAACCGGGGGCGCCCGCGGCGCGGGCGACGGCGGCAGGTCGGCGACGACCGTCCTGGGCGACGGCTGAATCAGCTCGGCGAGCTTTTCCCGCCGCGCCGGAAGCTCGGAGACGCCGGCCATGATCGAGGGCGCCGGCAGCAGGTCGACGGGCTTTGCGAGCGGTCGCCGCGCCGTCTTCGGATTGACCCCGCCGCGCCCATGCGCCGCCAGCCAGCGCGCGCGAAGCGTGTTCTGAATGCCGCGCGGCGCGATCGCGATCGGCGCGACGCGCTGCGGCGACATCCGCGCCACGCCGCCGCGCGACGTCGGCGGCGCGAGGACGAGCGAACATTGCGGCGGCGCCCAGCGCTCGACGATGGCGCGCGCGGTGCGCCGCCCATAGTCGACGTAATATCGGCGCAGCAGCAGCGCCGCGACGGCGGCGCCCTCCTCGGCCGATGCGAAGGCGACATGGCCATCGGCGTCGGCGGCGATCTCGCCGTTCCAGCCCGCGCTCTTGATGCACCAGTAATTGTTGAGCTTGACGCAGCGGGCCGGTTCGCCCGCTTCGGCGCCGAACGCCCGGCGGATCGCGGCGACAGGCGCCATCTCCAGCGCCAGCGCGCTTTCGAAGCGCCAATTGTCCACGGCGCGCGCTTGCGGCTGATAGGCGGGACTCGGCGTCGCGGCGAATATCGACGAGGGCGCGACGAGCGCCGCCGGCGCCTTGTGCGGCGCGGCTAGGGCCAGCATCGTCAGGAGCGCTTCGATCAGCATGGCCGCTCTTTGCGGGTTTGCGAACTGCGCTGGATCACGCTGCATTTGGGCGGAATCGCCCAAATGCAGATAACGTGATCGATTCCAAAAGTTTAGAGCGCGCTCAACGCGAAAAACCGGTTCCCGCTTTTTCGCAGCGCGCTCTAGTCGGGGTCTTCCGTCGCCTCGCCCCGTAGAATGCCCGGCGTAACGAAGCGCGCAAGTCGCGCCCCGCCCCTGCCGACGTCCGCCCAATGATCGGTCTCAAAGTCGAGCATCGCCAGCGCCGCCGTTGGGAATTTAGAGCGCATCAGCGCCAAGTCATCGGCCTCGCCCGAGCCGGCGAGCCATGAGGCGAGTTCGGCAAAGCCGGGATTGTGGCCGACGGCGAGCAGCGTCGCGACCTTGTCAGGCGTCTGCCGCAAAATCTCGACCAGATGGTCGACGGTCGCAAGATAAATCGTATTCTCGATCAGATGCGTGACATGGCCTGGAAACGCCTCCAGCACCTGGTCGAGCGTCTGCTTGGCGCGACGCGCATCGGAGGCGACGGCGAGGCCCGGAACGATGTTGGCGTCTCGCAGATACTCGCCCATGCGCCGCGCATCCTCCATCCCTCGACGGGTGAGCGGACGTTGGCGGTCGCCGCCGGCCGAATGCCGGTCAGCCTTGCCATGGCGCAGGAGCAGGAGTCGACGCATGCGGCCTCTCTATCACGGCGCCGCCGCGCCGCCACGCGCCGCCCCTCGCGAAACGCCGGCTGCGACGAAACTACGCGCCTCTTTACCCCGAAAGGCGCGGCGTGCAAGCTCTCTCCGTTCGTCTTCCCAAGGTTTCCCTGATGCGCAAATCCCTCGCCGTCGGCGTCGCGACGTCGCTCTCGCTCATGAGTTTCGCCGCGCCGTCGCCGGGCGCCGGCGAAAAACCGCTGACGCTCGACAATCTCGTCATCACGCTCGGCGCGACGACCTATCGTATCCCGCACATCGAAATCGAAGGCGCGAGTCTGCCGCTGACGGAACTGACCACGCTGTTTTTGAGCGGCGACGGCAATGTCGCGGCGCGTCTTGCGCGTATTTCGGCGCGGCGAATCGCCGTGCCGGCCATGTCGAGCGAGAGCCGCAATGAGTCGAACATTGAACGCGCCGCATATCGCAAGCTGCTGTTCGAGAATGTCGTTTCGGGACGCGCGGCGACCGTGCGCGGCGACGGCGGCGAGGAAACGATCGAATCGACGAAGGGCGGCGTTCAGCGCGTCTCCTGGGGCGCCTCTGTCGCCAGAGGCGTCGATCTCGCCGAACTCGCGCGTCTGGCGCTCTCCGCGCGCGGCGAGGCCAATGAACCGCTGAAGCCATTGATCGAGGAGGAAATCGTCGAATCGTCGCGCCTCGAAGACGCAAGCGGCGATCTCGTTCTGACGACGGGCCGCCTGAAGATTGAGGGCGTGCGGGGGCGAGCGCTGCGGACTCCCGCCGGCAAACTCGCTGAAAGATTCGAGAAGCTCGATCCGGCGAAACCGGAAAACGATCCCGCGCTGATGCGCGATGTCCTCGACGCGCTGCAATCCTTCGAGGCGGCGGCGATCGAGGTCGACGACGTCGTCGCCGCCGGCAAGGGCGAACCCGCAGGGAAACCGTTCACGGCGAAGATCGCGCGCGCCGGCATGCGCAAAGTCGCGGGCGCCGGCGCCGGCGAAATGTTTTTCGACGATTTCTCGCTCGCCGCGTCGGACGGCGGCCATCTGTCGATCAAGCGATTCGCGCTGAACGAACTGCGGCTGGCGCCGGTTTTAGAGGGCGCCGCCTATCCTAAGCTCGCGCGCATCGAGGCGCGCGGCGTCGCCGCCGATCTGCCCGACTCCAAGACCAGCGAACCGTCACGAATGAAATTCAGCGTCGAGAACGCCAGCGCGACATTCGATAATTTTCTTGCATCGACGCCGACGAAATTCTCCGGCCACGTTGACAATTTCGTCGTCGATCTTTCTGCGCGCGGCGAAACGCAGACGACTTCGCATTTCCTGGCGCTCGGCTATCGCGAGCTTGCGGTCTCCGGACTCGCCGCCGGCGAATGGCGCGAGAAGACCTCCGAAGCGGCGCTGGAGCCTGTCGCGATCGACGCGAAGAACATGGGCGTCGCGCATCTTACGGCGCTCTTCGGCAATGTCTCGAGCGCGGCGTTCTCGTCTTCGCCCCTCATCTCGCGCGCCGCCATGCTCACGACGTCGATCAAGTCGATCGACCTGACGCTCGAAGGCGACGGCCTCGTCGATCGCGTGCTCGCGCTTGAAGCCAAGGAGCAGAAGACGTCCGTCGAAAAGGCGCGCGCCGATTACGCCAAGGCGGCCGCAGCGGCGATCACGACGCTTGGCGGCCCCGGCGCCAACGCCAGGCGAATCGCCGACGCGGTTTCGGCCTATATCGAGAGGCCGAAGCGCCTGCGTCTGCGTTTCGCCGCGCCAAAGGGCGTCAACGCGATCGACGTGTTAGCGCGAAAGCCCAGCGAAATTCTGGAAAGCCTCGACGTGGAGGCGAGCGCTGACAGGTGATGATGCGCCTGAGCGCGCGAACTTATTTAGCGGCACGGGCTTCTATTCGACCTGAAACACGAACGAAACTTCCTACTTTGGCCGTGGAACTCCCGGCCCCGCCTTCTTCAGAGCTTCACGCTCATACTTCGTATAGCTGCCGGCTTCTCTGAGATAGGATGGCGCTACTTCACTTATCGACACAGCCGATTTATTGCCCGTCGCAATCTGGTCCAAATAACGGAGCCTATAAGAGACTTCTGGCGTTCCGCTTGCGTCTGTGCATCGAGCCGATAAATACTTTTTTCTGCCATCCGCCGTACGGTAAATATTAACATCAATGAAATGGTTCATTTTATCGAATGGTTGTTGTATCTCTGCCGGCAATCTGCCGGGGAAACCAAACGGCGTTACAGGTAGTTGCTGATCTACAATGATTCTCAGGCGAAATGCGTGGTATTTCGTATTACATTCTTTGCGCCATAATTTTTTCTCCTCAAAAACTTGCACATCTTTGAAAGCGCAATATTTCGTGTTTTCGTCCACGGAGATGTAAGCCAAATTCTTTGAGTTTGATGCGTCCTTTACAGAAATGACATTGTTCTTGAGAGCGAACTTGATATCCGCATATTTGGTCGAACCCAGCGAAACGCCCGGCGGCGCGGAAAACCGGTTGAGAATCTGGTAATCCGAACTGCATTCATAGGAGTCGGGATCATCGCCTCTGTAGATCTCTGCCGCTCCGGCTGGCGCCGCGCTGCCGACCAGCATCGCGGAAAACAGAAGCGCGCCGAGGCGCAGCCTGCCTCCAGCGGCAGACGATGATCTGCGCAACCGCTTGTTGAAAGGCCTCAAGACAATCCTTCCCGTAATTCGCCGCTACACGGGGATAGGCATCGCCAATAGTCACTGAAACAGTAACCGCTATGCCTACGCCGTCAAGCCGACCTGCCTAAGCAACAGGGCTCCGAATCCAGATTAACAAGGCGTCATCTCACCGCGTCATGGCCGCGCTTGTCGCGGCCATCCACGCGCCGTCCCCGCGCGATGCGTTTCGCAATGTCCCAGCGTGGATGCCCGGCGCAAGGCCGGGCATGACGGCTGAAAGCGAGCTGAATTAACCCGAGTTCGAAGCACTGGCATAAGCAAAGCGCGCGGTTACGCTGGCGACGACCCCATCGCAACGGCCCGCGCCGTCCCGGCGGCTCGCCGTCACCGCCCCGAAAAATTCGGCTCCCGCTTCTCCAGGAACGCGGCGCGGCCTTCCATGTAATCCGCGCTGTCGAAACAGGCGCTCGTCAGCGCTTCACACTGCTCATGCGACGACGCGCCGGGCAGGCGCGCGGCGGCGCGGATCGCCGCCTTGGCCGCGCGCAAGGTCAAAGGCGCGCCGGCGGCGATCGTTTCAGCGAGCGCATGCACGGCGCCTTCGAAACTCTCGGTGGCGAACAGGCGGCTGACGAAGCCGCGCTCCTTGGCTTCATCAGCGGTCAGGCGACGCGCTGTGTAGAAGAGGTCGAACGCCAGCTGCGGGCCGACCGCGGCGACGACATAGGCCATCGCCGCCGGCGGATAGCCGACGCCGAGTTTCGCCGCCGGAATCGCGAACGTCGCTTGCCCATCGGCGATGCGCAGGTCGCAGGCCGCGGCGATTCCGAATCCGCCGCCCATGCAGAAGCCCGACACGGCCGCGATCGTCGGCTTGGAAAGATTCGAAATCGCATCGAACGCCTCGACATTGGCCTGTTCATAGGCGCGCCCGCCTTCGCTCGTCGCGCGCAGGTTGGAGAATTCGCTGATGTCGGCGCCGGCGCAAAACGGCAGACCCGGCGCGCCGCTGATGACGAGGACGCGCGCGTCCTCCGCCGCGTCGACGGCGCGGAGCAGCGACGGCAGCGCGCGCCACATCTCGAAGTCGAACGCGTTCCGCTTGGCGGGATTTTCGATGTAGAGGCGCGCCACGCCGAATTCGATCGTGACGCGCAGCTTCGGGGTCGCAGATATGATCGCCATCGTTCCTCGGAAAGCAAAGTTTTCAGCGGCGCCGGATCGCTCGCTCGGAGCCATGTCGGCGTGTTTTGGACCACATTCGCCGACCACTCTAAGCCGACATGCGCAAAGCGACGAACCGGGCGCCGACCGCCGCGGCAAGCGATGCGACGCGACGCAATGCCGCGCCATAAGACCCTCGTCGCGACCTCATGCCACAGCAGTCCACGCGCTGATCAAGATTAGGGTCGACGTCGCGCATTTAAAGGAAATCTCCTGCCAGCCGTGGAGCAGCGATGGCGATGGGAACAGACAAATTCGCGTCGCCTGGCGCGCTGCGGCTGACCTTAGCCGTTGCGGTTTTCCTCCACCATACGACCAGTTTCAACCTCGGCATGTCCGCCGTGCTGGTCTTCTTCGTGCTCAGCGGCTACTGGGTCGCGGCGATGTGGAAGAACACCTATTCGAAAACGACGTCGGCTTATTTCACCTATCTCGTTTCGCGCGTGTGGCGCATCGCGCCGGTTTTTGCTCTGTGCTCGGCGATCGCCTGGGCGCTGCTGCTCTGGCGCGGCGACGCGCCCGTCGTCTTCGGCGGGCTGATGCATCAGTTCTTCTCCAACATCATGATCCTCGGCTACAGCGCGCTGCCCTTCCAGGCCAACGTTCCCGGCTGGTCGCTGGATATGGAATTGCAATTCTATCTTATCGCGCCGGCGATCATTTTTCTCATTTCGAAAAACATCTCTCTCTTGCTGATCTGCCTTGTCGTTTCGGCCGGTGCGCCCTGGCTCGGCGGCTCCGCCACGGTCGCGCCCTTCCTTTTGTTTTTTGGAATCGGCGTCGCGGCGGCGAGCCACGATTTAAAGCCCAATCGCGCCTTCGCCTATCGCGCATTGTTCACGACGCTCGCGACGCTGTTCCTCTGCGCGCTGATCTTCGCCAAGGATATGATGCTCGGCGAAAAACAGGATCTGCTCGCCTTCAGCGACAAGATGAATCTCGTCATCGCGGTGATGATGACGCCCTGGGCGCTCTATACGACGCAGCAGGCGAGCGGCGCCAAGGACCGAATGCTGGGCGAACTCTCCTACATCTTCTATCTGCTGCATTGGTCGGTGATTGGCGCCCTGAAGACGGGCGAAGGCTCCTATCTCGATCGCGCCCTGCTCTGCTCCGAGGCGCTGCTCATCATCTTCGTCGCCTCCTACCTGATCTGGCGGCTGTTCGATCGGCCGATCAACAGATTGCGCGCCGCCTGGGTGCATGGCCGGCTTATGGTCGCGCCGGGCGCGATCCCCTCGGCGACGCCGGCTCGCGCCGCGTCCGCATTCGCCTAGATGGCCGAAGGTCGGTTCAAACGCGCGGGGACGCGCACATCGACAAATTTGCTTGAGTCCGGTCGCCGGGATATGGGTTCGCCATGTTCCCGGGGGCGCATAAACTGGCGTTTGTTCTGGCCGTCACAAGCGGGCTGACGCTTCTCAGCCTGAAGCGGTCGGATGAGCCGACGCTCTACTGCGCCGATGTGAACGGCGCCGGGGACGACTATAGAATCCTCGTCATCGGCGAATCCTGGGCCTCGGACGGCAAGGTCCTGCCCGAACTGCCGCGCGCCGTGGCGAAAAGGCTTGACGGCCGCGGCGTCCGGGCGTGCAGTCTCGGCTTTGCCGGCCGCAACTCGCGGTTGCTCTACGCCGAACTGCGCGAGAAATTCCCCAAATACAAACTCTACCGCATGTTCGGGGACAAGAAGCCGGACAAGGTCGTCCTGATGAACGGCGTCAACGACGCGATTCAGCACGTCGGCGCGTCGGCCTATGTCGAATATACGAAAAAGCTCGTCGAGTATTTTGCTGACGTCGACGACGTCGAAATCATCTCCATACCACGGGTCAACGAGCGCAATTTCAGGCCGCCGAATCTCTACAGCGCGCTCAAGCGCTCGATATTGAGCTGTTTCTATGATGACTGCGAGCGACAGGTGAACGACCTCTATCGGGTCGCGCTGTGGCGCGACCATCCCGAACTCAACACTCTCGAATATGACGCCTTCATCGGTCGCTACGAAGGACACGAGCGGTGTTACACGAGGGACGGCGTTCATCTGACGGACGAATATTTCCACAAGTATGGTGAGTTCGTCGGCGGCGCGATTTCGCTCGGAAAGCTCGCGCCGGCCGTGAAATAGCGCCGTCTTGCGCGCGTCGCTGCTATAAGCCGCTGATGGACCTCCTCTCTCGCCTGCTCCACCGCGACGGGCTGATGCTGATCATCGACAAGCCCGCCGGCGTCGCCGTGCATCGCGGGCCGAAGGGCGGCGCAAGTCTTGAAGACGCCTTCGACCAGCTGCGCTTTGGCCTGCCGCGGCCGCCGGCGCTGGCCCACCGGCTCGACAAGGACACGTCCGGCTGCCTTGTTCTTGGGCGCCACCGCAAAGCCCTCGAGCGGCTCGGCGCGCTGTTCAAGTCCGGCCGCATCGGCAAGACCTATTGGGCGGTCGTCGAAGGCGCGCCCACGGGCGAAGAAGGCGAAATCGATCTTCCGCTCGGGCGGCTCGATGCGACGCGCGGCTGGTGGATGCGTCCGGACCCTTTGGGTCTGCCCGCCCGAACCTCCTGGCGCGTGCTTGGCGGAAGTCCGGACAACAGGCTGACATTCATCGAATTCACGCCGCACACCGGCCGCACGCATCAGATCCGCGTGCATGCGCAGGCGATGGGCTGGCCCATTCTCGGCGATCCGATCTATGGCTCAGGTCGCCGCGAGGACTCAGCCCCGCTACATCTTCATGCGCGCGCGGTGCGCGTGCCGATGCAGGACGGCAAGCCGCCGGTGCAAGCCGTCGCCGCGCCGCCCGCGCATATGGAAGAGGCGCTCGCCGCATGCGGATGGAACGGCGAAGCGCAATCGTAACACGGCGATTGCAAATCGCCGCCGAAGCGACCACCATATGAGAGAATTTTGGAGCGACCAATGGCGGCCACGCCTTCGACGACCGAAGCCTCGCGCCCCAGGGGCGGCAACGCCTTCGCGTTGGACCGCGCGCTGCTCTACGATCTCGCCGATATCGCGCTGACCGCCGCGAAGCGCAACGGCGCCAGCTACGCCGACGTCAGGATCGGCGAAACCCGCCGCGAATACGCCTTGGCCAAGGACGACCGCTTGGAGAATTTCGACGAGCGCGCCTCGCAAGGCTTCGGCATGCGCGTGCTGCTCGACGGCTGCTGGGGATTTTACGGCGCGCGGCGGCTCGATCCGCAGAGCCTGCGCGACGGCGTCGATCGCGCGCTGGAGAACGCCCGCGCGGTGAAGCGGATACAGTTCCAGCCGATCGCGCTCGAGCGTCTGCCCGCGCATGAAGCCGAATGGATCATGCCCATGGGCATCGATCCCCTCGAAGTATCCTCCGGCGAGAAGGCCGACCTGCTGCTGTCGATCATCGCCAGCGCGCGCGATCACGGCGCGGATTTCTGTTCAGCCTCGCTCTCGGCGACCTGCGAAGAGCGATTCTTCGCCAATAGTCTTGGCAGCCGCATTCATCAGACGCGCACGCGCGTCGCGCCGAACTTTCAAGCGACCGCCATCGACCGCGCCAGCGGCCGTTTTGCGACGCGCGACTGCCTGGCGCCGGCGCGCGGCGCCGGCTGGGACTATGTCGTCGGCGCCGGCCTGATCGAGGAGGCCGCGCAGGCCGGCGAAGAGGCGCGCGCGAAGCTCGACGCTAAGCCGGTGACGCCTGGCGACTACGACGTCGTGATCGACCCGACGAATCTGTGGCTCACGATTCACGAGACGGTCGGCCATTCGACCGAGCTCGACCGCGTGCTGGGCTGGGAGGCGAATTTCGCCGGAACGAGCTTCGTCAAACCGCATATGCTCAACGAACTGCAGTTCGGCTCCGAATTGATGACGATCGTCGCCGATCGCGCGCAGCCCGGCGCGCTCGCCACCATCGGCTATGACGACGACGGCGCCCCTGCGGAGGCCGCCGATTTCGCGATCGTCGAAAAGGGCGTGTTCAGGAATTTCCAGATGGCGCTTGGACAGGCGCATCTCATCGGCCTGTCGCATTCGAACGGCTGCGCCTATGCGGACAGTCCGACGACCTTTCCCATTCAGCGCATGCCGAATATTTCGCTCAAGCCTAATCCTCAGAAATGCTCCTTCAATGATCTCATCGGCGACGTCGAGAATGGCATCTATGTCGTCGGCGCCGGCAGCTGGAGCATCGATCAGCAGCGCGACAATTTCCAGTTCGGCGGACAGCTGTTTTATGAGATCAAGAACGGCAAGCTCGGCGATCTGCTGCGCGACGGCGCCTATCAGGGCCGCACCACGCAATTTTGGAACTCTCTCGCAGGTCTATGCGACGAGAGCGCCTATCATCTCGACGGCACCTTCACCTGCGGCAAGGCCGAGCCGGTGCAGGTGGCGCCGGTCTCGCATGGCAGCCCGCCGGCGCTCTTTCGCAATGTGCGCGTCCTGAACACGAGCGAATAACGCGGCTGGATTGCGATGAACACAGTCTTCACAATTGGATACGAAGGAACCGACATAGATCGGTTCATGGCGACGCTTCACGCCGTGCGCATTGCGGTGCTTGTTGATGTCAGAGCAATTGCAATATCGCGTAAAAAGGGATTTTCGAAAACTGCGTTGAAAACGAGATTGAACTCGGAAGGCATCGCGTACCAGCATATGAACGAACTCGGCGACCCCAAGCCAGGGAGAGAAGCGGCGCGCGCTGGTCGTATTGATGAATTCCGTCGAATATACAGCGAACATCTCCGTGGCGCCGACGCACAAGCATCCCTTAGGAAACTGACAGAATTAGCGCTTGAGCGATCGGTGTGCTTGCTCTGTTTTGAGCGCGATCCGAAGCACTGTCACCGCTCCATCGTGAGCGATCATTTGATCCCCATGGGATTCAAACCTCTTGATCTCTACGGCGATCTCCCGAGGCGTTATGACGATTTCTCCCCCATCCGAGCGCATAGTCATTCTGATCAAAGCCTTGCCGCAACCGAGTAAGAAATATGGAGAAACCGTCTGTTGCGCGGGCGTCACCGCCGACAGGCGATGGAAACGGCTTTTCCCTATTCGATTTCGCCATCTGAAAGGTGAGAGCAGCTTTTCGCGATGGGACTGGGTCAGCTTCAACTATGGTCGACCGAAATCTGACACCCGAAAGGAAAGTTGCCATGTACACGAAGAGTCAATCGCAATAGGGGGCAAACTAAAGGAAGCCGAGCGGGCCAGACTCCTAACACCCATGCTCTTAGGATCAGCGAAGGTCGCGGCTCATCAAGGTGATTCCCTTGCGCTGATTCGACCTCGGAACACTCGCTTCCTATGGAAGGCGAAAACAGCCGAAGAAATCTCTGAAGAACGCGAGGTGTTCCGTCTCGCCGCGCGTCAGCACGATCTGCTGGACGACGAAGAACTCGCCGAACTTGAGCCAACTCCATATAAGTTTAGCTTCAAGTTCGATGACGCGGACGGTGCTCACCACTATCACAATGGAGATTGGGAAGCGCACGCCATGTTTTGGCGACAAAGCCAAGAAACTTCGGAAATCGATGCCCTGCAATGGATGAACCACGTGTTCAACGAGGATTACCCCAAGAAGGGAATGGCTTTCGCGTTGGGCAACATGGCCAAGCGACCACAGACATGGCAATTGCTGGGCGTAATTCGACTCAATGAGACAACTCAAGGCGAGTTGTTTTAGTGTTCCTTTCTTCAGACGACGCAAAGTCGATCGCCGACAAGGTCCTCGCGCGCTCCAAGGCCGACGCCTGCGCCGTGCATATCCAGGGCGGCTTGGACCAGAGTCTGCGCTTCGCGCGCGGCGGCGCCACGACCAATCTCGCGAGCGCCGAAGCCAATCTGCGCATCTCGTCGCATATCGGCGGGCGCATCGGCTCCTGCAGCATCTCGCGTTTCGACGACGCGGCGTTGGCCGCCGCCGCGGCGCGCTCGGAAGAGATCGCGCGGATGTTGCCCGTCGATCCCGATTATGTCGCGCCGCTCGGCCCGCAGAATTACGGCTTCTCCGACCGCTATGACGACGCGACCGCCCATCTGCGCCTCGACGCGCTTGCCGGCGCGGCGGCGCGCGTCATCGAGGAAGGCGCGCGGATCGGCGTCGACACCTTCGGCTGCGCGACGACGGCCAGGCGATTCGACGCTTATGCGACGAGCGCAGGCCTCTTCGCCTATGAGCGGCGCAGCGAAATCGATCTCTCCGCCACGGCGCGCAACCGCGCCGACGCATGGTCGGGCTGGGCGGGCGCGCATCAGTTCTTTGCGGATCGTCTCGACGCCGAGGCGATCGCGCGCGTCGCCTGCGCCAAGGGCGCGCATGACGCGACGCCCGTCGACCTCGAACCCGGCGCCTACACCGTCGTTCTCGAACCGGACGCAACGGCGGAACTTATGTTCTGGCTCATCAGAACGATGGAGGCGCGCGCCGCCGACGAAGGCAGAAGCTTCTTCGCCCGTCCCGGCGGCGGCGCGCTGATCGGCGAAAGGCTGTTCGACGAAAAGCTCACGATCCGCGTCGATCCCGCCGACCCGCTGGCGCCGGAGGCGGCCTTCGGCTTCGAGGGCGTGCCGCATCGCGCCCGCGCCTTCGTCGAGAACGGCGTTGTGAGAACGCTCTACCGTTCACGCGCCTGGGCGCAAAAGACCGAATCCGAAGCAATTCCCTTTGCGAAGAATTTCGTCATGTCCGGCGGCGACGCGTCGATCGACGACATGGTCCGCTCGGTGCGCCGCGGCGTTCTGGTGACGAGGTTCTGGTACACAAATATTGTGGAGCCTAAGAGCCTGCTGCTGACCGGCCTCACGCGCGACGGCAATTTTCTCATCGAGAACGGCCGCATCGTCGCGCCCATGCGCAACATGCGCTTCAATCAGCGGCTCGGCGATCTCTTCAGCAATGTCAAAGCGCTCGGTCCGACGCGTCGGACCTGGCGCGCGGCGGGCGAAGGCGGCGCCCCCGCGGCGCCGGCGATGCTCGTCGAAGGCTTCAATTTCTCGTCGAAGTCGAGCGGGATATAGCGCCCGCGCGCGTTCATGTATGATGCGCGCCTCGCAACCGGAGCCCGCACCATGCGCCTTGTCGCCTTGCTCATCGCTCTCCTCATCGCGGCGCCCGCCCTCGCGCTCGACAAGGTGCGCTTCGCCACCGATTGGCGGGCGCAGGCCGAGCACGGCGGCTTCTATCAGGCCGTCGCCGACGGCACTTACGCGCGCTACGGACTCGACGTGACCATTCTGCAAGGCGGGCCGCAGCTCAACGCGCGGCTGCTGCTCGCCGCAGGCCGGGTCGATTTCGCGATGGGCGCGAACACCATTCAGATGTTCGAATCGGTGCAGCAGAACGTGCCGGTCGTCACCGTCGCCAGCATGTTTCAGGTCGATCCGGTGATCTTCATGTCGCATCCGGGCGTCGGCCTCGATCGTTTCGAAGATCTGCCCAAGGCGACGGCCTTCATCGCCAGCGACATGCGCGCGTCCGTCTGGCAATGGCTGACGCAGGCGTATGGCTTCAAGGATGCAAACGCCAAGCCCTATAATTTCAACTCGGCGCCTTTCCTTGCCGATAAGAGCTCGATTCAGGAGGGGATTCTCACCTCGGAGCCCTACGCCATCGAACGCCAAGGCGGCTTTACGCCTAACGTCTTTCTTTTGCATGACCACGGCTACGACGGCTATTCGACGACGATCGAGACGCGCGGCGACACGATCGCCAAGACTCCCGACCTCGTGCAGCGCTTCGTCGACGCCTCGATCGTCGGCTGGTACAATTATCTCTATGGCGATAACGCTCAGGCGAACGCCATGATCAAGCGCGACAATCCCGAGATGACCGACGGCCAGATCGCCTATTCTCTCGCCAAGATGAAAGAGCGCGGGATCGTCGACTCCGGCGACGCGCGGACCCATGGCGTCGGCGTGATCACCGACGCGCGGATGAAGAGCTTTTTCGATAAAATGGCCAAGGCCGGCGTGGTTCCCGCCGACATCGATTACACGCGCGGCTACACGCTGCGCTTCATCGGCAAGAAGGTCGGCATGGAGCTGCGGCCGAAATGACGCTCGGCGCTTCTGCGGTCGAAGAGACGCGAGTGACGGCGCCTGCGCTCGTTTCTCTACGCGCCGTCGGCAAGACATTCCCGAGCGGGCTCGTCGCCCTCGCCGACTATGATCTCGACGTGCGCGAAGGCGAGATCCTGACGCTGCTCGGGCCTTCGGGCTGCGGCAAGTCGACGGCGCTGCGGCTCATCGCAGGGCTCGCGAGCCCGACGGCGGGCGCGATCAATTGGCGCGCGCCTCAAGTGAAGAACAATATCGGCGTCGTGTTCCAGGACGCGACGCTGCTGCCTTGGGCGAGCGTCTTCGACAATGTCTTTCTGCCGCTGCGGCTTAAGGGCGTTTCGCGCGAAGAGGCGTCGCCGCGCATCGAAGAGGCGCTCGCGCATGTCGGTCTTCTCAACTTTTCGCGCGCGCTGCCGCGAGAACTCTCTGGCGGGATGAAAATGCGCTGCGCCATCGCCCGCGCCCTGGCGACGGCGCCCACGCTGATGATGATGGACGAACCTTTCGCGGCGCTTGACGAAGTGACGCGCTTCAAGCTCAACGACGATCTGCTCGCGCTCAAACGCCGGTTCGGCGCGACGATCGTCTTCGTCACCCATTCGGTGTTCGAAGCCGCCTATCTCTCGACGCGCATCGTGGTGATGTCGCGACGCGCCGGCAGACTCATCGACGAGATCGAAATCGACCCGGCGATCCCACGCGACGACGACTATCGGTCGAGCAAGAGTTTCGCCGACGTGTGCCGCCGTGCGTCGCAGGCGCTTCGCGTCTCGATCGAAGAGGCGGCGCCGTGATCCAGAAACCAAGCGCGATCCCTTGGCGCGACATCGGCGTGCCGCTCGCCGTGCTTTTCGCAGCGCTGGCGCTGTGGGAAGGACTCGTGCGCTGGAAAAACATCCCGCCCTATATTCTCCCGGCGCCAAGCGTCATCCTCGCCAAGCTGATCGAGGACCGTGAACTCCTGTTCTCGTCGCTTTTGGTGACGCTCGGCGTCACCTTCGAGGCGCTTGTCGTCGCCACCATATGCGGCGTGGCGTTGGCGCTGCTTATCGCGCAATCGAAATGGCTGGAGCGCGCGCTGCTGCCCTTCGCCATCACCTTGCAGGTCACGCCGATCATCGCCATCGCGCCCTTGCTGCTCGTGTATCTGCAGCCCGGCAATGCGGTGCTGGTCTGCGCCTTTCTCGTCGCCTTCTTTCCGATTCTTTCGAATACGTCGCTCGGACTCGCCTCCGTCGACTTCGGCTTGCGCGAGCTTTTCGACCTTTATCGCGCTTCGCCGTGGCAGAAGCTGATCTATCTGCGCCTGCCGTCGGCGCTGCCGCAATTCCTCGCCGGCCTGCGCATCGGCGGCGGACTGGCGCTCATCGGCGCCATCGTCGCGGAGCTCGCCGCGGGCGCGTCGGGTCAGGGAACCGGCCTCGCCTATCGTATCGTCGAGGCGGGCTTTCGACTCGACATTCCGCGCATGTTCGCGGCGCTGGCGCTCATCTCGCTGAGCGGGCTGGCGATCTATGGCGCGCTCGCGGCGCTCTCCTATGTTCTGCTGCGCGGCTGGCACGAGAGCGCGAGAGCGCAAGACGAATGACGCTCATCCGGGACATTCGCGAGTCGGACGCCGCGGACTGGCGCAGACTCTGGGCAGGCTATAATGATTTCTATGAAACGGCTGTGCCCGCCGACGTAACGGAACACACATTGCGCCGTCTGCTCGATCCGACATCCGCGATGATCGGACGGATCGCAGAAAAGGACGCGCGGATCGTCGGCTTTTCGGTCTCCGTGCTGCATGAAAGCAGTTGGACCTCCTCGCCTTCGTGTTACCTCGAAGACCTGTTCGTCGATCCAAATGTTCGGGGCGCAGGGCTGGGACGCGCGCTCATTCAAGACCTCATCGATCTTGGGCGCGCGCGCGGATGGGCGCGCCTCTATTGGCACACGCAAGCGAACAATGAACGCGCGCGACGCCTCTATGATTCATTCGTTGAAGCCGACACTTTCGTTCGCTACCGCCTGACGCTGTAGGGCTCATACGGACAATGCGTTTGGGTGTCATTCCCGACACGCGCGACGCGCGTGACCGGGAATTGAGAATTTTAAGAAGAACTTGAATTTTGCCCTGGTTTCCCGGTCGGACCTTCGGTCCGCCGGGAATGACATCCGCTCAGAGGCCTACTGCTCGGCGACGCCGCTCACCTCGTCGAGATGATAAACGTCGTCGCGAAAATGCACGAGGCCGTCCGCCGACGCCCAGCCCGTCATATAGACCCACGCCACAGGCACATGCTGCGTCAGCCGCACCTCCTCGCGTTCGCCCGACGCGATTTTGGCGTTGATCTCATCCTTGCTCATCTGCGGGCCGGATTCGCCGTCGAGCAGCCAGGCTGCAAGATCGACGACGCCCTGCACGCGCACGCAGCCATGCGACAGGAAGCGATAATCATTGGCGAAGAGATTTCGCGACGGCGTGTCATGCATGTAGACGGAATGGGAATTGGGCATCGAAATGCGGATCGAGCCCAGCGAATTGTCCGCGCCGGAATCCTGCCGCAGCGTGTATTGGGCGGCGCGCTCGCTCGCCCAGTTGATCGAGCGCGGATCGACCTCCTCGCCATGGCCGTTGAGCACGCGAATGTGCGAGCGCCGCAGATAGGACGGATCCTTCAGCATCTTCGGCGCGATCTCGTTCTTGATGATCGAGACCGGAACCGTCCATGTCGGATTGATGTTGACCGCGACGACCTTCGCATGCAGCTCCGGCGAATGGTGCTCGGGATCGCCGACGATCGCGGCGTAGCGGCGCACGACGCGATCTTCCTCCACCGCATCGACCGCCGTCGACGGAATGTTGACGACAATGTAGCGCGGGCCAAAGGCGAAATCGAAGGCGGTGAGCCGCTGTGCGGTGGACTCGAGCTGATGGAAGCGGGTCTCCGCCGGCACGTCGAGTTCGCGTAGCGTCGCGCCGGCGACGACGCCCGTCTGTTTCAGCCCCAGGCGATATTGAAAGCGCTTCACCGCCGCCGTGAGATCGGCGTCCCACTTCTCTTTCGCCGTGTCGACGATGCTGTCGTCTTCGGCCGCGAGGCGCCGGCGCAGCGCCGACACCGCCGGTCCCTTCGCGCCAGGCCGAAGCGAGACGCCCACTCTCGGCCATCCGCCGAGATCGACGATCTGCCGATAGCGATCCGCCGCCTTCGAGGTGGTGAAAAATGTCTGGGGCTGCAATGCGGGCGTCGGATCGTCGGACAGCGCCGTCTCGCGCGGGGGCGCGGGTTTCGGCTTCGGCTTTTTCGCGGCGGCCTGAGCTGGCGCGGGATTTGTCGCTTGCGGCGCGGCGGGCGCGGCGCTGACAGGCGGCGCGGACGTCACAGGCGCAGGTTCGGCCGGCGCCGCGGGCGCCGGCGGCGCGACGGGCGTCGGCGCCGACTGCGCGGGAGCCGGCGTCGATTCGGGCGTCGCGGTCTCCGCGCGAAGCGGCGCGCCTGTCGCAAGCATCGCCAACAGCGCCCCAATCAGGAGGCGAAGACCAGAGGCGGAAGGAGCTCTCTTCATTTTCATGCCGTGTCGGCGCGCGCAGAGCGCGCAGCGGGGGCGCCGCCGCCCGTTGTGAATCACGCGCGTCTATGCTCTAATTTCATCGCATATTCTATTGCTTTGGGGGACCCATGATTGCAAACAAAGCACTGCGCGCGCCATTGCGTGCGCATCTCGCCGCCGCCGCGCTGCTGGCGCTCGCCGCGGCGAATCCTGCCTCAGCCGAAGTGAAATACGCCGATCAGGGGGCCCGTTGGGCGCAGGCGGACCGCGACGATTTCTACAGTCTCGACCAGGGCGCGCGAATCATGCCGCTCAACTGGTTCAAGGCTCTGAGACATCCCGACGGCAAACATTTCCTCGATGATGGGCTGACGCGCTACGGCTATCTGCCGAATCCAAACAGCCCAACTCCCGGACTGCCGGTCGGCTTCCTCGCCGCCTCCGAACACGGCGCACAATTCTTCAGCATGACATGTTCCGCCTGCCATACGCGTCAGATCGACGTTAACGGCGTCTCCTGGCGGATCGATGGGGGGCCGGCGCTCAGCGACTTTCAAAGCCTTCTCGCCGACATCGACACGGCGTTCCAAAAAATTCTTTCCGACGAGGCCGCCTTCGACGCATTCGCTAAAGAGGCGCTTGGGGGCGACCCCAACGAAAACGCTCTTCGGAAACTGCGCAAGGAGGTCGAGGTCTGGTTCCAGCCCTACGACATCCTGATGCGCAAATCGCTTCCCAAGCCTGGCTGGGGCGTGGCGCGCGCCGACGCCGTATCGATGATCTTCAACCGAGTCGCCGGGCTCGACATCGGAACGACCTCGTCCCGCATCATCGAGCAGAATATCGCCCTCGCCGACGCGCCGGTGCGTTATCCGTTCCTTTGGAACGCGGCGATTCAGGATATGACGCAATGGCCAGGATTCGCCCGCAACGGCGACGACATTCTTGGTCTGGCGAGAAACGTGGGCGAGGTCTACGGCGTCTTCGGAATCTACAGACCGACGCCGCTCACGCTCCCAATGCCGCAACTCGTCCAATTCAATTCTTCCCGACTCCCCAAACTCATCAACTTCCTCAATGATTCCTCGCTCAATTATCCGGGCCTCATGCGTCTCGAAACGTTGATCCAGCAGATCGGTCCGCCGAAATGGCCGTGGAGTCTCGATCCGAAACTCGTGGCGCAAGGCGAGGAAATTTTCAATCGCGATCCCTCGCAGGGCGGCTGCGCGACGGGCTGTCACGCAGTCACGAAAGGAACGCCCCGCCTGTGTAACGTCAACACGTGGAAAACGCCGCTTCAGGATGTCGGAACGGACGTCCGTGAATACAATGTGCTCGGCCGCGAGGCGGACACCGGCGTGCTCAACGGCGCGGCGATCCCCTTTATCCCCGGGATCGACACGCCGCTGAAACCAAGAGACAAGATCATCAGCATTCTCGGCCTCTCGGTAATTGGATCGATCGTCGAAGCGCCGCTCCATTTCGGTCTCGACGTGTTCAAGCCCATCGTTGAACAGTGCATCCCCGAGTCACGAGAAGCCAGGACGGAGACCGCCGCCAGTCTCATTACCGCCAAGCTCTCGACGGACCTGGAGAACCTCTATAAGAAGCCCAGCGCCACGCAGCCTTCGATCGTCTTCGAGTCGCGGGTGATGCAAGGCATCTGGGCGGCGGCGCCTTATCTGCACAATGGCTCGGTGCCGACTCTCGCCGATCTCTTGAAAAAGCCCGCCGACCGTCCGGCCACCTTCAAGGTCGGCCCGGCCTATGACATTGAGAACGTCGGCTTGGCGAGGGAACAGGGCGCATTCAGCTCGACCTACAACGCCGACGATTGCGCGAAACGCGATTCCGGCAACAGCCGCTGCGGCCATGACTTCGGAACTTCGCTTTCGGACGTCGAAAAGAGGGCGCTTCTCGAATATCTGAAGAGCCTCTAGCGCGAAGGCCGCGCGTGACGATCGCAGCAATACAGGGGGGGACGCGCGTCCCCCTTGCCTTTTCTCGCGCCGCCCCGCATACCGCGCCGCAACGCGCAATCGAAAAAACCGGGACGGATATGGGGTTCAAATGTGGCATCGTCGGCCTGCCCAACGTCGGCAAGTCGACCCTCTTCAACGCCCTCACGCAGACCGCCGCGGCGCAGGCCGCGAACTATCCCTTCTGCACGATCGAGCCGAATGTCGGCGAAGTCGCCGTTCCGGACCCGAGGCTTGAGGAATTGGCCAGGATCGCGGGTTCGAAGGAAATCATTCCGACGCGCCTGACCTTCGTTGACATCGCCGGCCTCGTGCGCGGCGCCTCCAAAGGCGAAGGGCTCGGCAACCAGTTTCTCGCCAATATCCGCGAATGCGACGCCATCGCCCATGTCGTGCGCTGTTTCGAGGACGGCGACGTGACCCATGTCGAAGGCGGCGTCGATCCGATCCGCGACATCGAGACGATCGAGACGGAGCTGATGCTGGCCGATCTCGACAGCCTCGAAAAGCGCGTCGTCGCCATGGAGAAGAAGGCCAAGGGCGGCGACAAGGAGGCGAAGGAACTCGCCGATCTGATGAACCGCTGCCTTGTCCTGCTGCGCGAGGGCAAGCCCGCGCGTCTCGCCAAGGTGAGCGCGGAGGAACGCGCCGCCTTCGCCGGTCTCGGGCTCCTCTCGTCGAAGCCCGTGCTTTATGTCTGCAATGTCGAAGAAGCGTCGGCGTCCGAAGGCAACGCCCAATCGGCGAAAGTCGCTGTTCGCGCCGCCGAGGAAGGCGCGGCCGCGGTGGTCGTCTCCGCGAAAATCGAAAGCGAGATCGCGGTGCTGCCGGCCGCCGAGCAGAAGGATTATCTCGAAGCGGTCGGCCTCGCCGAGCCCGGGCTCAATCGCGTCATCCGCGCCGGCTACGACCTTCTGCATCTCATCACCTATTTCACCGTCGGCCCGAAGGAGGCGCGCGCCTGGACCATCGAGAAAGGCGTGCGCGCGCCGGCCGCGGCGGGCGTGATCCACACGGACTTCGAGAAAGGCTTCATTCGCGCCGAGACGATCGCCTATGGCGATTATGTGTCGAACAAGGGCGAGGCGGGCGCGCGCGACGCCGGGCGCTTAAGGCTGGAAGGCAAGGAATATGTGGTCGCCGACGGCGACGTGATGCATTTCAGGTTTAATACGTGACCAAGCGGGTAGTTTCCTAATTCGACTTCTCGAAATTTTATCGCGGCACATTCCAACGCAATGTTGTCCAAGCCCTTTCGAGAGGTGGCGGGACTGATTTGTTCATATTATCCAGCCCTCGTACTATAATATACATACCTGCAGACACCGATAATAGCAACGGTGATGATGTCGAATTTGCCGATGCAATAGTAGAAAATATCGTTGTATAAAATATAGCAGCTACACCAACCATGACCTCCACGCCTCCATATAAAAATGGATATTTGGTCCGCGCTCCATATAGCGCGATACCTGTTATTATAAACACAACACACATAATATATTTATTTGCATTGATGCCGTTCAAAACAATAATCCCCAAAATTCCAAGAGCGGCTACAGCAAATATTAATAGCAAAAGTGCTATGGATAGCACACTTATGAAAAAAAGGTTCCGACAGAAACCTACAAATAAGCCGACATTCTCATCGTTGTCAACTGTACTATTATTGTCATCGCAATCATCATCCTCAACATACGGCCAGCGCGGTAGTCCTAAGTGGCGACCATAATCATCAGGAAGTTCGACATTTAAACTAATATTGCCGAAATACTTAAAAAGTATAGCTAAGATCGCAAATATAATCAACATTGACAAGGTAATATAAATTACATTAAGCATCATGCTTTGTATCATGTATAGCATATCGCCGCCTCTAACACAGGATGCTATGGATAGATGCTTTTTGCCTCGGCCACGATCGCGGCTCTCACTGCATCAAGCGACGGCCATTCGTGCAAGCGCGGGTCGCTTTTGGAAGCCATCACAATGCATGAAAACCGCTTTTCCAAAATCGAAAGCGAACTGGCTGTTTTGCGCTGGATGGTGGGCTTCGTCATCGCGCTCCTGTTGGCGGTGGTGCTGAAGCTCTTTTTTCACTGACCGCCTCGCACGCCGCCTCACCCCTTCGACAGATTATCGATGCGCTTGTTCAGCTCGTCGAGCTGGCGCTTCAGGTCGGCGACGTCGCCGGCTTCCTTGCTGGCGCCGCCGGCCTCATGCTCGTCGAGCGACGGGGCCGTGGTCATCATGCCTTCCGTCGGCACGCCGAAGGGATTGAACATGGTCAGCGCCTGGCGGAACACGGCCATGTTCTTGCGCGCCTGCTCTTCGAGCGACTGAAAAGCGGCGCGCGTCGGCTCGGCGAACGGCGCGCCCCCGACGCCGAGCGCCGAGGTGAATTGGTCGCGGAATCTTTGCTGCTCTTTCGTCAGCTTGTCGATCGAGAATTCGAGATAGCTCGGCACCAGCATCTGCATAGAGTCGCCGTAGAAGCGGATGAGCTGGCGCAGGAAGGCGATCGGCAGCAGGCTCTGGCCCTCCTTGCCCTCCTGCTCGAAGATGATCTGGGCCAGCACCGGGCGCGTGATGTCATCGCCGGTTTTTGCATCGCACACGACGAAATCCTCGCCGCGCTTCACCATCCCGGCAAGGTCCTCAAGCGTCACATATGTGCTCGTTCCGGTGTCATAGAGCCGACGATTGGCGTATTTCTTGATCGTGGTGGGTTTTTTCTCAGTCGCCATACGCCTGACACGCTCCCTCGCCGCACGGCCGCCGCCCGCCTAAAAACAGTCCTCTAGCGTCGGACGATACGCGCAAATTGGCGCCTGCGGCAATATTTTCATGCCGAAAGCCTTTCGCTACCGCTCGATTCCGTGCAAAACGGGCCGCGGCTTGCCCACCGCAAGCGCGAAAGGACCAACATTTCGCCCCCTGACCGGCTAAGGCGGTCGGGCGGTTGGACTATTTTGCAAGGAGAGCGACAGATGACCGATATCGTGATCGTTTCCGCGGCGCGCACCGCCGTCGGATCGTTCAACGGAGCCTTTGGAGCGGTTCCGGCCCACGAGCTCGGCGCCGTCGCCATCAAGGCCGCTCTCGAGCGCGCCAACATCCAGGCCAATGAGGTCAACGAGGTCATTCTCGGACAGGTGCTCGACTCCGCGCAGGGCCAGAATCCGGCGCGTCAGGCGGCGATCAAGGCCGGCGTTCCGGACAGCGCCACGGCCTTCGGGATTAATCAGGTCTGCGGCTCGGGCCTGCGCGCCGTGGCGCTCGCCGCCCAGCAGATCCAGGCGGGCGACGCCAGCATCATCGTCGCCGGCGGTCAGGAGTCGATGTCGCTCGCGCCGCATGCGTCGCAGCTGCGCACGGGCACCAAGATGGGCGACGTCAAATTCGTCGACACCATGATCATTGACGGGCTCACCGACGCCTTCAACAATTATCACATGGGCGTCACCGCCGAGAACGTCGCCCGACAGTGGCAGATCACCCGCGAGCAGCAGGACGAATTCGCCGTCAAGTCGCAGAACAAGGCCGAGGCGGCGCAGAAGGCCGGCAAGTTCAAGGACGAAATCGTCCCCTATACGATCTCGACCAAGAAGGGCGACGTCGTCGTCGACTCGGACGAATATATCAAGCATGGCGTGACGATGGAGGGCGTCGGCAAGCTGCGCCCGGCCTTCGCCAAGGACGGCACGGTGACGGCGGCGAACGCCTCCGGCCTCAACGACGGCGCCGCGGCGCTCATCGTGATGAGCGCCGAAGAAGCGAAGAAGCGCGGCCTGACGCCGCTGGCGCGCATCGCCTCCTGGGCGACCGCCGGCGTCGATCCGTCGGTGATGGGCTCCGGGCCGATCCCCGCGTCGCGCAAAGCGCTGGAGAAGGCCGGCTGGAAAGTCGCCGACCTCGATCTCGTCGAGGCGAACGAAGCCTTCGCGGCGCAGGCGCTCGCGGTCAACAAGGACATGGGCTGGGATCCCGCCATCGTGAACGTCAATGGCGGCGCGATCGCCATCGGCCATCCGATCGGCGCCTCCGGCGCGCGCGTGCTCACGACGCTGCTGCATGAGATGGCGCGTCGCGGCTCCAAGAAGGGCCTCGCGACGCTCTGCATCGGCGGCGGCATGGGCATCGCGCTGACGGTGGAGCGTTAAGAGCGGCAGTTGGCAGTCGTGGAGAGGCAGTCGGAGTTCGTTTATTCCGACTGCCGACTGCCTATTGCCGACTGCCGTTTCAAACGATCAACAATTCTGGAGGAGACTCTTTAAATGGCAAGAACTGCAGTTGTGACAGGCGGCACGCGCGGCATCGGCGAAGCGATTTCCAAGGCGCTGAAGGCGGCGGGCTACACTGTCGCGGCGACTTACGCCGGCAATGACGAAGCCGCCAATAAATTCAAGGCGGAGACGGGCATTCCGGTCTTTAAGTTCGACGTTTCCGACTATGACGCCTGCGCCGCCGGAATCGCGCAGATCGAGAAAGAGATCGGCCCGGTCGACATTCTCGTCAACAACGCCGGCATCACCAAGGACCGTCTGTTCCACAAGATGGAGCTTGCCCAGTGGCAGGCGGTGATCAACACCAATCTCAATTCGCTGTTCAACGTCACGCGCCCGGTCATCAACGGCATGCGCGATCGCGGCTTCGGCCGCATCATCGTCATCTCGTCGATCAACGGCCAGAAGGGCCAGGCCGGCCAGACCAATTATTCCGCCTCCAAGGCCGGCGACATCGGCTTCGTGAAGGCGCTGGCGCAGGAGAGCGCCTCTAAGGGCATCACCGTCAACGCCATCGCGCCGGGCTATATCGCGACCGAAATGGTGAAGGCCGTTCCGCAGGACGTGCTCGACAAGCACATCATTCCCTATATCGCGGTCGGCCGTCTCGGCGAGCCGGAGGAGATCGCGCGCGCCGTCGTATTTCTCGCCGCCGACGACGCCGGCTTCATCACCGGCTCGACGCTGACGATCAACGGCGGCCAATATCTGACCTAAGCGGACGCTGTTTCGGATAGAGAGAGGCCGGCGACTACCGCGCCGGTCCTTTTTCCGCCTCGACGGCGAAGCGCTATGCCGCGCAGAGCGAGATGGCCATGAGCGTAGAGGACGATCGACTTCGACCGACGCGTCTCGCGCCCGAGCTGCGATTGAGCGAGATTGTCTCGCCGGTCGGCGGCCATCGGCCTTTGCACGCGAACGCTGGGCCGCAGCGCGCGGCCAATTCAATAAAATTCATCTCTCAGCGTAGCGGATATTTTGCGCTGATTTTGAACGCCGCTTTTTTTGCGTACATTGCTTACTGGCTCTATCAGAACATAGAATTCGCCCATTTGTCGCAGGAGCTGAAGCAGATCCCCTCAAGCGCGATTCTGATCGCAATGACGATGAATATGTTCGTCTTGCTGTTCTATGGGTCGCGCCTGTCGACGCTGCTTGGCGGCGGACTCTTTTCCGGTTTTCTGATCGCGACGATGGGATTCACCTTCAACAGCTTAGTTCCGTTCAGGGCTGGCGAAGGCGTGAAAATCTATTTTGGACATTCCTATTATCATTATGCGATCGGCGGCATCAGCGCCGCGGTCCTGCTGGAAAAGCTCTACGACGTTACGGCGATCGTCATTTTGTCATTGCTGATTCTGGCCAGCTCGGATTCGCGCATCATCGATCCGCGCCTGTTGATCGCAGCCGCCGCGACCCTTTCGATCGTTTTTTGCGGCATGTTCGTCTTCCGGCGGAAAGTGGTCGTCTGGCGCCTTCCGGAGTGGCGCATCCTGGACGCCTTGCGGCTGGACGCATTTTTCAAACAGGCGGGAGGTTTGGTCGCCCATCATCGCGCCGCGAGAACGGCCTTCTTCACGGCCTCGATATG